>LJVD01000085.1 GCA_001304225.1 candidate division Zixibacteria bacterium SM1_73
CTTATGACTATGCCACCATAAAGTATTTCCAAATCCTGCGAGGAGATGTCAATGGAGATGGGGTAATCAATTCAGCTGACGTTGCGTACCTTATAAATTATCTCTTCAAAGGTGGACCTGCACCGGAGCCTTTGGAGATTGGAAATACTAATTGTGATGAGGTAGTTAATAGTACCGATGTTGTCTATCTCATCAACTACTTATTCAAAGGTGGACCGCCGCCAGAGTGTTAACCAACTTAGCAGGAAATTTCTTTTATAACCTGCGTTGGTCGCCTCAACCTTTAGGGACTGTTGAAAAAGTGGTTTTGTGGTGGAGAAGCTTGCTTTTCGGGTTTTTGGGAAATTTAAATCCCTGTGAAGTCCAACTACTTAGATTGTCAAAAAAGCCAGACGAGCAAGCTCGTACACTACAGTTTTGGGCTTTTTCAACACGCCCTTTAGGTTGCGCTCCTTTTTCAAACCAATGCGCCTTTATCACAGGCTACCGCTGTTTTATTTTTAGCATTTCAGGTTAAGTTTCAAGCAGCGTTAAATAACTATTATACGGTATTATGAGGGAAAGCCGTTATCGGGAAAATTTTATTAAAAAGAGGGAGGTAAAAGAATGCGCCATCCAAATCTTTTGAGAAAAGAGGACACGCTTTTAGTGATCATTGATATTCAGACCAAGCTTTTGAATGTGACTTTCGAAAAAGAGAGATTAGTTTCCAGTTGCAGCAAGCTCATTCAAGCTGCGAAAATATTGAAAATCCCAATGATCATGACCGAGCAATATCCCAAAGGAATGGGACCTACTGATCCTGAGATTTTGAAGTTGCTTGAGAACGTAAAATCTATCGAGAAACTTCATTTCAGCTGTTGCGGAGTTGAGGATTTCAATAAAAAGATCGAAAGTTTTGGCAAAAAGCAAATTGTGGTGACAGGCATCGAAGCTCACGTTTGTGTCTTACAAACCGTGCATGATCTCCTCCATCAGGGCTATTTTATTTATGTTCCCTACGATGCAACAAGTTCGCGGAAAGAAAGCGACTATAAAAATGCTTTAGATCGAATGAGGCAATCAAACGCTGTGATCGGCTCAGTTGAATCCGCCATCTTTGAGCTGTTGGAAAAAGCTGGCACGCCCATTTTTAAAGAGATATCAAAAATAATTAAATGAACATCAAGAGATGTAGGGGTGGAGCTTCAGCTCCACCCAAATGATATTGTCTCACTACTTCACCAAGATCATCTTTTTGATCTCACAGTAGTCTGCAGTTTTTAGTTGGTAAAAGTAAATTCCGCTTGCCACCGGATTCCCATCTTCATCTTTCCCATCCCAGACTACCTCATGCCTTCCTGCTTCTTTTGGCTCATCCACCAAAGTCTTTACCAACTCCCCTCGGATATTATAAACTTTAAGGGTAGTGTGGATGGGATCGTGAACCACAAAGCGTGAACCATAAATGGTGAAGGGTATATTGGTGGAAGGGTTAAAGGGATTGGGGTAGTTTTGATAAAGGTAGTAGGTGACAGGTGTAAGGTTAAAGGAATCTTGCTCTTCGCCTGCGTCCGTTGTTCCCAAGAAATTGATGTCGAAGGTATCTGAATCCAACGGAGTGAAACAATATTGAAATCCTCCCGGGTCTCGGTAGACACAATAGTCTCCCAATGGCAGGCCTATGAATTGATATTTTCCCAACGAATCAGTAAAAGTAGTATCATCTCGATCTCCAGACAAATAGACACCAGCATCAACTATTGGATTACTTTGATCATCCGTTACTTTTCCTCTGATACTGTTCAAGGTAAGATTTTTGTAATAATGCAGTCCTCCCTCAGCTTCTCCTACAAACAAGTCTGGGTCACTATCTGAGTCCATGTCACAAAGAAACGGGGCGCTTCGATCGCCTACATCGATTGAATCATAGTAATCGGGAACGAAAACAAAGGAGTCAGCCTGAGGCGTACCCTCATTTCGATAGAAAAATATTTTTCCCTCAGTATTCCCTATCAGCAGGTCAAAATCGCCATCTAAATCCAAATCTGCAAACGCGGGTGCACTATACCCCTCCACGTAGATGGAATTGTAGTCCTCCGAGATCAAGATCCAAGAGGGTTCTTGGGGCGTCCCGTCATTCAGATAGAAAGAAATCCTCCCATTCTTTTGCCCCATGAAAAGATCCAGATCAAAATCCCTGTCAATATCCACAAAGGTCGGAGAAGAATATGTGCCAACGTCGATGGAATGGTAATTATCTGAAACCAACCTCCAAGAAGGTGATTGAGACGAACCGATATTTTGATAAAACTCTATTTGCCCATCGTCTTTTCCCACAAAAAGGTCAAGATCATGATCTGAATCAATGTCTGCAAAGATGGGCTGGGAGTTATCCTCCGCTTCGATGGCATAATAATTTTCCGTGACCAAAGTAAAGGACGGAATGGGTAAAGTCGCCTCATTGCGATAAAAATTGATATTCCCCTCCCCTTCTCCTATAAAAAGATCAAAGTCGCCATCTCCATCTATATCCGCCAAAGCTGGCTTCGTATAGCTTCCCAGATCCATAAAGGGATAGTTTTCTTCTGGGTAAAAGTTCCAATCTGGAAGCCAGGGAGTGCCATCGTTTCTGTAGAAATAAATTTTCCCTTCCTTTACTCCAATAAACAGATCAAAATCAGAGTCATTGTCTATGTCTGCAAAATAAGGAAAGCTATTTCTCCCGACATTAATGAAGTTGTAATCGGATGTTACCAAGTCCCATTGGGGTGAATTTGGAGTTCCGATATTTCTATAAAAATTAATATTTCCATAGTCTTCACCTATGAACAAATCGAAATCGGCGTCATTATTGATGTCTACAAAACAAGGAGCGCTGCCCGCTCCTATGTCAATCGAACCATAATTTTCGCTAATCAAGCTCCAGACCGGAGTTTTCTCAGAGCCGTCATTTCGATAGAAATTTATAACTCCCTCCTTTTCGCCAACAAACAGGTCTAAATCCGAATCTGCGTCGATGTCCACAAAAAATGGGACGCTTTTCTCACCCACATCTATGGATTCATAGCTGTCGGTGATTTTTACCCAGAGAGGAGAGTTGGAATCTCCGTCATTCTGGTAGAAAACAATCATTCCTTCTTGGTTCCCCACGAAAAGATCGAAATCCCCATCACCGTCTATATCTGCAAAGCAAGGGGCGCTTTTCTCCCCGACTTTGATGGAATCGTAATAATCCGAAACGAAACTCCACTCGGCCTGATCTTTTGTCCCATCATTTTGAAAAAAACTGATCCTTCCATCTTCTTCGCCTATAAACATATCCAAATCGCCGTCACCATCTATGTCCACGAAGGTCGGTTTACTAAGCTCTGTTCCACCGGCCCAAGCACAGTAAGAAATTCTGTTATTAATCATTGCTTTATATTCCTTCCCCCATCTAATCTCTGTGGCATGGACTATATGGTTCATGCCGGTTGAAAAACAATCGGGGACAGAAATAAGATAGGCCAGCCAGACAAAAATGAATATTCGTCCTATATTCTTAAATTTTTCAGTTCCTGAAGAATTAGACATCCGATGCCAAAATTGAAAGCCCATATTTATTCCGCATCAAATTTAAGCTTTTTTGCAATTTATCTTTTAGAATATTCTTTGTCAAGAGAATTTACCGGGTTATCTGGAGCCTCTCGCTTTAGGAAACCTCAAATTTCTTAAAACACATGAGCTTTTACATAGTTCACGTACAGGTGAACACTCCAATTGATGATCCATACAGCTTTGTCCTCCCCAAGTATTCTTTCAATTTCTCTTTTCAGAAGGCGCTCAAAATGCAAAATTTCTGTCAAAAAATGCATTTTTAAATGAATTTAAGGAAGTTTTTTTAGGTTAGAACTTCAGAAATCGTCGCATCCCTAATGCTAACGTTAGTAATTAGAATAACTTACAGCAAATTGAATGGGACTAATTTTGTCCTGTTTTTTTAAGTATTTTTTAAGGGTTTTCTTAAGTCTGAAAAATATCTTGAAATTGGAAAGAGAAAAAGGATATGGTGAAAAAAGTGATTGGGTTGATGAAAAAATACCAGGGTGAGATTTACCCCCTTCCTCTCACACCGGCTTTTAAGTGACGGTTCGGTGGCGTGGATCCCCCGCCACAGGCAGGGGATCCACGTTCCTGGTCAAATAGGATGCATTTAAGGAAGAGGGTACTTTTGGAAAGATTTTGGTTGCTTTTTGTTGGACTATGAGTCATCTTTTAAGTGTACCTGAGAAAAATTTAAATCTACCACATTGACTTAAGCCTTTTTGCCTTTGTTGACAGGAGGCGAGAAGAATTAAAATCTGTCAACATCTTAAAAACCCTATCAACTAAAACCTATAAACTTATAATTTTATTCAATGAAAGGAGCAAAGTCATGAAGACAAAAATTTTAAAAGAGGGAGTTAAAAAAAACCTGAGCATGCTTGATCTCCACGTTTGGCTTAGGCCTTTAGTGCTCGCATATTTAGGTTTTTTGACTGTGGGCATGATCTTTCTAGTTTTGGGGAGTGTTCCTGCCAATGCAGATCTGAAGAGTGAAGGAGCAGAGAAGGCTTTGGAGTTTGCGTCTGGGGTGATAATGGTCAAATTTGACCAGGATGTAAAGGTGGAGATTGAAAAGGAGGAAGGATACGTTGTCACAGGTCTCCCCTCCATTGATGCTCTCAACAGGAAGCATGGTGTTAGAGAATTCACAAGAGTCTTTTGGCCAGAACCGAAGTCAGAAAAGGGGAAGAATGCGTATAGGAACTTGGGGCTTGGTAGAATTTACAGATTTGTTACGATCCCGGAGGCCGATGTTCAGGCGATGGTGGCTGAATATGAGGCTGATCCAAACGTGGAATATGCAGAACCGGATTATGTCGGTCACGGCCATTTCATCCCTGATGATCCCGCTTTCGGTGCACAATGGGGATTGTTTAATACCGGTCAAAATCCTCCTCATCACCCGGGGACCTACGATGCAGATGTAGACGCAACTGAGGCTTGGCCTTTCTGGGCGCCAGAGCATGTGGTTATTTTAGCTATTCTGGATACCGGAGTGGATGATGGCCATCCTGATTTAAGTGGTGTCATCTGGCAAAATACACCTGAATGTTCAGGGATGCCTGGTATCGATGATGATGGCAACGATTATGTGGATGACTGTTATGGATATGATTTTGCGAATAGTGACGGTGATCCCGACGACGACCATGGCCATGGCACGGTGAATGCCGGCATAGCCGGCGCCTACACCGATAATAATGTAGGAGTGGCTGGTATGGTTGGTGGTCCCTTTAATCCTCACCGGATCATGGCAGTCAAGGTGCTCAATAGCAACAATTTCGGATACTACTCCTGGTGGCAATCGGGTCTCTATTATGCAGCAAACAATGGCGCCAGCGTTATCAATATGAGCATGGGCGGCACCAGCTTCTCTACCAGCCTTCAGGATGCGGTTGACTACGCTTGGGGTCAAGGTTGTGTGGTGGTGGCTTCCATGGGTAATTGCAATAGCAGCACTCCTCAGTATCCGGCTGCTTATACCAATGCCATTGCGGTTGGAGCCACCGATACTGACGACTCCCGTTGTGTTCCTCCGGACTGGGATTTCATGGGGTACGACGATATATGTGGCTGGGTGCATGGAAGCAACTATGGTTCACATATAGACGTGGTCGCACCAGGGAATGAGATACTAAGCACCGTATTGGGCAACACTTATGACTACTGGTCTGGAACCTCCATGGCCGCTCCCTTCGTTTCCGGATTGGCGGCGATGATTATGTCGGAACACTGGCCCGAGCCTTCACCCGATTCGGTGAGACAGATCATCCGATCCACAGCTGAGGATGAGGTTGGATTGCCCAGCGAGGATACTGAGGGTTGGGATCAGTATTACGGCTGGGGCAGAATCAACGCTGCCAGAGCTCTGGGTGTCCCTGCGCCAATATTTGTCGACGATTTTAACGACTGTGATATCAGTGATTGGACCGTTTACACCAGTTCGGGGACATTTAGCACCATCGTTAGCCCATATGTGAGTCCACCTTGTGCCCTTTTTATGTCTTCCTACGGCGGAGGTTATGCCTATGGCACGACGCCTACAATCGATCTGGACACCACCCAAGACTTCACCATCACCACCTACTTTAGGGTGCCTAGTACCAGCAATCATTGGTTTATGGTTCTGGATAACAACTGGGTCCATTTGGTGATAGATTATGACACCGATCTTCGCGCCTGGCAAGGTTCACACGGTGGAGCTCTACATTTAGCCTCCCTGAATACAAATCAGTGGTATCACATCAAAGTTGTAGCTCATCCCGCAACCTCCAATTATGATATTTACCTGAATTGCTTCAAAGCAGGAACTGCTAATTTCTTGAGAGGCGGAGATGGCAATATGTTCCCCTATCTAAGGTTGGGAGATATTCATGATGGAGCTACCGATCACGGCGGAGCCTACTGGGATGATCTTTTGGTTTACGAACAAAAGTCGTGTCCTCGTGGAGACACCAACGGAGATGGGGTAATCAACTCAGCTGACGTGGTGTATCTGATAAATTACCTCTTTAAAAGTGGTCCTGAACCAGATCCTTTATGCGCCGGCGACGTTAATTGTGACGAGGTGATCAATAGTGCTGACGTGGTCTATCTGATCAACTACCTGCTTAAAGGTGGACCAGCACCTTGTGAAGGTAAGGCAACTGGATCTCCGAGAAGTGGATCCGCGCTGTATAAAGGCAACCCCCCAGCCCAGATTGGCTTCCTCTCTCCCACCGTCTCAAAGGATGGTATCTTCGATGTTCCGGTAATTGGCGAATTTGACGTTGAGGTTGCTGCGATTGAATTGGAGATCAAGTATGATCCTGAAGAAATCACCCTTTTGGAGCCTGGTTTAACTTCAAGAACCGAAGGGTTACAGATCTATTCTTCTGCCAAAGATGGTATCCAGAAGATTGGAATCTTAGACCTAAGAGGTGAACACTATATCTCTGCTGGAACTGGCAGTCTGGTCAATTTGAAGATGAAGGGATCGGATTTAAGCAGTAGATTCGCTTCGCCCGCCTCTGGCGAGGCTTCGCTCACTACAGGTTTAGAGATAACCAAAGCCATTCTTGTAAATTTGGATGCTCAAGAGATTCCGGTGAACATAGTCCCTAATAGGAAAAAATCAACTGAAGATCTTATGGCAGGAAAATCTGTTCTCCCGCAGGAATTCTCTCTGTCCCAAAACTATCCCAATCCCTTCAATCCCCAGACCAGCATCGACTATGCCCTTCCCCAGAATACACATGTCAAGCTTACTGTCTATAATATACTTGGCGAGAGAGTCAAAGTATTGGTGGACGAGTACCAGACTGCAGGATACAAAAGTGCTACTTGGGATGGGAAAGATGAGAAGGGAGAAGATGTGGCCAGCGGAGTGTATTTCTACCGGTTAGAAACCGAAGAATTCCTTAAGGTGAAGAAGATGCTGCTGATTAAGTAGCCTCGATCTCAATAATCAAGCAGAGGCAACGAACCTCTCCCCCTATCCCCCTCTCCATCAAATGGAGAGGGGGATCATCCTGAAGGGTTCACCCTGAAGGGAACAAAAGGGGGTGAGGTTTTTTCTTATTTTGTGGGATTTCAAAATCCGACCTACGCGACCTTTTTTAACGTCCTCTAATAAAACAAATTAAAAAGTCTCCTCTCCCCTTAGGGGAGAGGATGAAGGTACAAAATTAAAGTCGCACCTCATCCTCGCTAAACCAGATTGCAAAAAAATCCCTGTTTGTGCTTGACATGTATTTATCATTAAAAAAACATTAAAAGAATAGTTGACAAATTCAAGTGGGGAGTTTATATTATAGTGTATCCTAAATATGCCCAGGTAGGCAATCTTTAGCTTACCTAGCCATGCTTAACGCAGTGGACAATGTAGATAATTCTCATAGAGATCAACAAGCTTACAATAACGCGGAGCTGATATCAGTTTGAGATCATGTAGCAGATGACTGGCTTAATCTTTCTAACTACGTAAATAAAAATGCCGTGTTAAAATTCTAAAAATCTCACATTTTATTTAGGAGGTGAAGAACTGTGAAAAAGATGACAGCGGGAATTTTGGTCTCTACGCTGTTGTTTGTATTTGTCGGGATCGCTTCAGCAGAAAATCGGCCTGCCAGTTCGTCTCTGGAAGTTTCTGATTTGAAAAGTAATGAGGATCTCACTAAAATCAGTTACAAACTTGGCGACTTCACTCTGGAAGAGGCGCAGATTGGAGAGCAAGAATACTATCGGGTTATGTTGGGGAGAGAGTCAAATATTATGGAAAAGGGCATGCCTGATCTTCCCAAGATTTGCCGCAGCATAATCATTCCCGATAATGCAAAGATGGAGGTCCAAATTATCGAAAGCAAATTCATTGAATATCAAGTGCCCGTAGCACCTTCAAAAGGGTTTATTCCTCAAGGAGTGAATGCTGATGAGGTTCCTTATGAATTCTCAGGAATATATGAGCTGAATCAGTTTTACCCACCTGCCATCGCCAAACTTGGCTCGCCTTACATTCTTAGAGATTTCCGGGGGATTACTATTACTGTGTATCCCTTCGCATATAACCCCCAAACCCAAACTTTAAGAGTCTACACTAGCACAGTTTTAGAAGTACGGAACATTGGGGTTGATACTGAGAATGTTAAGATTCGTGCTGCTAAGAATTGTAACCAGCATTTCGCTGACATCTATGAACATCACTTCCTCAACTACAAAAACTATCTCTATGATCTTGTGGATGAGCATGGAAGGATGATTGTCATCTCTTATGGAGATTTCATGAATGCCGTTCAACCCTATGTTGACTGGAAGAGACAAAAGGGTATTCCAACAGATTTTTATGATGCAGCAAGCGTCGGTTCCACTGCGGATGAAATTAAGGCTTTCATACAGACTGAATATAACTCCGGTGACGGGTTGACTTTTGTTCAATTTGTTGGAGACGAAGCCCAGATTCCAACCTTCCTGATAGGCAGAGATTTCTGCGAGGGATTGGCAACTTCAGATCCATCTTATGCTTTGTTGGAGGGCACTGATAGTTATCCTGAGATTTTTGTTGGGAGATTTTCTGCACAAAATGTTGCTGAAGTGGAAACCCAGGTGGAAAGAACCATTTATTATGAGAAAGACATAGTTGATGGTGAGTGGCTGCATAAGGGAACAGGAGTTGGCTCTATCTGGGGTGAGGGTTATGGTTACATGGGTTTGAGTGATAAAGATCTGGTAGAGGTTTTGCGGCTAAAGCTTTTGGCCTATACCTATACCGAAGTTGATCAACTCTATGAGGAGGAGGGTCCAGGCGGTGAAGTAGTGCCTGTTCCGGTAGCTGAGTTTGTAAACGCGATAGATGAAGGGAGGGGTATAGTTTTGGTAGAGGGGCATGGACCTTGTGACGCTAGTTTCATGATTCCACCTGGTTCATTTAATGATCTATTTACAGCAGACAGCGTTTGGAATCTGGTGAATGACTACATGCTGCCCTTCATGTCCATTGGAGCACCATATTTGGCTAATTTTCAGATTGATCTTACTTTTCCCGAGGCTTGGCTGAAAGCAACAAATAAAGCTACGGGTGCCCCGATTGGTGCCATTGCCGTGTATGCCTCTTCGGTGGATTTGGATTATGCGTCACCCCAGGCAGCTCAACATGAGATGGTTGAGCTGCTGGTAAATGAAACCATGAACACCATCGGTGGTCTTATGTACAATGGTGCCTGCTTTTCGATAGATCTTTATGGTGCAAGAGGTGAAAAGACCTTCAAATCATATCATATCTTCGGAGACGTTTCATTACAGGTGCGAACGGATACCCCCACCTCCATGACGGTGGTGCATGACCCTGACATTTCTGCTGGCTCATCATCTTTTGAGATTACCGTGGTTGGAGTGGAGGATGCACTATGTGCGATTTCCCGCAACTACGAATTGCTTGGGTATGGATATACTGACGACACCGGCTACACAGTAATCGAATTTGACGTGCCGATAACTGCTGGAGACCCATTGGATCTTGTTGTAACCGCTTATAACAAAGTATCATATATCACCCAGATAACTGTCAACCCGGGCACCTTTGTTCGCGGCGACGCCAACGGGGATGGCTTGACCAACAGCGCCGACATCACGTATCTCATAAATTACCTTTTCAAAAATGGTCCGGCACCAGATCCTTTATGGCTTGGGGATTGCAATTGTGACGGGATCATCAATAGTTCTGATGTGGTCTATTTAATCAACTATCTGTTTAAAGGAGGACCGCCACCAGGTTGTGAGTAGAAATTAGAAACAAAAAATTCTCCAAAAGCCCCAGATTCTTTCTATAGAAACTGGGGCTCTCTTTTTCTCAAAAAGTGTGTGATTCGTACTAAACAAGAGCGAAAGCAAGCTTTGAGGAGGTATCTGAAAAAAATAAATGAGAAGATGTTTTTCTGGATTTTTCACGCCCTCGACGGGGTGGCATGAATACGAGTCCTACATTTTTTGCTGCAAAAGGGGGCACAAACGATTTTGCTCTCTGGATCCACCCGCAAACGATTTCCCTTGACTTCTTTGATGTTTTGATTATAATTATTATAGCGATTTTATCCATACCAGCGTGCTATAATTGGGTCAACCTGTAACCTGAAAAAAGGAGCTAAAAATGATCAAAAAGCTACTCATTTTAGTGATCCTATTTTTGGCGAGCATACCTGCCTTTGCTCAATCTGTTGACACCGCCTGGGTGAGAAGATACGACAACTCAGATGATCAGGCTTTGGCCATAGCCGCAGATAATTCTGGAAATGTCTATGTGACGGGAGATACTTACTACAAGGAGACATCTTACGACTATGCCACCATAAAGTATTATCCTAATGGAGATACTGCCTGGATAAGAACATACGACGGACCGGCAAACGACTTCGATTTTGTTTGGTCCGTGGCCGCAGATGCGTGTGGCAATGTCTATGTGACCGGACAAAGTTTCGGCACGGGGACAGGCTTTGACTATGCCACCGTAAAGTATTATCCCAATGGAGATACTGCCTGGGTGAGGAGATACAACGGACCGGGAAACTCCGAAGACGTAGCTTACGACATTGCTGTGGATGGTTCTAACAATGTCTACGTGACCGGACATAGTCATGGCGGTGGGACAAAGCGTGACTATGCTACCATAAAGTATGATCCGAATGGAGATACTGTCTGGGTGAGAAGATACAATGAACCGGCAAACGAGGATGATTTTGCTCGTGCCATAGCCGTAGATGGTTCTGGCAATGTCTATGTGACTGGGTGGAGTTGGAGTAGTGTGACACAGTCTGACTACCTAACCCTGAGGTATTATCCCAATGGCGATACAGCCTGGGTGAGAAGATACAACGGACCGGAAAGCGATCACGATTTGGCTTATGCCGTAGCCTTGGATAGTTCCGGTAATGTGTATGTTACTGGTGTCATCGAATATAGTTATGGCTATGGGACAACCGACGATTATGGCACCATAAAGTATTTTCCCAATGGGGATACAGCCTGGGTAAGAAGATACGACGGATCAGCAAACTCGAGGGACGAACCTTCTGCCATTACCGTAGATGGTTTTGACAATGTCTATGTGACCGGAAATAGTCTGGGCAGTGGGACATACTGTGACTATACCACTATAAAATATGCCCCGAATGGAGATACTATCTGGGTAAGAATATACAACGGGCCGGGAAATTCCGATGATGTGGCTTGTGACATTACTGTAGATGACTCTAACAATGTGTATGTGACCGGATATAGTTTCGAGAGTGGAACAGGTTATGACTATGCCACCATAAAGTATTATCCTGATGGAGATACAGCCTGGGTGCGAAGATACAACGACCCGGTAAACGAGGATGATTACGCTCTTGCCATAGTTGTGAATGATTCTAACAATGTTTACGTGACAGGAGCGAGCATCGGCAATGGGGCAAACTATGACTTTGCGACCACAAAATATGTGGAGTTCTTATGCGGGGATGTTAATACAGATGGACTGATCGACTTAGATGACGTGGTCTATTTGATGAACTACCTTTTCAGAGATGGTCCTCCACCGGTTCCGATCTTACAGGCTGGAGATGTCAATCTTGATGGGGTGATTAATAGTGCTGATGTGGTCTTTTTGATCAACTACTTGTTCAAAGGTGGACCGCCGCCCTGCAGCCAAGAAAAATAACTTAAGTGTAGGGACCGATTTGCGAAAGTCTACAGCATCTTGACGACATCGAAGCCCCTGCTGAAGGCGGGTGTTCTTCACCCGCCGTTTCATTTCACGTCCCCAGGATCCATAGGATTGGTGAAGAACGCCAACGGGAAGCAGGGTTCTGCTCTCCGTGGGATGTTATCCCAGAAGGGTCTTCGTGATCCCGCGGTATTCCCGCCCAAAGATGGGGCACGTCCGGGCAGGGTAGATGATAACATCCAGCCCAGGAGCGGAAAAGGGACACAGGGAGGTCTTTGGTTTGATCAATTAGCGCACAATAGGGGTTTTTTCCTTGACTTTTTTTATTTTTGAGTTATGATATAATTTAAGAGCACACCAAAGATAGACTTTGGTGAATTTTTTAGCCTGCTAAAGGAGACAAAACTGATCAACAAACTATTCATTCTATGATTTTACCTTTGGTGAACATCCGCTCCTTTACTCAGGTTAATACCGTTTGTGAAAGAAGATGGAAGAAAACGCGAAACTATAATAATCCGGCAACCGCCACAGCCCTAAAATTTTAACATTCTAAAGTGTATGTGTGAGAGGAGGTTAACAAAAATGTTTATTAGATATTCTATTTCGCTTATGTTCTGTCTGGTGTGTTTAATTTTTGCGCAATCTGCCGAGGCCCAGGGAATTGTTGATTCATTCCCTTCTCCTGCCAGCGAACCACGTGGGCTGGCTTGGGATGGAGAATATCTCTGGTGTGCAGACGCAGGCACCGATTCAGTCTATAAGTTGGATACATCTAACGGTTCTGCAATATCTTCATTTCCATTCTCTATTGAACCCCAATATGGTGGAATTACCTGGAGTGATGATGACAATATATGGATTGCAAATGTTTCCTTGATTTCTAAAGTGAATCCTGCCAACGGAGAAGTCATTTACAGTTTTAGCTGTCCAGGTGGGTGAGGTTCCCGGGCAGCTGGACTGACCCGGGAGGTCAGCTATCTTTGGGATTCCGACCCTCGTTATTTTGTTGTTCGGAAGATGACAACAACGGGGACCCAAGTTGGTTCCTTTAATCCAAACGACTCTCTGGTAAAAGACTTAGCCTTTGACGGTACTTATCTCTGGATGATAGACTCTTCAGGTATTATGAAGAAATTCACCACCGATGGAACTATCGTCGATTCAATAGCTGGACTTCTCGCCAACGGTTGGGGTCTTACCTGGGAAAACAGATACTTGTGGGCATCTGACCCAGATAAAGACATGATCTATCGGATCGCACTTTACCAGGATATCTCACCGGACAGCGTAGCATCATGGATTGAAAGTGGAGCCGATCTTGTTCTTCTGGATGTCAGAGAACCATACGAATTTGAAAGCGAAGGTCGAATCCCCCATGCAATAAATATGCCCTGGAATTCTGGGGTATTGGATACAGGTTATGTAAGACTTTCAGCAGATGATGTCATAATAGTTTATTGTAAGAGTGGATACAGAAGTGCTCTGGCGAGCGCCTTCCTCTACGGTAAGGAATTTGAGCACGTTTACAATATGGTTGGTGGCTTTAATGATTGGCATTATAGTGTTGAGGTTGGTGGGCATGTTTCCGTAAATGCAACCTGGCAAATTGATAAGAGCCCATACATGGCTGTGGAGGACGTCACTGTTGATGGTTCGATAACTCTTATTATTCAAGCTGGTGTCTCCGTCAAATTTGACGATTCTTATGCTTTTCGTGCTCATGGGATTTTGGCTGCACAGGGAACGGAAAACGATCCTGTGATAATAACCCGTGCTGATTCTGTTGGACATTTTCCGATCCTGATAGATGGAACCATAGATGCGGAACATGTTAACTTCCAATACTTCGATTCCTCTGGGGTATACATCGAATCAACTGCTACCATTGAGAAACTAAATTACATCAGCTTCCTCAACGATGATCTTCCCGGACCTAATAGTTTCCTGCAGCTAACCTCTGCAAATGACACTTCACTCTCCTTGATCTTCAATGGTGGAACTCCTGGTGAGGATTGCAACATCAGATTACACGGTAGCGAGACTCTCACAGTATGGGGGTACGGAGGAGATTTTAGTGGTGAGGAGCACGATTGTCCCGGAGATGGAGAAATAATTTGGTTGGAAGCCCCACCCGCACGTGGAGATGCAAATGGTGATGGCGTGATCAACTCAGCCGACGTCGTGTATCTTATAAATTACCTCTTTAAAAATGGACCGGCACCAGATCCTTTATGGATCGGGGACGTCAATTGTGACGAGGTCATCAATAGTGCTGATGTGGTTTATCTGATCAACTATCTGTTCAAAGGTGGACCCCCGCCGGAATGTTAGTCTTAAAATAAGCCCGAAGGCGGGGTTGCATGTCCGCCAAAGGCGCCTGCCCCGCCTTTGGCGGGGGATCTGCTCATGGCAGAAATGCGACCGCTACACTGTTCGGTTCTGAGAAAAATTTTGCTTGCCTTTTGCCGATATCTAAATTAACTTCTAATCAGATTTGAGAAGAGATCTGAGTATAGGATTTCAAATTTGAATCTTGAACTTTGAACTTTCAGCTCTTTTTTGAGCGGAGGTCATAAGATCTACAAAAAGATTTTAACTGTTTTGTTTTTCATTTTCTGGGCTGCGCCAGCTCTGACAAAGATGACTGCATATGCAGACCAGGTGAGAGGATATACTTGGAGAGTTAGCGTCAGCAATGAAATGAATGACTTCGCCTCTCTGGCCAGGCATATCAATGCGCAGACCGAAAGTCAGCCCCAAGAAGGCCTTCCACAAAAGGGACCTTATCTTTCAAGCGTGACCCAGAATTCGATCATCGTAAGCTGGCGAACGGTAACACCAGACAGTTCATTTGTTCAATATGGACTTACCTCGGAATACGGGAACGAAGAAAAGGATCCAATTCTGAAGACGGCTCATAGTTTAACGTTAATGGGTCTTCTTCCTGACACTGTTTATCATTATCGAGTTCTATTTGAGGGGATACAAACTCCAGATTATACTTTTAGAACTGCAGTTCCTTCTGATACCACATTTAGGTTTTGTGTTCATGGTGATACCAGAACGCAACCTGACAGCCATTTGGCTGTAATAAATACAGTCGCTGCGCTTGATCCTTATTTCAATCTTCATACTGGTGATTTGGTAGAAAATGGCTATAGTGAAAGCCAGTGGGCTGTTTATTTCGCCACCATATGCTCCAGTGCTACCTGTGCACAGAAAATTCCATTTTATTATGCCATAGGAAACCATGAACATGAGAGCCCTCTATATTACGACTACTTCTACCTTCCTCACAACAATCCGGATAGCACAGAGTCTTATTATTCATTCGACTACGGGAATTCACATTTTATCAGCCTGGATACAGAGATACCTTATGGGCCTTCAAGTGACCAATATCAATGGCTCAGAGCCGATCTCCGAGATTCTCATCATAAGACCTTCGTTTTCATGCACGATCATCCTTACTGCGCTGGAGCACATGACAGCAATATAGGTTTAAGAGATACCCTGTCTCCCCTTTTTGAAGCCTATAAGGTCGATATGGTCTTCAGCGGGCATAGCCACTTTTATCAAAGAAATGGCCCGATAAATGGGGTCACCTATATAATAACAGCGGGAGGTGGCGCACCCCTTTATGCTCCAGCGGAGAGCAGTTGGACACAATATTCAGAAAAATGTCATCATTGTGTTCTTTTCACCATATGGTCTGATTCGTTGAAATTCAGAATGGTGCGTACTGACGGCAGTGTTGGGGATAGTCTTGTTTGTCAGGCTCAAGAGAAACCACCGGCAGTCTGTGGGGATGCGAATGGAGATGGCGAGATTAACAGCGTCGACGTCGTATATTTGATAAGTTACCTTTTTAGGAATGGTCCAGCGCCTGATCCTTTATGGGTCGGGGATTGCAATTGCGATGAGACAATCAATAGTTCTGACGTGGTTTGTCTAATCGACTATCTGTTTAAAGGAGGACCGCCGCCGGGTTGTTAGCACCAAAAGATAGCCAGCAAAAGGATTAAGGATAGAGAGGCCGGGCATTTTTCAAACGAGCAAAGAAAAAAGCGGAGAGGCGCAAAAATAACTCAACAGGCTACCCCTGCGAAATTTCATGGAAATAGTCTCCCGGCTTTTTCTTTCTCATACGAAGGGGGTAGGGGGGTCGGTGTCCCCCACCCCTATTTTCGAATCCTTTGGTTCAACGGACCTTACACTGAGAATAGTAGTGGAGAAGCACGCGAAATCAGTCCTCCTGTTGTTCTCAAGAAAGTTCGAAAATGTCCATTTGGCGCGCTTTTTTTACCTAAGTCCGGCCAGAAGCAAGCCTCTGAACAAAAACAACTTAAGCGAGAAAAACCGAAGCAATCCAAATCAAGACGAAACTAACCAAGTGAGTTTGTTTTGGCTTAGACATGGCAAGAATCTGGCACAAACCGTTTTGAAAGATTTCTTGCCAAATTCCTCACGCAACACCCCCTGAACATATTCAGATGAAAACCCATATCTGAGGATTTAATCATGTCTCCTGTCAGTCTATATTGTGATCGGTGGAGCGTTGATAGTCCGACGGATTTCACTATTGACCAAGGCGCATTTCGCTATGTCGCTTGCGCAGGCTCCTTCCGGCGCACCAGCACGGGCTGAGGTCTGCCGTACGTGAGGGATCGCCACAGCCACTCAAAGGGGCCGAACTGAAACTTCGATAGCCACCAACGGCTCAACGGAATCTGCAGCGCAAAAACGGCAAGCGTGAGCAGAAGACCCTGCAGGTAGCTCAGGCGGTAGTACATACCCAGCCCATAGCCATAATAGACCATCGTGCCGATAATGGATTGCATGAGGTAGTTTGACAAAGGCATCCGTCCTACCCAGCGGAGAAAACCCAGCCTCCGCGCCCAACGCTCGCTCTTGACGAGTAAGAGAAGAAGAGCAGAAATATAAAAAAGCGAACCGACTGGCCCGTAGAGAACATAC
>LJVD01000086.1 GCA_001304225.1 candidate division Zixibacteria bacterium SM1_73
CCGATGGCATTGCAGAGACTCAAAGAGGCGGCGGAGAAGGCAAAGTGCGAGCTTTCTACAGCTTTGGAGACCACTATCAATCTGCCATTCATTACTGCAGATGCCAGCGGTCCCAAACATCTCAATCTCACTTTGACCCGCTCAAAACTGGAGCAGTTGGTGGATGATCTGATCGAGAGGACAATCGAGCCCTGCAAAAAGGCTTTGGCTGATGCGAGCCTCTCCCCTACCGACATCAACGAGGTGATTTTAGTAGGTGGAATGACCCGTATGCCCAAGGTTCAGGAGACGGTGAAAAAACTTTTTGGCAAGGAACCTCATAAGGGCGTGAATCCAGATGAAGTTGTGGCTGTGGGAGCCGCTATACAAGGTGGAGTCCTTGCCGGTGATGTGAAGGACGTTCTTCTGTTGGACGTTACCCCCTTGTCTTTAGGTATTGAGACCTTGGGCGGCGTTTTCACCAGGCTGATTGAAAGAAATACCACCATACCGACCAGAAAGAGCGAGATATTTACCACTGCGGAGAATAATCAGACCTCGGTGGAGATTCACGTGCTTCAGGGCGAGCGACCAATGGCTATTGACAACAAGACCATTGGAAGATTTCACTTAGACGGCATTCCGTCTGCGCCAAGGGGAATGCCCCAGATAGAGGTTGGCTTTGACATTGATGCTAATGGCATTCTGAACGTGTCGGCAAAGGATAAAGCAACAGGCAAACAGCAGAGCATCAGGATTGAAGCATCCAGCGGGCTTAGTGAGACAGAAATTAAGAAGATGGTAAAGGACGCAGATTTGCACAGCGCAGAGGATAAGAAGAAAAGAGAAGAGGCGGACATGAAGAACAGAGCCGATCAGATGGTTTACGAGACCGAGAAGGGCTTGAGAGATTATGGCGACAGGCTGGATCCTGATGCCAAAGCTAAGGTTGAAGCCGCAGTAGGAAGAGTTAAGGAGGCTCTGAAGACAAACGCCATTAATGAGATAAAGTCAGCCACCGAGGCGCTCACTACCGTGTGGCATGAAGCCGCAGGAAAGATGTATCAACACGCACAGCAGGCAGGCGCAAAAGAACAAACACAACGAACAAGTACTCAAACCGGACAAACAGGAGGAAAGAGAGGCGGCGAAGGCGAGCCGGTGGATGCGGACTACGAGGTGGTAAGCTAAAAGGACGGTTTTTGAAAAAGAAACTGGGGCGGGATGAACTCCCGCCCCTATGAATTTGCCTTTTGTAGCGGTCGCATTCATGCGGCCCTTAATGGGTTCGATGAATTGTATAACCAACACATAGGGCAGAGTTCATCCTGAAGGGCATTAAGCCCTCTCATACGGATAGGGCCAAAAAATGGTTGACATTGAGGCAGCAAAAGCGTAACTTCCTTCACGACGAACCGTTCAGGATAAATGCGTCGAAGATCGAAGGAGTAAAGATATGCCGACTTATGAATATGAATGTGAAAAGTGTCATCATCAGTTTGAGAAGTTTCAGAACATAACAGAAGAACCGGTTAAGGTCTGCCCTGTTTGCGGTGGAAAGGTGAAGAGACTGATATCCGGTGGTGGAGGTTTGTTGTTTAAGGGGAATGGGTTTTATATCACCGATTACCGCAGTGAGTCATACAAAAAGAGGCAGAAAGAGGAAAGCGGGGCAACCACCAAAGACGAGAAGAAATCGGAGACGGGTTCAGGGAAAGAGTCGGGAGAGAAAAAGAAACCAGTGGAGAAAAAACAAGGGGCATAGATTCGGGTTTATTTGGTTCAAAAAAGTTTTGTGGCAAGAGGCGAGAGTTTTTCTCGCCTTTTTGCGTTTCCCGTGGACGGTCGGGCAGGGTGCCCAACTTGACCTCTCCCTTTTTAAGGACTGCGGACAGGGACAAGCCCTGTTCCTACGGAAAATCTCACCCTCCCCTAACCCCTCCCATCCAGGGAGGGGAAAACATCTAAGGCTGGCATTCATCCTCACGGACACAGTCCAGGAAAGGCTGCGGCTACAAAAAATTCCGGTGGGCTGGGAGTCCGCCCCACGCAGGGTGGGCGCAGAGATTGCTCCGTTGTCCATTTGGACTCCTCGCAATGACAGCCGGGGGCTCTCTTCACCTGCGGGCAAACCCGAAGGTCAATTTTGATCTTGAGATTTGCAGCCCAACATCGCAGGCTGAAGCCTGCGGCTACAAAAAAATTGAAGGTCTTTTCGGCAGTCCCTTTAGCTTTGCTTGAAAGCAAGGAGCTCTTTGCGTGCCCGGATGACCTGCCAGAGGATGATCAGCCCAAAGACCACATTCAAACCACCTAAAAAATACCATAAAATCGAAGCGATACCGCCGCCGATGATTGATACAATAATGGCGGTTGGGGCAAGTAACCAGAATAATAGCGATACCAAAAAGGTGTTTCGATTATAAAACCGTGCCTGGTCGGTTAATTGTTTTGGGGATTGTTCTGGTTTTCTATACTCTCTTTCAGGAGGCTTCGTACCGAAACTCAAGTTTACGAAGAGATATACCAATGTCGAGACAAACCAGGCACCAAGGAATATATAGGCCTGATGTGCCGGTGAGAATGGTTCTACTCCAATGAATCGGGCGAGATCCCCTACATATTTGGGTGCGATCGCAGGCGGGGGATACAATGGTATGAATATGGCCAAGGCACTTGCTATGGCAATCCAGGCGGAATCGGGATGCTTGCGCCAGCGCCATAAGATACCTGGTACTAAGGGGACGAAGATGGCTGAGGCAAACATCATCGCACCCCAGGACCAGATACTCCAGACGGTCTTGAACTGGATAACCACATAGGTAGAAACCAAAGCCAAGAATATCATCAGCACGCGGGTCAATCTGATGACCTGGGCATCGGTGGCATCACGCCTGATCCAGCGTTTATAGAGGTCCCTTGATATATTGGTCGCACCAATCAGCATATAGGTATCCCCGGTGGACATACCCGCGGCAACAAAGGCCGCGAGCCATAATCCGAATATGCCTGGTGGTAAGAAGCGCTCGAGAAAGGAATATATGGCCAAAGCCGGGGTCATCTCCGGGAATAGTGCTCTGGCCATCATGGCATTGATACAGCAAATAATACCGAACATAGAAGACAACAGAATCATCGCGGACATGGCGAATTGAACTTGTTTCGGAGATCTCCCGGCGGAATAACGTTGATAGAACGAAGGGTCAGGATACATATAGAAGGCCATAATGGCATAGGCCACCAAGGCCATCAAGGGCTCTTTGCCGTGCCATACTAAATGACTTTTGGGCAGCGCTGCGATAACATTTTCCCAACCGCCGAAGTGCTGCAATCCCAGAATAGTCGCCAAACCTACGCCGATCAGCATAAAGAGCATCTGAAAGACATCGGTGATGGCCTCAGCGATGAACCCGGAGAGCACAGTGTAACTTAGTACCACCAGAGCAGATATGGCCGCACCCCAGAGGATGCTTATCCCAAACAGAAAGTTCAACAGAAACCCTACGGCCAGAAATTGGGTGCCGAAGCGCGAGATGTTGAAGATAATAGATAATATGGTTGAGGCGAGATGTGCCCTTGAATTATAAAGATGTTCCGCCATCTCAGGTAAGGTCATAATCGTGGTGGGCAGGATTTTTCGGACATAGGGACCGTAGAATACGGCGCCATATCTGAGGAAGTACATACTAATGGAATTGAATATCATGCCAGCAATCCCGATCTTATAGGCCAGCCCTGGGATGCCAACAATGGTAACCGTGGAGATAAAAGTGGCCATGATCGAGGAGGTTAGAACCACAGTTGGAATAGTCCGGCCAGCGAGAAAATATTCCTCAAAGCTCTTTTCAGCCCGGCGTTTATAATAAATGCCAACCAATACACAAAAACCAAGGTAAACAACAATAATGGCGAGATCAAACCAGGTACCGTATCTTAGATGCATGAGACGACCTTTTTAGCAGAAGATAAACACGGTGATTTTCCTGCGGGTCCTCCTGACTGGTTTTTTCACCTACCCTCGTTTTTCAAAACTGTTCGAGAGTAACGTCATTTGTTTGGAGACCTTACATGATTTTCTTCCGAAAGTCAAGTATTTTCTCCATCACAAGCTTTTAAGCAAAACCAAAGTTTAAATTGACAAAGAGCCTTCAAGAATCTATACTTGTAACAAAAGGAATGTTTCTATGGCTCAGAAAGATTATTATGAGGTCTTAGGCGTCTCTGAGAATGCAACGCCTGACCAGATCAAAAAGGCTTATCGGAAATTGGCCAAGAAATATCATCCTGATGCCAATCCCGGCAATAAAGCGGCTGAAGAGAAATTCAAGGAGGTCTCGGAGGCACATGAGATTTTAGCTAATCCGGAGAAGAAAAGACAATATGATCAACTAAGGCAGATGGGAAAAGGAGGATTTGCCGGCGCCGGGGGTTTCGAAGATATGTTTCGGGGAAGAACTGGACGAGGAAGAACCTTTACATTCGAAGATTTGGGTGGACTTGGGGATCTGGGTGACCTTTTCAGTTCATTCTTCGATTTAGGCGAAAGAACCAGACGACAAAGATGGGGACCACAGAAAGGCGCTGACGCGTATGCAGAGATTGAGATACCCTTTGATCAAGCTATCTCCGGGGGCAAGACTATAGTCGAGATTGGAAAGGAAGAGACTTGTCCGGTTTGCGGTGGATCGGGTGCCAAGCCGGGCAGCAAGCTTTCCACCTGTCCTGACTGTGGTGGAACCGGGATGCTCTCCTTTTCTCAGGGTGCATTTGCGGTTCAAAGACCCTGCCCTCGCTGCTATGGAAGAGGAAAGATAATAACTACACCTTGTCCCCAATGTGAAGGAAGAGGACAGACTTTTGGGCGAAAAAAAATCTCAATCAATATCCCCGCGGGAATAAACGATGAGGCAAAATTGAGACTGCGGGGTCAAGGACAGCCGGGCACAGCCGGTGGTCCTGCCGGCGACCTGATCGTCAAAGTTAAAATAGCTGAACATAGATTCTTTGAGCGGAAAGGAAGCGATATTTACTGCAGGGTCCCTATAAATGTTGCTCAAGCAATCCTGGGAAGCAAAATCAGAGTGAGAACCATAGATGGAAAGGTCGATCTGAAAATTCCTCCGGGAACCCAGAGCGGAACCAAGTTCAGACTGAGGGGCAGAGGAGTCAAGCTGGATGGCACCAGAGGAGACCAATATGTGGAGGTAATTGTCGAGGTTCCAAAAAACATCGATGAGAATCAAAAGAAGTTGATTGAGGAGTTTGCGAAAAAAGCTGGGTTGAAACACTGATATAAACACACGTATTGTAATAAGAATCGTTCCCCTCACCTTGTTCCTCTCCCCTATGGGGAGAGGGGATTCGTGGAACCCACATGTCAAAAAAGGAGAATCCATGGATGTAATCACCAAGATAAAAGAAAAAGCTAAACTCAAGAATAAAAGAGTGGTTCTGCCTGAGGGAACCGAGGAAAGGATGATTCAGGCTACCAAGAAGATTCTAAGCGAGAGGTTGGCCGACATCACTTTGTTAGGCGATGAAAACAAAATTGAGAAATTGACAAGATCATATCAACTTGACGTAGACAAAGTCAAGCTCGTTAATCCCTCTACCTCATCCAAATTTGATGAATATGCCGAAGAATATTATCAGCTTCGCAAAAAGAAGGGAATCACTCAACAAGAGGCAAGAGAGATTACGACCAATCCTTTGTTCTACGGAGCCATGATGGTGAGAAAAGGAGAAGTAGATGGTTTCGTGGCAGGTTCCGTTAATACTACCGCAGATGTATTGAGAGCGGGAATTCAAATAATCGGGTTGGCACCAGGAATTACCTCTGTGTCCAGTTCTTTCCTGATGGTTCTTCCAGAGTTTTTGGGAATTAAAAATAAAATATTCATATTTGGCGATTGTGCCGTAATTCCAGACCCTGATACCTCGCAGCTTGCCTCCATTGCTATCTCCTCTGCCAAGACCATGCAGGAGTTGGTTGGCGAAGAGCCAAAAGTGGCAATGCTTTCCTTTTCCACCAAAGGTAGCGCTGAGCATGAAATGGCGGATAAAGTAAGAGAGGCAACCAAAATTGCAAAGGAATTGAAACCTGATCTTAAGATAGATGGGGAACTTCAGGCTGACTCAGCCATAATTCCAGAAGTAGCCAAAAAGAAATGCCCGGACTGCATGATCCAGGGAGATGCAAACGTTTTGATCTTTCCGGACCTGAATTCAGGCAATATCGCCTACAAACTGGTTCAGAGGATGGCAAGGGCTGAAGCCATCGGTCCAATTATCCAGGGTTTAGCTAAGCCTGGCAATGACCTGTCTCGCGGCTGCAGTGTGGACGATATAGTCAATGTAGTGGCGATCGCCATGACCCTGGCATAAAGACTGAGACTGAGATTTAGGACGGAGATTGTAACTGCAGTAGCGAGAGGTGTCTCGCGTTGACAAAACAAAGAACAGTAAATGAAACAAATCAAATCTTTTTTCTTAGCTGGGATAATTCAGGGTTCAAAGAAGGGGAAAATTTTACATAATCAAGATTATCGCCACCAAATAAAAGACATCCTGAAAAAATACTTCCCGGATGCAAAGATCATTGACCCGGTTAATATTCATCCCAACTCAGTTGGGTACGATTATAGTACCGGCGAATCGGTATTTCATGAGTCCATAAGACAAGCTATCCACTGCGATTGTCTGGTTGCCTATCTTCCAGAAGCTTCCATGGGAACCGCCGTTGAAATGTGGGAATGCTATAAAAAGAAGATACCGGTGTGGACCATCACTCCGATGAAAGAAAACTGGTCGATAAAATTCTTGTCCACTGAAATTTTTGAATCGCTGGAGGAATTTGAGCGTTTCTTAACAAGCGAACTGTCGGCTTAGGTGTGTTTTTTTTGTAACTCAAGCGTTGAATTTTGACCTCTCCCCCTATATCCCCCTCTCCACACTGTGGAGAGGGGGATGCGGGTAACATCTCAATTAATTATGATAATAAACTCCACCCTGGTTTTCTGCATAATTCCCGAATTAGAAGAAGCCTTTAAGGGTAACAAAATCTTCCAAGTTTTTCAATCTCCCGACAAGAAGGAACTCATCTTTGTTACCCGAAGCAGGAAGAAGGAAGCTTCGCTTTTCTTCTGTGCTCATGCAGAAGATTATCGAATTGAAATCCTGGATGAAGGTAAGTGGAGAACAAAAAAATCCAATTATCAAAAGACAAATCTTTTCTCCTATGCGGTGGGTGGACATATTCAGGAAATCAAGCAGGTTGATTTCGATAGGGTGATCAAAATCTCTTGCCTCAGAAAATCCCAGGTTGGCAAAAGCATTGAATTCGATCTTATCTTTGAGCTGACCGGCAGGAACGCAAACTTGATCCTGGTGCGAAAGGACGGTCTCATCATCGACTCTCTTAGAAAGGTTGATATAACCCAGAGCCGATTCAGACAGATTCTGCCCGGAGAAAAATATGTAGCTCCCCCTTCTCCAAAGAAAAAAAATCCCTTTGAAGCTGAAAAGGAAAGATTTCTCAAATTACTCGAAAATCGTAATATTTCGGTCTCCGAACTTTTGACTTCACATTTTATTGGACTTGATCAATTCTTAGCAGAGAAGATCATATTTGAAACAAATATTCATCCATCCACAAAGGCAAAAGATCTAAATAATGACACCGTTGAATATCTCTGGAAAAACTTCAACCAGGTCTTTCAAGACATAGCGGAACACAGGTTGAGTTTTCAGATTGTTACCGACGAAGCAGGAAAGCCCGACGCAATTAGTTGCGTGGATCTTCCCTTCTTAAAGGAGAATCAGAAGATATTCTGTGAAAGTCTAAGCTTTGCGATCAAGAAATTCTTTTCTCAAAAGCTTGAAGAACAACAAAAAAGGATTGCGCTGAAAAGACTGTCTGAAGCCACTCACAGAGCTTTGAGGAGATTGGAAAAAAGAAAAGATAAAATCGAAGAGGATTTGGAGGAGGCAGAGAAGTTTGAACAATACAAAAAGTTTGGCGATCTTTTGATGATAAATAAAAATTCGATAAAAAAAGGAGAGGGGTCAGTCAAGCTAGTTGACATATTTGAACCCCAACAAAGCCTGGTAGATATTTCTTTGAATGTGGAGCTTTCCCCTATCCAGAATGCCCAGGCTTATTTTAAGAAATACAAAAAGGCAAAAGACGCTTTGGCTGTGATGAAAAAGAGAAAAGCTGAAACGGAGAAAGAAATACTTCAGGTTGAAAAGATTTCGGAGGAATTAGAGGGAGCTAACAAAGAATTGGAATTAGAAAAGATTAGAAAAGAGCTGGTTGATTTGGGATTTTTGAAAGATAAAATGATTCCCGTGAAGAGAAAAGAGATCAGTAAGGACTTTTCGCCAAGAACGTTTGTAACCAAAGAGGGCTCTCAAATTTTAGTTGGAAGGAATAACAAGGAAAACGATTATTTGACCTTCAAGTTTGCGCGCCCATCCGATCTATGGTTTCATGCTCAAGACATCCCGGGATCGCACGTGGTTTTAAGAAAAAAAGATAAAAAGAGAGAACCTTCCCCTAATGATATAAAGGAAGCGGCTCAGGTGGCGGCTTATTTTAGCAAAGCCAGAGGGGCGAAAAAAGTTCCAGTAATTTATACCTTAGCAAAATACGTTAAAAAGCCTAAGAAAGGAAAACCCGGATTAGCTCTGGTGGAAAAGGAAAAATCGATCTTAGTTGAGCCAAAATTGATCGATAGATTAGATAACGGAAAATAATCTAAGACTATAAGTTTGGCCCCGCCCGTGTCCCTCATTCGGGGGACACAGGCTGGAGCCGCATATATTAAAATTTTGAAGAAGGAGGAAACGCAAACATTATTTTTTATAGAAAAAACCATGCCAGTTTCAGAAGTGAGCTCCCCTTTAGACATTCATTTTAAGCCATTCAAATACAAATAGTTAGCTTGCCATAAGACTTGCATAACAGCTTGCCATTCTTTTTTACCCGACATGAACGCAACAAACTGCGTCAATCGGCAGCCTTGACGAATATTGATGAACCATTAGCTCGTTGCAATATATGATCTTAACTTTTTCGCAATTTCTTGCGATAGGGAGAGCAAGACCTGCTTTGATTTTTGGGAGAAATTGATTCAACCCTGCTATGCAAAAATTCTTTGAAAATTAATTATGTGTCTTGAGATCAGAAGTCATCAGTCATTAGAAGACACGTTTGGTAGGTTCTATGACAACTCGGATAATAAAGAGATATAAGAACAGAAGGTTGTATGACTCCGAAGAGAAAAAGACCATCAAGTTAGAAGATTTGGCGGAGCTGGTCAAACAGAATGTAGACTTTAAGGTCATCGACAGTCGGAGCAAAAAGGATGTTACCCTATCTGTTTTAGCAAAAGTCTTATCAGAATCACTGACAGAAGACAAAAAGAATCTGAAGCAAACGTCAAAGCTAATCCGTTTACTCATAGCCAGAGGAGTGAACCGTATGGTTCACTCCAGAGGAGGTGAGATAACCGTGGATTTTTTCAAGAAATCGGTCTTGTTTGGGCTGGGAGTCTTCGATCTGACCAAAGAGAAGGCTGAAAAAATGGTGGACGAGATGGTCAAACGGGGGGAGATGTCTCAATCCGACAAAGCCAAGGCGGTTAAGGAGCTTTTGAAGGGACACGATGAAAGGATGAAAAAGCTCAAAACCAAAATCGACGAAAGGGTGGAGAAGGTAACCGCCAAGGTCAGAGGAAAAGAAAAAGACGAACTGGCAAAGCACCACAAAAAGCTGGACGATCTGACCAAAGTGGTGGAAAAATTGGAAAAGAGACTGGCAGAAAAATGAGAGCCTCGTACGTCTGGTGCCCTGCGCACCTGACTAGAATAT
>LJVD01000087.1 GCA_001304225.1 candidate division Zixibacteria bacterium SM1_73
CATCAAAAGATCTATACAATTAACATGAATGAAAAAACCTAAAAGTGTTACCCATGTCCCCGAACACCTGTTACCCATGTCTCCGGTCTGTACAGGGAGGGATAGGTAGGGTCCCTTCATCGGAATGGCAGAAAGGCAAAGCCATTTGTGAGTCGCTGCGAGATTGACCCAATCTGTCATACCGTATAGTTGAAGAAAATCCCAACAAGACCCACCTTGACAATTGCTTTTTGTAGCAGTAACTTCCTGCCATGTCAACAACCTCTTTAAATCGACATCAATTCGTAGAAAAACATTTTAAGCGAAATTTCTTCTTAGGGGTGGCAAATGGGGTTTTGTTCAACTTCGCCTGGGCTTTTACCAATGGTTCCACAGTACTACCACTTTTTATAAGCAAACTAACTTCTTCTAACATCCTGGTAGGATTAGCCTCCACTTTGGAGGCGCTGGGCTGGTTTCTGCCTCAGATGGCAGTGGCTGCCGTGACCCTACACCAGAAAGACCAAATGCCCCTTTATGTCAAAATGGCTTTTCTGAGAGGGGGATCATTTCTGCTGCTGGCCATGGTGGTCTTTTTTTCAAAAGCGGTGAATCCTTTCTGCCTTCTGATCGGTTTCTTCTTTCTATTCTCGATCTATGCTCTGGGAGGTGGCTTGGCTGGAGTAGCATTCACCGATGTTGTGGGAAAGACCATACCGCAAGGAAAAAGGGGAAGCTTCTTTGGAATGAGGATGTTTTTTGGTGGAGGATTGGCAGCTTTGGCTGGAATCCTGATAGAAAGGATTTTGAGAACCCATAATTTCCCCAAAAATTTCGGAATTATGTTTACAGTAGCGGCAGCCCTAATCATCCTTGCCTTACTCTCTTTTTCTTTAGTGAAAGAGCCACCTGTAGGGAAGCGACCTGAAAGAGGAAGGTTCAGGGAAAACTTGCGCCTCGGATTTGAAACCGTCAAAAGGGACAGAAATTTCAGAATGCTTATCTGGACCCGGGTCGCCATTGGTGCTTATGTTTTGGGATTTCCATTCTATATTATCTTCGCTAAAGAGTATTTGCTTATTCCCACCAGCATAGCCGGCATATTCCTTTCAGTTCAGATGGCAGGATACCTCTCCTCCAACATTCTATGGGGATACCTGAGCAATAACAAAAGCAACAAATTAGTCTTGCTTCTCTCGGCGATCTGCTCAACAATCTGTCCGCTTTTGCTTATTTTGAGCATCTTAGCAGAAATTCCGGTTTGGCTTTATGGCTCGATTTTCTTTTTTCTGGGGGCAACTATCGCCGGATTGGACATGGGCTATACCAACTATCTTCTGGAGATTGCGCCCGAGGATCGACGACCCATCTATGTGGGGTTCTTAAACACCATCGTAGGACCTACAATCTTTCTCTCTGCGGTGGGCGGTTTGATCATTCAACTCACGTCGTTTGCCTTTTTGTATTCTCTGGTGCTTTTGATTTCGATAGTGTCAATTTTTCTCTCTTTATCCCTGGGAGAAAGCCTCACAGCTGATTGATCGGATTAAGCTGATCTCTTGAATTTTAATCCGCTTAGTCTGCTCCATCTGTTGTGAATGTTTCCCCCTTCCCCTCTCCCACCAGAGGCTGTGTCATAATGTCATTCTCATCCCGCCTCTGGCGGGAGTAGAATCTCGACTTTCTAACTTATTGAAAGTATTAGATTCTTCGCTCCGCCCCGCACCAGATGGTGCAGGGCTTCGTTCAGAATGACAACTGTGTTTTTTCCGGGTTGCGACACACCTCAGAATGGAGAGGGGTTCATCCTGAAGAGATTCACCCTGAAGGGGAGATAGGGGAAAGGTAAAGCAACACAAGATAAAACCATTTCCCCCTTTACAAGATAAGGTTCAATATTCCTCCCACAATCAAAGCAGAAGAGATCATGATCAAGGCGGATTTCAACATGTCTCTTATTCCCAACTCCTTGATCAAAACGGCAAAGGTTGCCACACAGGGGAAGTACATGGTCAAGACCACGCTGGCCACTATAAGTTGGGACAGGTTTAATCCCAGAGGAAGGAGCATTCCTACTGCCACGTCCTTGCGTAGGAATCCAATAATAAGAGCACCCACAGCATCCTGGGGAAGCCCTAAGATTCCGGTGATTACTGGGGCAGTTAGTCGGCCGATGAATTGAATTATTCCGAATGAATATAGAACGTTGATGATGAAGACTCCCAAAAGAACATAGGGGATGGCTTCTTTAAGAAAGCCTTTGGTTCTTATCCAGAGTTTCTTCAGAAGTGCTCCAAAGTAAGGTAATCTGTAAGGAGGGACTTCAACAAAGATTTCAGGACTTTCCCCTTTTAAGACTCGATTGAGTATAAGTCCAAGTGCTATCCCAACTATAAACAAAGTTCCGTAGACTGCTCCCAGACCTCTTGCCCCATATCGTCCAATCAATCCCACTATCATGGCGGTCTGTGCCATGCAAGGGACCGCTATGGCCATCATAGTTGCCGCGATGAATCTTTCTCTTCTTGTTTCCAAAACCCGGGTGGCCATTGCTCCAGGAACATTGCAACCCAAGCCCAGCATCATGGGGATGATGGAGAGTCCATGCAATCCGAATCTATGCAAAACGTTGTCAACCAAAACACCCAGGCGAGGAAGATAGCCTGAGTCCTCCAGGAAGCTTAAAACCAGGTAAAAGGCAAAAACGTAAGGTAGCACAGCGGCAAAGGGCACGAATAATCCGGTGGTCAAAAGTCCCAGCGATTCAAAAAAGTCTATACCCCCTTCTACCAATTTTCCGATAAGAAGATCGTGGATGAAACCCTGATTTCCCAGAAGATCAGATAACCTCATCATCAAGGGTGCCCAGAGGTTTTCAAATATCGGCTCAAAGATCAATCCTATAAGTCCTTCACCTATGAATCTGATTATGTTAAACACCACATACAATGTCACCAGGGCCAAAGGGATTCCGGTAACCGGCTTTATGGATACATCTTCTAATCTTTCCAAGAAAGTGTGGTGGCGATGAGTTATCTTCTGGACCTGGCTTACAATTTCTCCCACCTTTTCCCATCTTCTTTCTTCTTCATATTCAAAGGAATTGGTCTTGGCGTTGGGGAGCTCTGAAACTAACCTTTTGATCCCCTCTCCGGTTATAGCACAGGTGGGGACAACCGGCACGCCCAGGATTTCCCCGAGTTTCTCCGCATCAATTGAGATGCCAATGTGTCTGGTTTCATCCCAGAGATTCAAAGCCACCACCACCTGCTTTCCGTTGTTTAGCAATTGTAACGTGAGATTGAGATTTCTCTCCAGATTTGTAGCATCCACCACATCGATTACCAGATCACCTTCCTTTAACATTTCAACTGCAACTTGTTCTGCTTTAGATGTGGGATTAAGACTATAAGTTCCGGGTACATCGATGACCTCCACCTTCTCACCGCCCAGTCTCATATATCCTTTGGTGAACTCAACCGTGGTCCCCGGATAGTTGGAGGCAATCACATTCACCCCAGTGAGCCTTGAGAAGATCACACTCTTGCCCACATTGGGATTGCCCATTAAAAGGACTTTGCGCACGGACAGCTCCTTAATAATCTCCTTTAACGATACAAAATTTTTTGATCCTATCGACAAAAATAAGACTTTTTATCTCATTCCCATCCGCCCTCAGCCCGGAGCAAAATGGAGCACCATTGTTTTACAATTCATGAACAACGTTTCACCGGTTTGCAAAGAGCCAATCCACTCCGAGCAAAGCTGAGGTCAGAGGCTTGTGTGAGTGGGAGAAACCACAAACATCTGTTCAGATCAGTGAGTTCTCATTATTCATGTTTGTGATCACATCCCAACTCCGGCCTGTCAACCAACTCACCGCTGAGACATAGTTCAAGTGCTCTTTTAAGATCGGCCTGGTCAGTCACACAAACTTCAATCTCTGCCTTCCTGAGGTCAATTATAAATCCGCCTGCCCATGCCATGAGAGATGACGGTCTTGCCGTCTCTAAGGGCTGCCAAGATTGGTCCGTGTCGATCGATTTCTTCCCCTGTACTCTCCTACCCTTGCATGTCCTCTGCTGCATCTGGACTTTGATACCATTGGAAATTGGTTCAGGGTTGAACGGCATTCTGTATTTTCTTGACCACGAAATCCCCCACCGAACAGCCAACATCTTTGGCTATGGTTTCACACTTCACCATGAGCAGAAAATAAAACTTTTTTCCTTTGATCTCGTTTAGGGTTTCGTAGTTTCCGTGTCCTTTGGCGATCACCAGATCGGATCTGGCAAATATATCCTTGAATTCACCTGAGCAATCTTCAAGGATGGTCCCCGGCGCATCAGAACCGTTTGAGATGATCTTAGTCACTTTATCTAACTCTGCCCAATAGGCATCCTCAGAGGTGGCATCGTTGATCACTGGACTGCCCCTCACCCCGTAATAGATTTCCTTTGGGGGCATCTTCTCAATTAAGATTTTATCAAAGAACGTCTCCCCGGCATTATCTCCCAAATAGAGAATAGTTGAGGCTGATTCTATATCGTCTCTTAAACTTCCAGTATGGTCAATGGCAGCCTTCGCCAGTAAAACTTTATCAATGGTTCTCATCAGCTCGAAGTGATGTTGAGGACCAAAATCAATAATGTTGCCGGCAATGGCAAGCTTTACGGCATCGGCAAATCGGTCTTTTGAATGATTTGCCCGCTTTTGTAAAGAAGGAAAAAGCTCCTTTCCCACCCGGTTGAACTCTTTTTTCATCTTTAGGTAAGGGTCCGGATTGTCCAGGATCTTACGGATCACTCGATGTGCCTCCCTGCCCAGATAAGGTGGAGACTGGTTGTAAGAAATATTACTTAAAGTCTCTAACACCTTCTGTACCAAAATCTCCTTTTTTTCCCAATCCTGGGTCAAATCTCTGGCGGTTTTAATTGTCTGTTCGATAATGCATGGGACACATTCCAAATAGGTTCTCATCGCTTTCCTCCATTAAGCGACAATAAAATAGACTCCGGACTTGTCTTTGGCTTGTGATCTTCTGATTATTTTCTTTTCTTCCAAAATCTGGAGATACTTTACAATCTCATTGGGATGAACCCCCAAAGAGATCGCCATCTCTTCTTTTTGCGTAGGTCTTCTTTTGAGAAGTTCGATTATTCCTTGTTCCAGATCCTTTTGATAAACTCTACTTGTTTCTCTTTTGAAATCAGGGATCAGTTCCACTTTGAGTTTTGGATCAAAAAGAGCTTTGACTTTGATTAGTTCCTCTTTGTTCAATGGCTTTGCATTTGGGTCACCGGGAGGTCGGATCACGGTGTTGAGTTGAATTTTATCAACTCTTAGATTCTTTACAAATCGGTTGATCTTTTCTATCTCCTCCTCTGAGTCATTTATATTTTTGACCAGCATGATCTCCAGATAGATTTTTCCTTTGAACCGTTTGCACAAGGCTTTTATACCATCCAGAACTTTTCCAATTTCCAAACCTTTAATTGGACGATTGACTCTTTGGAAGATTTCCTCTGAGACGGCATCCAACGAGGGGACAACCAGATCAGCCAAAGACAAATCTTCTCTGACCTTGTCATCCCACAACAAAGACCCATTACTCAGGACTGCCACTGGAATCTGAGTAAATTCCTTTACCTTCTCTATCATCTGACCAATATCTTTATTCAAAGTTGGTTCACCTGAGCCGGAAAAGGTTATGGAGTCGATATCGCTGTTTAAGTCGATCGTTTCTTTTAATTCATCCAACAAAGAAGAAGGTCCGACGTAGGATTCTCTTTTCAAAGTCTGATTGGTGGTTTTTCCTAACTGGCAATAGACACAATCATAGCTGCAGGTTTTATAAGGAACAATGTCCACTCCCAGAGAAATCCCCAATCTGCGTGAGGGAACCGGTCCATATATCATTTTGTTCATTTTCTTATCCTTGTGGAGATTCTTTCCCAAATATTTTTGATTCGTTCTACCAGATCGGAATCCTTGTATTCCATGACCGTTTTCCCCTCTACCATAGCTTGGGTAAAAGTATTGTCAAAAGGAATTTTTCCCACAATCTCAATGTTTTCCTTTTCACAGAAATTTGTGATTTTTTCGGTATTTTCCAAATTTATATCATATTTGTTGATTAAGACCACGGGTTCTATTTCAAAATGGCGGACGAGAGCCAACACCCTTTCTAAGTCGGATATAGCCGAAATAGTGGGTTCGGTAACCGCCATAACCAGATCCACTCCTGTTATGGAGGCGATGACCGGACAGCCGATGCCCGGCGGACCATCCACGATCACCAAATCCAATTTATTCTTCTCAGCGATAAGTCTGGCATTTTGTCTCACCACGGTCACAAGTTTCCCAGAGTTCTCCTCTGCGATTCCCAGCCTGGCATGAACCATAGGTCCATATTTTGTGTCTGAAACATACCATTCCCCGGAAAGGTTCTCTTGCATTTGAATGGCTTCCACCGGGCAGATCAGAGCACAAACACCACAGCCCTCACAGGAGATGGGGTCAATGGTTGTCTGAATTTGCTTTTCTGAGTTGTGTTTTTCGTCTTCCCTGATGGCATCAAATCGACAGACCTCTAAGCACTTGCCGCAATCTGTGCATACCTCTTCATTTAATATTGCTTTCATTCCTCCTCTAAATTCGTGGGTTTCTTTTATCGCAGGATGGAGCAGGAGATAGAGATCGGCGGCATCCACATCACAATCAGCCATCACCTTTTTTTCAGCCAGAGCAGCAAATGAAGCCGTGATGACTGTCTTTCCAGTTCCCCCTTTGCCACTTATCACGGTCAACTGTTTCATCTATCCAACTCTCCTCTCAATTGACGCCCACAACTGACTAAAGATTTTTCTGTACTTTTCTCCTTCAATCAACATAGGGATGCCTGAGGAATAAAGAACTGCGACATTTCGATCATAAGGTATCTCAGCCATAATCTGGATGGACTCCCTGTGGCAGTATTCTTTCACCCTGTCATCACCTATGTTTGCTCGGTTGATGACCACTCCACAATCGATCCTTAGCTTTCTCATCACCTCAACTGCCAACTTGAGATCATTCAGTCCAAAAGGGGTAGGCTCAGTCACCAGAATGCAGAAGTCACTTCGATGCACAGCCTCAATTACCGGACAGGAGGTTCCGGGCGGAACGTCAATAATGGTAACCCCATCCGGATTAATTTTCTTTTTAATGGCTCTTATCAGAGGAGTGGCCATGGGCTCACCAATGTTAAGCCGCCCCTGAATAAATCTGATCGGGCCTGTCCGAATTTGGATCCTGCGGACTTGTCCCTCTTCTATCACTCCCATCTTCCTCTCCGCTTCGGTAATCGCATCCTCTGGACAAAGAAGACTGCATCCACCGCAACCATGACAGAGTTCGGGAAAGACTAAAACCTCTCTTTTTAACACGACTATTGCATTATAGACACAGACTTTGGCGCACTCGCCACAGAAGTTGCATTTCCTCTTGTCAACCTGGGGGACAAGGATATTTACCGGCTGAGTTTTCTTGATTTGAGGTTTCAAGAAAATGTATGCATTTGGCTCTTCTACATCGCAATCAAGGAATTGAATCTTTTGCGATCTTTCTTCAGACAAAAGAAGAGCCAGGCTCGTGGCTATGGTCGTCTTTCCGGTTCCGCCTTTGCCGCTGGCAACTGAGATGATCATTCGACATCTGCCTTTCTATCGCCTTTTAATCAAGGCAAAACCTGCTGGGTAATTCCTTTAAATAAATCAGCCCCAAAGAGTGCCTTGGAGTGTCCACCTTATGGTCATCAACCTCTTAAATTGACAAATCTTGCCATAGGGGACTCGTAGGCGGGGTTCATCCTGAAGCGATTCACCCTGACTTCGTCCCGAGGACTCACTTCGTGCCGAGCGCACTCAGTGCGAGGCAGTCCGAGGGAAGGGCTCCCCAGCCCCGCTAACATCGGGCGAGCAGGGTGTCCGCCCTACGAACTCTCGAACGGCTCAAAAGAGCTATGGCGTCATGTAGGATCGTCAGCATAATTAGTTGATAACCATTAGGTGGACCAAAAAAGCGTTCTATTTCCGAAGAATAGCTGGTCAAACTAAAGTTTGACACTCCAGTTACCCTTCTTCACTTTGAAGCAAAAAGCTATCCATCTCTCTTGTCCGAATTATGGATCCATAGGACAAGTTCCATCAGTAGAGCATGGAGGAGTATCACATCGTTCCTCTCGTCCACAGCAAGTAGTCCCTTTAGGAGTAGAATTTCCCATTATGATGGAAGCGGGAGAGGATATCAATTTCCTCATTTTGCTTGAACCACAATCGGGGCATACGAGCGGTTCTTCTTGCTTGGGTCCCATCTGGAGGATTTCTGACACTTTACCACAATCTTCACATCGATATTCGTATATTGGCATAAGTCTCCCTTTTGTTTTCCAAGATCGAAAAAGGAATCACCGAAAAACTACCCTCAGAGCGTCAACTGGAGTGTTCACCTTTAGGTGAGCCGAGAAAGGGATGCATTTTTCGAGAAAACAATGGTCAAGCTGAAGCACGAATTCTGTGTCTTGAGATCGGAGACCCTGGCGACTTGACACTCTATCTTTTTCCAAACTCCGACAGCTTGCCCTAAGTTGACTTTTTTGAAAAACCTCAAATATCAATCATCTCCACCCTTACGCTCTTATCATCTTGGCGCCGCATTTAGGGCAGGTTACGTCATAGCAGGGGACTCCTACTTGATGTGGGGTTTTTGCTCCGCAGGATGGGCATACACAATTACCGCTCGGTCCAGCTCCTGGACGATTACCGCCCATACGTCCTCTGCCCCTACCACGTCCCATTCCCATGCCTCTCCCTGTTCCGGGTCCTTGGCCCGTTGGTCCTGTTCCGTCACCTCTCGGCATTTTTCACCTCCGTTGAAAAAAGGTTAGAATTCTATTTTGTGAACTCTCACAATTTCAATTGTAGGTTTTTTTCGTCTTTTCATCATAATACAAGATGGTCCCTCTATTTTTTATCTTGTTAACCCTTTGAAAGAAAATCTCTTCATCTACTGGAGGTACTTGACAGCTATCGCTCCTTGAGGACATTGGTTCACACAGGCTAAGCAGGCTATACATTTGCTGCTATCAATTTGGGCGATCCGATTGACAGAAATC
>LJVD01000088.1 GCA_001304225.1 candidate division Zixibacteria bacterium SM1_73
AGTTAGCAGGTTTCACCAAATGCGCGGGCCTTAAACCAACCCAAAAACTTAACTCTTTCCTCCTCCATCTCTTTACCCAATCCCCAACACACCCTTTAACTCTCTTACTTCATACCTAAAACTTTGGACGCATCCTTTCAAATATTCACTCATATAAGTAAAGAGAGTGTCTGAAAGGGTGAAGTTAGGATAAACCTATTGACCTTTTCGCAATACGTATAAGTATTTTCATCTCAATCAAAATTGAACACTATGAGGGCTGGTACTCAATTTATGGCTGATCTGTGGCATCTGATCTCTTAAAAAACTTTTTTTTTAGGCAATAAAAAAATTGTTGACAAAGAAAAGATTATGTTGTAATTTTGAGAAACTTAAATGAGCCTTTAGATAAAAATTGAAAGGTTAAGATTATCGAGAGGTAAAGGAATTCAAAAACCACTAACGGATGAGGTGAAAAATGAAGATTCGTTGTAGCGTTGTTTTCCTGTTTTCATTGACGTTTCTTCTCCTATTTAACGGCTCTGCGGTCAAAGGTGGCGGTTTTGCTCTTCCTGGTATTGGTTCAAAGGCGCTTTCCATGGGAGGAGCTTTCAGAGGATTAGCTGACGATTGGAGTGCCTCCTTCTGGAACCCAGCGGGACTTGCATATCTACCCAACTCCGAGTTTAGCATCAACTTTTACACTCTTAATTTTCGTCCCGAATTCACTCCAAAAATTCATTTTGGACAAGGTGAGTATCTCTACCCAATAGGGTATGAGGATGCGACCCTTTACCCGGAGGACAAAGCCTTTTTCCTACCGAGTTTCTCAGGCTTTTACAAATTTACCCAGATTGAAGGGTTTTCTGGAGGCATCGCCTTTTTTGTTCCCTACAAGTTGGAATCCAGATGGGACCTCTATGAGCCTCCAATGGGTTATGACAACGAAATCTCCTATCCTAAATTCGATCATCAGACCGATATCATCATATGGGATATTCATCCTACCTTCGCCAAGGATTTTATGGAGGGCAAGCTCTCCTTGGGGGCAGGTCTAAGTATCCAGCGAGCAGATTTCGGACTAAGAAGGGTGGTTTTGGCACCTACGGATTTTCCTCGCCCCTATGAGTATTTCCCGGTGGATTGGGATCTAGAGACTGATGGTTGGGGAATGGGATTCAACGCTGGAATCTTGTATAAAGCCAGTCCCAAGCTTCAATTTGGGTTCTCGTATAGAAGCCCCATCGATATGGACTTAGACGGTCGCTTGGATATGGAAATGTATTTTCCTAAAGTCGTTTCTCATTCATGGCTTGATGGGAGAATTCGTAGATATTCCAATGGAAATTTCGAATCCACCCTTTCCCTTCCAGGTGATTTAGGGATTGGGATTGCCTACCACCCCTTGGAGAGATTGACCCTTACTTTCGATGTCAGTTCCAGCAACTGGTCTCGATTAGATTACCTGGACGTGGAAGATTTGTTTTTAGATTTCCCTATCATTGATGATACCTTATCGTATGACCTGCATCCAGATGAATCTAAGCTCCTCTTTGAGTGGGATGATATCACCAAATTCAGTGTGGGAGGAGAATATCTCCTTGGAGAAAACCTATCAATCAGAGGCGGATACTTTTTTGAAGAGTCTACCATTCCCAATTCCACCTTCACCCTACTGATTCCGGATGTGGGAGATAAAAACTGTTTCAATGTGGGACTTTCCTATCAACTAAACTCCTTCGAGTTTAGCTATAATTATGAGTTGGTTGCTCACAAAAAAAGAGAAATATCCGGCATTATAGATCAAAACCAGGATGGCTTATTTGATAATCTGCCTGGGGAGTATAAGATGGCTTTGCATTCATCCTGTTTCTCTTTAATCTATCGTTTTTAATCTCAATTCTCATCCATAGGATCTAATCGTGGTTCAATATCTTCACCATAGAGGAGGAATAAGAAAATGAAAAGAGTATTTATCGGACTTTTGTTTTTGGCTTTGCTTTTCTCAGTACTGGTAAGTTGCGGAAAAAGGGATAATCCCATAAGGACCACTTACCCCTTCAACGAGCCTTGGAAACTTCAACCTCCACCGGGAGGTTACATCTCTTTGCGGGACAACATGTTGGACGACCCTTCAGCGAGGTTGGTATATGTTTATCTGCCCCCGCAATACGATTTAGAACGCCATTTCCCTCTTTTGGACCGAGGTTTTCCGGTTTTGTATTTGCTACATGATTTTGGAGATGATTATTCGACGTTTGTAAACTTCTATAAGGTCGGGCAAATAGCCGATCGTTTGATTGCCGAGGAAGAGATCCAGCCCATGATAATTGTTATGCCGGATGGCTGGAATTCTCTGGGTGGAAGTTTTTATACGAATTCAGATTTGATCGGCAGGTACGAGGACCATTTATTAGATGAGGTAATGGCTATTATTGATACTACCTTTCATACGGTGGCAAAAAAAGATCCGGACACCAAGGAGATTATTCCAAATCCCAGATATAAAGCCATAAGCGGACATGGTATGGGAGGATATGGTGCTTTTAAGATGGCGGTGAAATACGATACTACTCTCTTTTACGCGGTGAGTGGCATGAGCCCCTTTCTGTTGTTCGGCTCCTTATTAAACAAGGAGATGATTGATTTGGTATTCAGGGAGAATGGAATTCCGGACCATGATTTCTCCGATTCCATGTACAGGAAAATAAGTCCCGCCCCCGCAGCGGAGAAGCCTCTGACCTCACTTGTTTTTGCCATGGCGGCTGCTTTCTCTCCTCATGATCTGGCTGATACCGATCCCGATGATCCTCAATTCTTTGAGCTCCTGAACATAGGAGGAAAAAAATATGGTGTGGATTTGCCTTTTGATTCCACCAGGACCATCCTCGAGGGTTCTGAAATATGGAATAGATGGATGGACCATGATATAAAAACTTTACTGAATCCTAATGGTGGGTTTAGGGAATTGAAGGTATATCTCGACTGCGGAGACCATGACCAACTAAAGCTCTACGAGGGAGTTCAAAAATTTCATCAAACTCTTTCCCACCATGGGATAGAGAATACTTATGTGGAATATCCGGGGTATGAGAATTATCCAGCGGGACATAGGAACTTCATACACGACCGGCTCGTGGAGATTTTGAAATTTCACTCACAACACTTTCCTCCCCCTACTTGGGAGTAAAAAGCGCAGACTCTGGAGAGTAGTTTTCGGCGGTGAAAAGAAAAACACAAAAGAACCTCCTTTTAGAGGGTCAGGAGTTAACCTCCTGACCTTTTTTTGATCTTTTTTCAACGGTGAAATAGTAGTATTTTGGCGGGTGCCCTTAAGTGTGGTAAGGCGAACCATAATGGAAAAATAAAACCGCCCAGCAAATTAACAATAGATCGGGACGAATTGCGTTGCTTTTTTCGATAACCCAAAATAGCGTCTTAACTTCCAAAAAATCAGGATACTCCCTCTGCCCTGGTGGCAAAAAAAGTCTATCCATTCGGCAAGAAGAGGACAGGAGATCCCATCTCTGGGCTTGGCTTTTCACTATTCATTAACTCACCCAATAATATAAGTAAGCATCCCAGGTCATTGCAATATATGTCAAATTCAATAAAGGATCTCTTTTCTGGCAAGAGGAAGCAAGAAGCAGAGTAAAATCCAAGATGTTGGTATATTTTTGAGTCAAAAACAGGTTAAGGGAAAAAAGCATCATCTCCCGCCGAGAATTTCTGACTCACCCTTAGCCTTGCAAGTTGTTAATTGACACCCTGTTAGATCAAGAGATGACGATCAGATCAGAATCTAAAGAAAAATCGAGGCATTTTGGCAAATCTTTCTTGACAAGGGTGGAATTGTTTGATATAATAATATTGAAGGAGTGAAAAATACATGGAGAGGAAAGGGGGTTTGAGATGAGATGACCAATGTGATAGTTCGGGATAATGAGACCTTTGAGAAGGCTTTGCGCAGATTCAATAAATCCTGTGAGAAGTCTGGTATTTTGTCAGATATCCGGAAGCATCAGCACTTCGAGAAGCCGTCGGAACGTCGCAAGCGGAAGTTGGCTGCGGCCAGAAGAAAAAACAGACGAAGAGAGAGAGAGGAAATCTGATTTATGCCCGCAAAGGAAGAAAGGCATATCCAGGGTAAATCAGAAAAAAACATCAAAGAGAGAATTACCGAGGATATGAAGAGAGCCTTAACCACTAAGGATAAGGTAAGATTAAGGGTGATCCGACTTTTAAAATCGGAGATCAGATATAAGGAGATCGAAAAACGTTCAGAACTTACCGATGAGGATGTGATTTCAGTTTTATCTTCGTCCATAAAAAAACATAAAGACTCCATAGAGCAGTTTGAAAAGGGAGGAAGGGAGGATCTGGTCGCTGGTGAGAAGGCGGAGTTGGAGGTCATCTGGGAGTATATGCCGAAGCAGTTAGAGGAGAAGGAGCTTTTCCAGATCGTGGATGAAGCTATAAGAGAGGTGAATGCTTCAGCGCCTTCCGATTTGGGCAAGGTGATGAAGACCGTCATGCCCAAAGTCAAAGGAAGGGCAGACGGGAAGAAGGTCAATGAGTTGGTCTCATTCAAACTACAATCTATGTCCGAATAGCTATTGATGTTTTACTAAAAAAACGTTGTCTGGCTGGAGATAAGGGTATGTGATTCCAGATTGAATCTCTCGGTTAGTTCGCACCAAGGCCCATTGACAATTTAGCCTTTACCCATAATCTTTATGTTGTAACCAGCTGATCCTCAATCCCTTATGGGCGAAGGGATAGCTGTATGGGTGGGCAAGATGAGATATAAACGTTCACAAAAAGATCGCACGTTACCTCAAAATGAGGAGGTAACGTGTTGTCTTTTGTAGCCAATTAGCTTTTGCTTTTTCGCTCTTACTGGAGGTAAAGGGCTGAAAGCTAATGGGCAATTCCACCAAAGGGCGAACCTTACGGTTCTTACCACAGGTGGAAAGAAAGCGAGGGGAGAAAGATGAACATAGCTGATTACATTCTTTTGGTACTTCTGCTGGTGGCCATTTTCATCGGTTCCAAAAGGGGATTTTTCTCTGCGCTGCTCGGCGTGGTATCCTTTATAGTTGGGGTGATCTTCTCCATCAACTATGTCGACTGGACCACCAGCAAGCTGGTGACACACATGAAGGTATCTACCATCATGGTCGTGTTCGTAAGCTTTATCTTCATGTTTGTCTTAGTTTACATTGTGGCCAAATTGTTAGGCAATCTCTTCTATAAAGTGGCTTCGCTACGTCCTCTGGGAAACGTGGATAAGATAGGAGGAGCAGTTGTTGGAGCGTTTCAGGGCTGGATTCTGATCGGCTTCTTGCTTTTCTTGTTGGTTTTGCTCCCGCTGCCGGATTCGATCGTGGCCAAATTGGACTCATCCTTCTTTGCTCCAGCCATGAGGGGTGTTGTCCCTCTTATCTATGAGGGAACGGCATTCGCTCATCCCCAAAGTCCCTATCTGATCGACAAGATAAAAGACGCTTTGAAGGCAAAGCCTGCCGAAGGTTCCCGAAGGATCATAGATTCCTCCTCAGATGACGCAAATGTGAAAAGAATCATCGATGACATGGAACACTATTTTGGAAGATAGAGGAATAAATTCAGAAGTATCAGTTAATAGGTGTAACTTAATTTTCCCGACAGATCGTCCGAATTCTGGGTCCACAGGTAATGGATTTTATCTGTGTGGTTGGCTTCTTCTGTTGGGAATTTTTTTGATGGTTACCACCGTTAGAAGTCTTTGTTTTGTAGAAGATGGATCAACGTACTTTAAAAGTTTTAGAATTCGATAAGATAAAGAAGATACTCTCTTCCCGCTGTCTCTCCGATTGGGGTAAGGAGCTTTGTGTTGCTCTTTTTCCTTACAAAGACAAGGAGATCATCGAAAAAGAGATCAGAGAGGTCACCGAGTTAAAGGAGATTCTTCTGTATGAAGAGAGGTTTCCCCTTTCGTCAATTAGGGATATCCGGGAATCCTTGAAAAAAGCAGAAATTGAGGGAATCTATCTGGAACCGGGGGAGCTTTTAGATATCGGAGGGATGTTGGCGGTTTCAGGAGCGCTTTTAAAATTTATGAAATCCAGAGAAGAAAAATATCCCAACATCTTTAAATTGGTTTCGCAGTTAAGGAGTTTCGATCAAATACAAGCTGCCATAAATTCGGCTGTGGATCAGTCTGGCGAGATAAAGGATTCCGCCTCGGGCAAACTTTCAGATATCCGCCACCAGAAAAAAACAGTAAGAAACAGGTTGCTGGATAAGCTTCAGTCGATCATAGGAGCTCGTAAAGTAAAAGGTCCCAGACAGGATGACATAATCACCATAAGGGATGACAGATATGTGATTCCCATGGAGGAGGCGGAGTTTTTTCAACAGAGGGGGATCGTGCACGACAAATCCAAAAGCGGGGCCACCCTCTTTGTAGAGCCTTTGGTGGTGGTGGGGTTAAATAATCAACTAAGAGAACTCTCTCTGGAGGAAGAAAGGGAGATCGAAAGGATTTTAAAAGAGATCACCAGTATGATCCGAGGTGAATTGGAAGATTTGAAAATCACAGCGAAAGCTCTGCAGAGATTGGATTTCATTTATGCCAAGGCCAAACTGTCTTCTGACTATGATGGCAATCCTCCTCTCTTAAATGAACAAGGTTTCATTAATCTAATCGAAGCCCGGCATCCTTTGCTCAATGTCTCCGGTGACTTTTTTCCAACGATTGATAAGGGAGAAGAAGGTGAGGCGGCAAAGAAAACCGTAGTCCCTCTTTCCCTGAGTATGGGTAAAGACTACAGCGCTTTGATCATAACCGGTCCCAATACCGGAGGCAAAACCGTGGCTTTGAAGACCGTGGGGCTTTTGACCCTGATGGCTCTTTCCGGACTTCACATACCGGTTGCGCCTTACTCTGAGATTTGCGTCTTTAAAAAGATCTATGCAGATATCGGCGACGAGCAATCGATCGAGATGTCCCTTTCCACATTTTCCTCCCATATGACCCAGATCAAAAAAGCTGTGGATAATTCTGATTCGGAAACTTTGATCTTGTTGGATGAGTTAGGCGGTGGAACAGATCCTAAGGAGGGGGTAGCTTTGGGTGAGGCGATAATGGAGCGGTTGATCAAAAAGGAAGCTAAGGTGATCGTCACCACCCATCATGGAGCATTAAAAATTTTGGCTGAAGAATATCCTCAGATAAGAAATGCCTCTTTAGAATTCGACAAGGAGACTTTGACTCCCACTTACCGTTTTCAGGTCGGCTATCCCGGATCAAGCTATGCCATAGAGATCGCCCAGAGATTGGGAATGCCCCAGGATATAATCGAATTTGCTCAAAAACTTCTGGGAAGCAAAGAAAGGGATTTGGGACATCTTTTGGAGAGTTTGGAAAAGGACTTGAGGACGGTGAGAGAGAACCGAAAAACTTTAGATGAGCAAAGGAAGGTCTCTGAAGAGCTGATAACACTTTACAAGGATAAGGTGGAAAAATTAAAATCTTCGGAAAAAGATTTAAAAACCAATGCTCTGAAGGAAGCAAAACGGATGGTGGAAACCACCAGGGTGGAGTTGGAAAGACTAATAGCTCAGATCAGAAAGACACAGGCTGAAAAACAGGTGGTCAAAGAGGCTCATCATGTGTTGGAGGAGAAAAAGACCTCCATAAACAAAGAGCTGGAGAAATTTGAGGAAAAGGTGGCCCAAAGGTTGGGAATCATCAAGCCCGGAGATGCAGTTTGGATAGAACCTCTGGGCATCAGGGGAGAGGTTTCAGAAAAAGACGAGCACTCAGGGAAAATTAAAGTATTGGTTGGAAACATAACTTATACCGTGGAGGAGAGTGAGCTTACTCTAATCGAAGATACAGAAAAGGTTGAGGCTGAATCTGAGTATATAGGGACGCTTTATACTGTTCCGCATGTCTCTCCGGAGATTGACCTAAGAGGTCTTTTGGCAGAGGAAGCCTTCGATGTGGTGGATAAATATCTGGATAATGCTTATTTAGCCGGTCTTTCCCAGGTCTCTCTCATTCATGGCAAGGGGACCGGCGCTCTCCGAAAAAAAATCGGCGAATTCTTGTCTCACCATCATCGGGTAGAAGAGTATCGATTGGGTGAGTGGGACGAAGGCGGCTCCGGCGTCACCATTGTGAAATTGAAAGAATAAAGAGGTTTTTGGAGTGCAAAAGCTCTGCTTTTGCGGTTTTTAGGGTGCAAATGCTTTGCCTTTGCGGTTTATAATGTTGGTCGGGGGTTCCTTTCAGGGTGATTCCCTTTCCTTCGACCCTGAGGTCTCAGGACCGAAGGGCAGGATGCTCCCCTACGAACTTGCTGGACATGCTGGACTTGCGGATGACTGTTTTTCACTTTTTCAGTCGTCCTGTGATACGAGCTATGCGGTTCATAACAACGGCGATAACGATTTGCAGTACCGGTAGTTCTGGTGCATCTGGTGTTTCTGGCGGTTGTTTTTAATTTTTTTCACTATTTTGCTGTTTCCTGTTAGTATATAAAAGCTTGGGCTGGTTGAATTCATAGTTTGAAATTCAAAATTGTCCGTTTTGTAAATTCAGTAACGTTACATGGATCATATACACGTCTCTTATAAATACCGGCGCTATCCTTTTCACCATCAAAGTTGTGGTTCGAAGCTCACCATAAATAGAGAATTTGTTAATAGTTGGGGGAAGGACCCACCCCTTAGTGCCCTTCAGGGTGAATCCCTATCAGGGTGAACTCCTCTCCACCCGGACGGGTGGACGTCTGCCCACACGTGTGGAGGGGGGAAAGATGCCTCACAGCTGATTGTTTAGATTAAGCTGATAATCGTTTTCTCATCTGCTTAATAGATTCGCCCTGCTCACTACGAGTAGATTCGCTTCGCTCACTACAAGTAGATTCGCCTCGGTCACTACAAGTCTGTTCAATCGGTTGTGAGATTTTTAATTCGTCATTCGTCATTGTTTTTAGAAAATTTCCCTTGCCTTTTCCCATTTTTGAGTTATACTTTTATTGATTTCACGCTACCAAAGGCATAGAATTTGGTCACACTCTAACTTCAAAAACAAGGAGCCAAAAATGACCAAAAAACTATTCATTTTCGCGATTTGGCAGCGGCACAGGATATGACTATGCCACTATAAAGTATTATCCAAATGGTGATACTGCGTGGGTGAGAAGATACGACGGACCTGCGAGCTCCAGGGACGAGGCTCTTGCCATAACTGTAGATGGTTCTGGCAATGTCTATGTGACCGGAAAGAGTCGAGGCAGTGGCACCTATGATGATTACGCCACTATAAAGTATTACCCCAATGGAGATACTGCCTGGGTGAGAAGATACAACGGAACGGGAGATTCCACTGATTGTGCTTATGCTATAGCCGTGGATCGTTCGGGGAATGTGTATGTTACCGGAAGAAGCTGGGGAACCAGCGGGGCAGATTATGACTATGTCACTATAAAGTATTATCCTAATGGAAATACTGCGTGGGTGAAGAGGTTCAATGACTTGGCAAACTATTGGGATTCGGCATATGACGTAGCCACGGATGATTCCGGAAATGTCTACGTGACCGGACGAGCTAATTGGGGTAATAGCGACTGTACTACGATAAGGTACTATCGGAGCGGAAATACTGCGTGGGTGAGAAGATACAACGGAGCGGGAAACTCCGAAGATGCAGCTTTCGCTGTAGCCCTTGACGGTTCTGCGCATATCTACGTAACAGGATGCTGTCACACGTATTGGGGCGTCGATTATGCCACCATAAAGTATGATTCCTCGGGGACTGAACTCTGGGTTCGTACATACGATGGACCGGGAGAAGACTATGAT
>LJVD01000089.1 GCA_001304225.1 candidate division Zixibacteria bacterium SM1_73
TTGAAGTTGCTTTTTGTAAGCCACCATCAGCTCATCAAAGGAAGTAAAACTGGACGAATTCCCTGTTTGAAGACCGATCTGCTTTCCACTCTGCGGGTCAATACCATTGTTCAGGGTAATCTCAAAAATTTTTGGCCAATTACAATAACCCGTCAAAGTGCAACTTTCCTTTCCGAAGGCACTGATCGTGACACAACCGCTGGGTCCTCCGGCTCTGGCATCATCCATCGATTTTCCAGCACGCAGAAATTCCTGAATGATCACATCGGTATTGAAGATCGAAGGTTGCCCAAAACCAGCCCTGACAACTTCAAGGGCTCTTTTTAGAAATCGGTCCAGGTTCTTGTGGCTGAGTTGAATGCATGTGCTCGGCTGGATTATGCGCATCTCTTCTAATACGTCCAATATGAGGTAGGAGAGTTCGTTGACACCATCGGTTCCATCTTCCCCCAAGCCACCAACATTGATCAGGGCGAAATCCTGATAGGTGCCGCTCTGTTCCTCGGTGATATCGACTTTAGGGGGAGCCGGTTGATTATTGAACTTGATCCAGAAACACTGTAACAATTCCTTTGCGAACTCTTCTGTCAGTTTCCCTTCCTCCGAATCTTTTTTATAAAATGGATATAAATGCTGATCAAGCCGGCCTGGATTGAAGGAATCCCAGACATTGAGTTCGGTTATGACGCCCAGATGGACAAACCAGTACGTCTGTAGAGCTTGCCAAAAATCGGTGGGTGGATGGGCCGGGACACGCGAGCAGACATCGGCGAGCTTCTCAAGTTCCTTCTTTCGCTGGGAATTCGTCTCCACTTCGGCAAGTTCCCTTGCCTTTTCGGCGTGGCGCTCTGCAAAAATGATTAACGCATCAGCAGATATCCCCATCGCCTTAAGTTCCTGTTCTTTACCGTAGGCTTCAGGATCGTCGAAATAATCTAAATTATTCAACGCGTTCTTGATTTCTTCTTTAAAATCGAGCAAACCCTTATGATAAATTTTGTCGTCTAAAATAGCATGACCGGGCGCCCTCTGTTCCATAAATTCTGTAAACACACCAGCATTAAACGCATTCATCCACTCACAGGACATGGCTGCAAAAACTCGTTCGCGCATGGTCTTGCCTTTCCAGAAGGGGATAATTTTATCGCGGTAGATTTTCTTGGCATCTTCGCCTACCAGAAAAGGCGTGACTTTTCTTGAATTCAACACTTCCAGATCTTCGGCTGTATGACAGCATAATTCCGGATAGGTAGGGGTGGCTTTTGGCCCAGGTCCTCGCTCCCCTACGATCAGTTCGCCTTCGTTGATGCATATGGTCTTGTTTTCCAGCAGATATTTTAAGGCCAAGGCGCGAGCTACGGGAATGGAAGCCGCATCCGTAACGCCGCTTTGATAAAAGTCGGTAAGCAGTTGGGCTCTTTCAGTGGAGATATAGGGTTTTGCGTTAACGCTTTGATCCCTCAAGCGTTTGACTCTTTCCGACATCATACAACTATCCTCCTATCTGGATTCTCAATCCAAAGCCCCTCAATTTCTGTTCGACTTCCCTTAATGTTTCAACAGAAGGAGAATGGTTCACAAAGAACAAATCTGTTTGTTTCTTTAGCCGCTTAGACTTTTCGACTCCCGCTTTGTGGTAGGGGAGGATGCTTAATTCTTTTACACCCTTAAGGGAAGAGACAAATCCCCCAAGTTCTAAGACATCTTTTTCATCATCATTTACGCCTGGAACAAGAGGAAAACGCACAATTATTTTCTGCCCATTATCCGAAAGTCTTTTTAAATTTTCCAGGATAAGCTTGTTCGATACGCCGGTGAACTTTGCGTGTTTTTCGTCATTAATTAATTTCAGGTCATATAAAAACAAGTCTACATGTTTGCTGACTTTTGAAACGATGTCTGAGTCTGCATGTCCACAAGTATCAACAGCTGTATGGATTCCTATCTCTTTGCAGGCTCTCAGAAGACTGGCTGAGAAATCCGGCTGCAAAAGCGGCTCTCCCCCGGAAAGGGTCACTCCACCTCCGGATTCATCGTAAAAAACCATGTCCTTTTCTATCTCCTTCATCGCCTGGGTTACCGTCATCTCTTTACCAACCAGCTTCAAGGCCTGTGAATGACAGGCGTCCGCACAAGCTCTGCACAGGTCGCATTTTTTGTTATCAAAAACAAAAGAATCATCCAGAAAAGAGATGGCGCCTTTGGTGCATACGTTCTGACAATCTCTGCATCCGATGCATCTTTCCTTCCACCACATAAATTCCTGTTCCCTCGCTTTCCCCTCTGGATTATGACACCAGGAGCAGTTCAACAGACATCCTTTAAGGAAAACTGTTGTGCGAATGCCGGGTCCATCGTGAATGGCATATCTCTTGATGTCAAAAACCATTCCGGTACTGCCCACCTTTGCTTTTCCGGATTTGAAGTTTTTCATACTATAGAAGTATGACTTCGCAAATCATGTTTCTTGTTCTTACGGTCTCACGTTTTCCCTAAGGACGAACTCCGCCAGGTGCGAACATCCTGTTACCCGACATTAGCTGTCTTAGTTGCGATAATCATTATCTCAATCTCATCCAGGTCAATTCTGCGCCGTCCCCAGTTGCCTGCGGTTCCACCCCAGATGTTTTGAACCTCGAATCCTGTTTGACGAAACATCATAACAAGCTCTGTTGGCACGAACCCGCGTTCCCTCAACAGCAGGCTCTTCTTGCCTTCGCTGCTGTCATACTCCATGGGATAAACCTCAGCCATTGTGGTGGGGTCAAATCGTCCCTTCTCCACATCTGCTTGTTTAAACCTCCGAATCAAAGCTAACCCATTGACAGCAGTCAAGATTATCTTTGCATTCGGTTCAAGAGCTTCATTTATGTTCCGAAGAATGGACAACCCGTGTTCAAAAGGATCGCCATTCCTACCTAATAAGCCGAAGCCACCCTCACATAAACATATGGCTGCATCAAACGCATTGTTTGATTTGAATTCCGTGGCATCGGCATGTATCCATTCGACCCGGACACCAGCATTCTTGGCGGCCTTCCGTGCTTGGGCCAGCATGCCAGAAGAGATGTCGACTCCCGTCATCAGGTATCCTCGCCTGGCGAGCTCAACCGAGTGCCTTCCGGTACCGCAGCCTACGTCCAGAATTCGGCTATCCGGCCGAAGCTGCAGCTCTTCGATGATAAAATCGACCTCTGCCAAGGTATGCTTGGTGAAGGAATTCTCCATATAGACTGGAGCGTGTCCGTCAAAAAATTCCTCCCATTCGTTTCTTTTGGTCATCTTTTATTGCCTCCTCCAGCAAGCGCTACAAGAAAGCTATATCCATGCTTTTGGAATCCTAAGGATTCATAAAAGCGGTGGGCGGCTTCCCGCTTGAGATTGCTGGATAGTGCAAGCTTGTAGCAACCCATTTTTCTGCAACGATTCATTGCAAATTCCATCATCTGCTTGCCAATCTCCTTTCCCTGCCAATTCGGGTGGACTGCCACCTCCTCAACGATGCCTGACGGTGCGCCCATATGCGCAAGGTTGTCCATAATAAGCAAAGCAAATGTTCCCAGGATCTCACCTTTAGCCTTTGCGACAAAAATCCTGTAATTTGGATAGCTTTTGATTCGGGTAAAGATCTTCTGCGCCTCTTCTGCTGAAAGAACTTTGCCATTGTCAATATCAGGCTGGGCATAAAGAGAAAAAATCGCCGGCAAGTCCTCAGCCTTTGCCTCCTGGATTTCAATTTTCACCATGATATACCACCTCTGGGCGTCTCACTAAGGGTCTTGCGGATAAAAGAAGTTTGTCAAGTAAACCCGGGCGTGGGCACGTAGCACCGTAACCTTTTATCCGCCGTGGTCGAAGTTTCAATAATTCTCTCCTATCCTAATAAGCTAATCTATAGGCAACTTATATTCTCCGAACAAGTGCAATTGGTCGATCGAATTTATTTGCTTGTTCTAATGGTTGCCGAAGGTCCCAGTTATTCCACCAACCCACAAACTCAAAATGTTTAGAAGCTGATATAAAGCACAAAAATTCCTGTGGGTATATGGCTCTTTTGATCTCTTTTCCAACAATATTGAGTTTTTCACCGTGATCATTCACTTCCATGCTAAGGGTTTCTTCAAAAGTTTGTTCGACAGGATTGATCGCCTTCCATAAAACGGTGGTCTTAACTTGGATGCCCTCGCGCTCGAGTACCCAATTTCCTCCACTTTCTGATACCCAGGGTGGATCATCCTGAACACACCAATCAAGCAAGTAAAGGCCGCCTTTCTTCAATACATTGGCAACAGAGTCGAAATGGGTTGTCTGTTCGGAAGTATTCTTAGCTGCCAAGGACCCAAGCAACACATATACAAAGTCAACTTCTGTCTCAAGAGAGAAATCGACCATATCTCCATGAATTAGGTTTACCTCAGCACCGATGCGCAATGCCTTTTCCCTGCTATACTCCAGCATAGCCTTGCTTAAGTCAAGTCCACTGTATTGATAGCCTCTCTTGATGAGCTCTTCCATGTGCGGGCTGTTTCCACATCCCAATTCCAAAACGGATTTAACCGGAATTTGTGAAAACCGCTTGAAACACTCTTCAAATACATCAACCTCGGCAGGGATATCCCGAAAGGAAAAGGCTATTTCGTAATATTGGGGATTGTCGTACACTCCTGCCAAATCCATGCTTCCTCTATGTTACTCAATTGACTGCAATTTCGTCGGCTGTTCTTATTTCAACCAAGCTACCACGCCTATGCTTTCAAACTGAGGTTCTTGCCTTAGTGGACACAAATGGCTCTGGTCTACGATTGCAAATCACTGCATCTACCACAAATAAGGTGCTGAACAACAGACTATGGGTTTGTTCCCATACTTCTTTTATTCCCTGACAAATTCTTGATTTTGTTCGCTTGAGTGTCCCAAGAATCAACATCCGCTAATTCCTACTAAAGAAACAAGTTACCGGCTTTCTGCCCCTCCCCTGAAAAAATTCGTGAATTGGCAAACCATTTGCGATTAAGAACCTATGAAAAGAAGAAACCTTTTCAGCTCGGGGGGTAAGAGTGAAAGTCAAATTCACACTGAACATGGAAAATCTCACGGTTAATGAAATGCATATTGACCGCCTTTGTATCTCCTGGATAAACGAAGTCACCGAAGAAGAGGTTCTTTCTATGTCCGGGCAATGGATCAACAGCCCGAATTTTCTGACCCAGCGGATGATCGGTTTAAAGAAAGTGGGAGAATCCAGCCTGACCATCGAACCGATCGAAGAGACATCCTCAATTTAACAGAAGTATATGCTACCCATACTTATTCAAATCGCAAACTCAGTGGTTCAAGGTTTTACCATCTTGGTTGACTGGTTTAAGCAGGCTAATGTTTATTTTTATGCTCATTTCGGTTTATTCGGTCAGATTGCTTTCATCTTCGTCCTATTTTATCTTATCTTTCTGATTCTTTCCAGGGTCCTCAAAGCCTCCCTCGACGTGGTTTTTTATGTGGTCATCCCTTCCGTGATTTTATCTTTTCTAACCACTTTTATTTTGCCTTATGCTTTCGTTACGGTTTTGCCTTTCTGCGTGGGTCTTTTAATCGTAGTAAACATTATTCGATCTTAGAACTTTTCCAAAGTAAATTAAAATCTTTCTCCCTGTCAACACAAAAAGCTAAAAAGTATATAAATATACTGTGAATTCTTTTGCGTAAGATGTATTTTTACCAGATAAGTTGAAAGAGCAGATCCATTTGGAAAAAGAAAACAAAAGAGGATAGGCCCTTGCCCAGACCGGCACGTCGGTGCGATAAAAGGATTTAAATGATCTTTATCAAAATCCGTCGAACAATCTGGTCATAGGCAAGACACATTCAACTTACGCCTCGGCGGACCTCTCCCACTCGGCTACTAGTTCATCTAATCTCTGAGACAGCATCTTCCTTTCTTCATTCAATTCCAAAAGCTTTTGCCAGTCGGTGTAAACTTCTTCGGTGGAGAGCAAATAATCTATCTCCTCTATCTTCTGTTCGATTTCGGAAATCTCTTTTTCTATCTGATGTAGACTTCTCTTTTTGATTTTCGGTTTGGCTTTCTTGATTTTTGCTTTGGCCTTCTTCTGTTGTTTTGCCAGCTCCAGGCTTTTCTGCAAGGCGTCCTTTTCTTCTTTCTTCTTTCTCTCATAATAGGAATAATTCCCCAGATATTCTCTTAGAGTCTTGTTCTCCACGGCATAGATTTTATTTACCACCTTATTGAGAAAATAGCGATCATGCGAAATTACCAGGATGGTTCCGCCGAATTCAGAAAGAGAGTTTTCCAAAACCTCTCTGGATGCGATATCCAGATGATTGGTGGGCTCGTCTAAGATCAGAAAATTTGGCTTGGAGAGGATCAATTTGGCCAAGACCACCCGGCTTTGTTCTCCACCGCTGAAGGTCTTAATTCTTCTGAAAACGTCTTCCCCAGAGAATAAGAATTTTGCCAGGAAACTGCGCAGATCAGAAGCTACCATCTGCGGTCTGATTTTCCACACCTCATCTAAAACCGAGCTTTCCAGATCCAGCCCTTGGTGTTCTTGGTCGTAATAGCCGATATCAAGATTAGCACCGATCTTAACTTCTCCCGATGTCAGCTTTTCCTTTCCCATAAGCATCTTCAAAAAGGTGGTCTTGCCCGACCCATTGGGACCAATCAGGCCAACTCGATCGTATCTTTCCAAGAAAAAGCTCACGTTTTCAAAAAGTACAAAGTCTCCAAACCTTTTGGCTAGATCTTCGGTCCAGACAAGTCCTCTCGAGCTTCTTTGAGTCGAAGTGAAGGAGATCTTGACTTTTTTTGCTCTGGTTTTTGGCTTTTCCAATCTTTCCAGTTTCTCCAAAGCTTTTCTTCGGGACTGCGCCTGTTTGGTCTTTTGTCCGGCGATGTTTCTTCGGATGAATTCTTCCGTTCTGAGAATGTATTCTCTTTGCTCTTTATATTCTTTCCGAGCTTTTTCTTTTCTTTTTTCTTTTTCCACCAAATAGGCGGAAAAATTCCCTTTGTATTTTTCTATTCGATGATTTTCCAACTGCACCACCTCCTGGATCACACGATCCAGGAAATACCGATCGTGAGACACGATGACCACTGTTCCAGGGAATTCGCAAAGGTAATTTTCCAGCCATTCCGTTCCCTCGATGTCCAGATGATTGGTTGGCTCATCCAGCAAGAGAAGATTTGGTTCAGATAATAGGACAGAGGTCAAAGCTGCCCGGTTTTTTTCTCCCCCACTCAAAATATTGATGCTTTTGTCAAAATCCTGTTTTTTGAAGCCCAACCCGTAAAGTACGGTCTCGATCTTGTTCTCGTATGTATAGCCTCCACTGTTCTCATATTCTATCTGTAACTCTCCGTATCGTTTCATCAGCCTATCTAAATTCCTTGCGGAAGACATTTGCTTTTCCAGGTTTCGTAATTGATCGTGCAACTTCAGAAGATCAGAGAAAGGCTTCAGCATCTCGTCGAACAGAGTTAAATCGTCCCGAAGTTCACATTCCTGTGGCAAAAACCCGATCTTAAGCTTCCTGCTTCGGGTCACCTCTCCTTTATCTGTTTCCAATTCACCGGTGATTAATCGGAACAGCGTAGTCTTCCCAACTCCATTTGAGCCCAAAAGCCCGATCTTTCTCCCTTCCTCAATTTGCCAGGAGATGTCCTTCAAAACCAGATTGGTTCCGTAGGATTTTGTGATATTATTCAAACTAACTAAAGTCATTCAACTCCACCTATATTAATTAACGCTGCCAAAGGAGATAATATAAGGCTCGTTTGTATATTAGCACACATAACCAATTGAGTCAATATTAATCTTGACCGCTTAGCTGAAATAGTGTATCCTTTTTTTGGGAGGCATTGAATATAAAGGCAGAAGGATAGTGACGAATAATGGTTAGAACATGACGAAGGATTCATGATGAATGAAGGATAAAGGCAGAATCATTCACAGCTGATTAGGCAGATTAACAGATAAAAAAACAATTACGGATGATTAACGAGGGATAAAAGCAAAATCGCTCACAGCAGATGAAACGGATTAAGCAGATGAGAATAGCTGATATCAGCTTGGCGTATCAGCTTAATTCCGTTAATCAGCTGTGAGACAGAAAACAGCGAGGATGATAACATCCTCGCTGAGCGAAAATTCCACAGTCACTTGTAGCGGTCGCATTTATGCGACCTGTATGTTAGATGAATCGAACCGCTACAGAAAACCTCTCCCCCTTCAGTCCCCCTCTCCACAAGTGTGGAGAGGGGAAGATAGGGGGTGAGGCAGAAAATTATCCGAATAGTGCCTTCATCTTCAGCTTGGCGATGGCCTTGGTGGGGTCTAAATCCTTGGGGCACACCTTCTGGCAGTTGAAGATGGTGTGGCACCGGAAAACGCCGAAGTCGGTGGCTACGAAAGCCAGTCTATCTTTTGCACTCCCATCTCTCGAGTCATCAATGAATCTCAAAGCTTTCATCAAAGCGGCAGGACCCAAATAGTCTGGATCTGTAGCCTGAACCGGGCAGGAGCCGTAACAAGCTCCACATAGTATGCAATCCACCCAGGGATCCAAATTTTTCCTCTCCTTTTCACTTTGAATGTACTCTTTTTTGGGAGGGTCATTCTTCGGTATCAAATAGGGCAGTATTTTTTTGTAGTTCTCGAAGAAGGGTTCCAGATCCACCACCAGGTCCTTGATTATAGGCATATGAGACAAAGGTCTCAAGGTGACCTTTCCGCCAAGTTTGTCGATCTGCGTACGACAGGCCAAATCGTAAACTCCGTTGATGTGCATGGCGCACGAGCCGCAGACCGCCGCCCGACACATGGACCTGTAGGCTAAGGTACTGTCCAGGTTCTCAAAGATGTAAATCAGCCCTTCCAGAACGGTCATTCCTTTGGGGCTGTCAAAGGTATAGGTCTGAAAATGAGGCTCTTGATCCTTCTCCGGATCGTATCTTAAGATTTTGAATTCGGTCATAATGAATATTCCCTTTCTTTAGGATGATACATCACAGTCTCAGTCTCAATCTCAGTCTCAGTCTATATTAGTATTTC
>LJVD01000090.1 GCA_001304225.1 candidate division Zixibacteria bacterium SM1_73
GGTCCCAGAAGCGCAGCCTGCCTGCGCTGCCGTGTACCACTGATTAATCTTATTGCCCGTCGAATCATTCACATATAGGCAATACCAGGTTGAATTGGAAACCGCATTCCAGGTATAGGTCGGTGTAGTATCCGTTGTCGTTCCAGAAGGTGAGACCAGTGTGGCTGCTGTAGGCGGCTCTGTCGCAATTAACGTAAACGACATTCCTGAACTCCAGGGGCCATAACCCGCCGGATTCCACGTCTCTATCCACCACATCGCATTCCCATAAGCAACGGCTATGCCAGGGGTTACCGAGCACTCTCCTGTACCCGATGCACACCCTGCACTTGCAGCAGAGTACCACTGCTTGATCTTGTTGCCCGTGGAGTCATTGACCCAGAGGTAATACCAAAAGGAATTCGACACTGCATTCCACCTGTAAGTAGGAGTATTATCAGTAATGTCTCCCGTTGGAGAAATTAAGGTTGCTGCTGGTGGTGGAGTGGTACAGAGGATTATGGAGTCTGAGAAGCTCCCTGAACTGAAGCCGGCATTGTCTTTAAACTGAACGTAGACGGTCTTTGTCCCGTCCCCACCGGCCAGTGTCCATGCCTTGCTCGTTGCATAAGCCTCCCAGGATGTGAAGGTGACATTATCATTGGAGAACCTCATCTGATAGCAGCCACTACCCGTATCTGAACAGGAGAGGGTCAATGTCACTGATGTAGAGGTGGCGTAAGTCGCACCACCGTTGATGGATATCGTTCCCGTTGGCGGATTTCCATCCACCTTGATCGTCAGGGGCCCAAGGATGTTATTGCTCTCATTTGATTCTGCAACAGCTTGGTCAGTATCGATCTGAGCCCACATCTTATAGCTGCCTTCTGAAGCATAGCTAACATTACCGGTGCATGTCGCCGTGTCTCCCTGGGCTAAGTTTTCAACCCAGCAATAAAAATCTCCCCATTGGTGAGGACCCGGAGCTGTATTCCGATGCTTATAGAAGTCGACATAAAAGTACTCTGCCGCAAGGCTACCCTGGTTCCTGAATGGAACATTCACAGAAACGGTCTGACCCGGAAGAGGAATAGTCGGAGTGGCCGCAATATTCTGGACAATCAGGTCTCGATTACAACAGCTCAACTTGATTGTGATGTCGTCGACATAGGCACCCTCTGCTGCGCTGCTCGCGTTGCTTTGAAACCAAACAGCAACCCAAACTTGCGGCTGGTTCATCACACCGGATAAATTGAGAGTAACCCTGTCCCAGTAGCGATAATCCCCCGACCAGCCCGTACCGCCAAAGTTTGTACCATTCGTGGATGCAAGGAGACCGACCCAATCAATATTGTCGGGCATATATGTCCAGATGAAGGCACTCACCTCGCCACTGGTTTTTCCCACAGTACTGAACGGACCATAGACCATCCATGCATTTAAGCTATTTGGATAAGGGCCAGGCGGGGCAATATGGCTGTCCACACAATATCCTGACCATGTCGAATTCCCGCCAGGCGGACTTGGGTCAGGAGTAATATTGTGTGCCCTGTACGACGTATCATCCCAATAGGCGACCGTGGGGCCACTGCTTCCGACAACCCAAGGTCCTGGGAACAAACCTTCAAAATCCTCTGACCATACACAATCAAACGGTGTGGAGACAGGGTTTACCTTGTATATTGCTTCATTGTTAGAAGGGATATTATCCCAGTTCAACTCGAAGGGTGTGTCAGGCGGATAGTTGTAATGGACAAAGAGCTTATGACCTGAATCATCGTTATAACCAGTACCGGTCGTGAAATGGGCCCAATAGGGGTATTTGCTCCCGTCCCAATTGAAATAGACAAATGGACGATGTGCATTAATTTCTGCTTTGATATCATCTGTCCATGATACGGAGTAGTCCGAAATAACATTGAAATTCAAATTGTTCCCGTATTCATTGTTGTTGCAAACAGCTTCTATCCCCGGCTCAATCTCACTGCCATAAGTACCGACAGTAGGAGAATAGTCTTCTGCTCGCATCAGATTGTAAATGAGCTCTTCCTCATGACCGCTGATAGACGACCCATTGTCGACGAGGTTCCCGTAGCCGCGATCGTCCCAGTAGGCAACCGCCTGAGCAGAAGCTGTAGGCCCGCAACTTGCTGCCCCATAGTCATCCTGATGGTAGTAGGGTACGCCAGGAATGGAATGCGAAGATCCCCCAGGGGGGATGTCACCTCCTGTTTTGGGAGGGGCGCCCTGTTGATCAATAGCATCCCAGAACGTTTGGGGGCTTATCGGGAGTTTCTCTGCCGGTGCGGGAGCCAAACGGCCTGTTCCCAGGGTGATTGCCATGTCTTCCACGTCAAGGATCTGGGAGCTCCTTCGGTTTATGATTTTCCGCCTTGTCTTCCCTTCCTGTTCACTCGTGATGAGGACTTCATGAAAATAGGCCATCGGGCCGAGATAGTAGGTTCTTTCTATGCATTTCTGGCCTTTCTCCGAGATGCCAGCAAGTTCCCTGACCTTAGATTCATTTTTCAGATGCGGCGCAACACCATCAAAACGCTCCAGCAATGGGTAGAGGTCATAGCTCGCTGCAATAATCACAGTCCCAATTTGACCGGTCAAAACAGTGGCATTACCCGCAGCTTTCCTTTCTTCTCGCCATTCTTCCATTGCCTTCTGTTCACTCTCGCCTCCCGGTCCCTGAGATTGATCAAGAAAACCTGGGGGCAGATATGCACTCACTTCCGCACGATCGCCTTCTATTCTGGTAATGCTGACTTCAGAGGAAGCGTTATTCCCTTCAAATCCCTCAGCATTTTTTCTTCTCGGTCTGTTTTGAAGGACTATTTTTTCTTGTTCTTCGGCCAAAGCAATCTTCTCAGCAAGCTCGGCCTCATTCACGAACGAACTTCCCTCTTTCACAAACTGGACAGCGTAAGCATTTATGCTCCCATCCAGAGCAAAGTAGGGTGTCATTGAAAACATGGTAGATCCTGGCCATCTTTCCTCGGCGTAGAACTTAGCTGCTTTCTCTACTAAGGATACCGGGACAAATCCGCCATTTTTTTCGTCCTCTCCTCCTGCTGCAATCGCTGAGAGAGAGGTCATCATAACCACCAATACCCCTAAAAAGATAGATATGATCTGCCGTTTCATTTGAAATCCCCCCTTTTCTATTTGGTCTCCCCAACCCGGGGTCAACTCTTGCATGATTATAAGTTATAAATCGCCTTTCCATACGTCCACATAGACGTTAGCTGGATTAGCTGAAAATTTTTCAGCCATCGTGTATATCCATTAACTAAACATTCTCCGCCTTGGCGGTAATCCCCGGATATCATGTCTGCGAAAAATTCGTGAAAAGTGGAAAACGTTTTCCCCTTTTGTCTAAATTTTTTCCCTTCAAATAGAAAAGGCTTGGCATCGCTGATTCGGATACCAGGCCTTTGAAATCTCCTTCCACCTCTCCCCCCTCATAAATGGTATTTAGCCATCCCCTTGCTTTGTGACCAGCCTACATTATTAACCTCTCTCTAAGTTACAAATGGTGGGATTTTTGAGAAACAATCGACCTTATACTACATAGGTTGTTAGTTTTGTCAAGTCCTTTTAAATGAGACTGTGTTAGCAAAGTAAAAATGTCCCCTCTAACTGCAGAGTTAAAATGTCCCCATGGAAGGGGAAAAGATCTTATTGAGTCAGAGGCAGTTACAGAGGTGGCATCTCATGAAGATGGTGGAGGTAGGGAAGATCACCTTGAAGGAGGCGGCAGGCTAAGCGAATTCGACGAGTTCTCACAGAGAAAGGGATGAGAGGGTTGATTCACGGTAATACGGGACGGCCATCGCACCATCGTCTCAATGAGGTATTACGACAGAAGGTTGTTCAGTTATCCAGGAAGGTTTATCACGACTTCAATGATATGCACTTTACGGAGAAGCTTGGAGAGCATGAAGGAGAGGTAAGGGATCAGTCCATGAATTTAGGAATTTTCTTTTTACTCTGATGCGAACTTATCAATCCAAATTCATCTAAGAAAAGAGACCCCCCATAGTTTAGTTTCTCATTGACGGTAAGAAAAGGGGGCTGGCTCAATTAGTCAGCCCCTTCTTTGGCCAGAGATGATTTCTAGCCGGAAGCGTACGGATGCCAATCTGAACTTTACGGAGATTGGACAACTGGGAGTTGGATAAACGATGGGTGATCTTTATCTCTTAGCAAATGGAGCTTTGGTGCAGGATTGAGGACGGGGGTTTCAAAATTGTCGGCATCCGCGAAAGCAATCGTAATGCGTATCCTGTTCCCTTTATGGAACCGGTATGAGGTTGGCAGCAGGTTAAAGACCAGCTCTACTGGATCCCCGGCCTGGATCGGCATTAAGTCCTTATGATAATGGGAGTGGTAGGGGAGTCCGAGATTGTTAAAAGGCGCTTTGCTCAGTTTGCGATGAGAAGCCCGAAGCGTTCCTTCGGTGATATAGGTGGACTTGCCACTGCGATCTACTTCTTCCAGGTAGACAAATACATCCAGGTCTGGGGCAGCTGTCATGAGCCAAAGATGCACGACCGGATGTCCCGTGACCTCCACATCAGTCTCCAGGGGAGAAGTGGTGTAAGTCAAAGCCTTTTCGTCATTAGCGCGCATGTCGGGATAGTCATGCGCTTCGTCGACAGCCACCCAACGTGATTTCTTGCCGCTCGTCGTCGTGTAATCAAGGGTATAAGCATCAAAGGCATCCGGCGCCGATGGCGATTCTATGGCCAGGGAGCCATCATTCACCGAGGCAACACTCCCTGTCTTTCCTTCGCTGAAATAGAATGGCTTCAGTTTCTGCTTTGCCAGTGGCCATTGGTTGGACGTCTGCCAGGCTTCTTTCTTCGGTACGCCCATGACGTAGTAATGAATGGGCGGCTCTTTCATAATGCCGTTGTCGATGCTCTTGAGCCAGCAGTCAAACCAGCGCTGTGCTTCAGCCCCGAAGTCCAGGTCGAATCCGCTCGCATCCATCCCGCTGTGATCCAGCGGGCGAACAGTCAATCGCTTGGGCACGGTGAGATTGTCGTACCACAAGAACATGTCAGCCAAGAAGATGTCATACCAGCCGGTCATCATATAGACCGGTATGCCTGAGCGATTGATGCGTTCGATGAAAGGGTAAAGGGCCATTAGCTCCCAAAGCAACTTTCCGTTCGGCAAGATACTGTCGCGGAACGGGTATTTCGCGACCTCGGAAACTTTCCGTTCGTCAGCGCTGCGTCCTTGACGCGCCTGAGCCAGCACTCTGCCATCCTTATCGCTGTCGACGGGTGTCGCCAGGTTCTCGAGATATGGGACCACCCTGTCGAAAAAGGAGTTAAAAGCTTTATTGTATACGCCACCCCGATACTCCAAAACTTCGTACAACTCTAACTGGCTTGATGCAGGTAAAATCGCTTTCAGGTGCGGGTTGCCCGTGCTGGCAGCGGCAAATTGACACCAAGCTTGCTGGGATTCTCCGTACATACCGATGTTTCCGTTGCACCAGGCCTGGGACGCAATCCAATTCAGGATTTCGTTTTCCTCGCTGGCTATTGCGTCCATGCTTAACTTAGCAGTACCGAAGGAAGCGCCTGTTCCGGGCCGCTCCACAACGATGACGGCATAACCATGCCTGACCAAGTTTTTCAGCCACTTGGTTCTCATGAGGGAATCCATCAAATGTCCCTGGTCTGAAAGCCAATAGCGGATGCGGAGCATAGCCTTTTCATACCACTTCAAGTCTATGAAAAATGTAATAAGGTTTTTTCCGTCTTTGTCGAAAATGGTAAAGGTGCGCAGGTAGGGTGTGTATTTGAAGAGGACGGGTAAAGGCTCGTTCGCTGGAACACCCTTTTTGGCCGGGAGAATGAGATCGTATGCCAACCTCGTTCCATCTGACAGCGTCAGGTAATCGGAAACGCGTTTGTTGCCATCATAAAGCTTTTCGGAATAACCTTGATATTTGCCAAGCTCTGACACTTTTTCTTGGTTCCCCAGCTTTTTATAAAACAAGAAGAGCGCGATCACCAGAAAGACTGCAATAAGGGGAAGTATCAATTTCTTACCGGTTAGCTTCCTCATTTCTTTTTTCTCCTCTAACTCTCAGTCAAGCAGTCCAATCTTTCGGAATCAGGTCTATTTTGTTGGCATCACCCGTTAAAAACAATCCGGTTCATTTTTAGAAAGGGGATTCAGATTTTTTCTCAACTCATAATCCCTCAGCGGGTTAGACATTGACGACGGATGGCCTTTGTTTCGATAAGAGAGTACCAAAGAAGTATGGAGGGGTCAATAAAGATTAGAGGACAATGGATGGTGAAGCTCTCTCCTTGTTACGGTAGAAATTTGGAACTTTTGTGAAAAATACTTCCACTTTTTGCTATGAATAAAGCCATGAAATTGAAAGAAACCTAACAATAACAAGAACTTAAAATGGTACTGAAAGCTTGGCACCAAAATTGCTCAGTCTATAGAATCTAGGAATATGCCTAAATCTGAATTTCGGTAAGGCCAAACCTTGGCCAACGCCACAAAAAGTTAATATGTCCTGATAAGTTACACACCCAAAAAAGAACATGGATTTCAAGGATATCATAAAAAGAATAAAATCCTTCGAGGAGAGGAGAAAATCCCCGCGGGTGTTTCTGGACTTGCCTTTGGAATACCGGACGCAGTATAACCCTCGTACTCGTGGAGCAATTGTGATAGATGCGAGTGAGATGGGCTTTCTCATTCATTCCATTGAAAGCATGCTTATTGGGACACAGCTAAAGATTGTTGTCTTGTACCCTTGGGGGTACGGTTTGGCAAATCTGGAAGTATCTGGAGAAGTCGTTTGGAAAAAAGTGGATAAGAAAGAGAGGAGATATCTCTATGGATTTAAGTTTAATGGCATTTTGAAAGAAGACCGTTATAAATTAAAGGGACTTCTTAGGAGTGAATTAGGATCGCCGTTACCGATATCGATAAAGTCGAATGTAGAAAAGGAGAGATTCAAGAGGTCTTAGTAGGTAAGATCGTTTCAGTGTTAGGGTCAACCAATCATGAAGCCAAGGCAGATTCAGAAATGGTTCTGCCTTTTTTGCTATGGGTTCCAAGCGGGCAGGAGACGGCGTTTGAATCGACTTTATAAACTTTTTAATGCTGCCTTGTTCTGATTACATCTTCCAGCAGTTCTCCACCTACTCCGACATCTTGGGGCGTGGCCTCTCTCAGGTAAACGACAAAAGCTGATTTTTCAATACCGGTCAGTCTGCTCGCCGTCTCCTTGTGAAATTCAATCATTAACAAATATATGCCGTGGAGATTCTCAATGGCAAGAGGTCTTCGGCGCTGATAGAACCTACAAGTCTTCAAGTCGATATGAGAACAAAAGTTAAATGTTACCATATGAAATATGCAGTCTCATTCTTCCAACTACCTGTCATAAGGCTGTTAGTGAGTGGCGCAGTTCATTACATCCACCCAAAGCAGTTGTTAGCTGAAGTCGTAAATATTAAAGTTGTACCGTTATGCCCTTCCATGCTTATTCCCTGAGATCTCTGTGCTAAAGAAATTATGTTGGTTCTAAAAAATACGATTGACAAAATGTTCGTTAAGAATTGCAAATGGAACAAACCCTTTTGTTGATAGTATTGAGGCAAATTGGTATGAAAACATAAAGGAGGGTTTAGTCATGAAACAATTGTCCCGAAATGTTGCGCCTTTTTTGTTTCTAACTTTGTTCTTTCTGGCACTAACCGTTGACGGAACCGCTCAGGAGACTCAGCGAAATAAGTTCTATGTTGGCGTCTTCGGCGGTTTCGTTATACCAGATGATTTGGAGGTTGAATTAAACCGTGAAATTATATTTAATAATTATTATGGCGATCTGGATCTGAGCAACAGTGGGATGCTGGGAGCCAAGTTAGCTTGGATACCTCCTTGGGCAGGAGGATTTCTGGCCACCGAGCTCGAATACCATCATATCTTTAATCAGAGCTATTCTGACAATTTGGTGTCTTTGATTGGCGACGTTGTCCGAGAAAAGGGTGATGTTAAACTGGATAACATCCTTTTAAATGCCCTTGCGAGATATCCCAAAGGGAGATTCCACCCATTTATCGGATTAGGTGCTGGGATCTCATTCTTCAAAATCTCGGGAAGAGAGTCTCCACCTAGGGCTTGGGGCATCTTTACGCCTCAGGGGGGATCTTACGACGATAGTGATACCGCTTTTGCATGGCAGTTTTTGGCGGGTATTAATATCGACCTGACGAAGAAAATTTCTGGCGATTTGTCATATCGATATCTTTCCGCGTATCCGAACGATATTGGAGAGGACACCAAATCTTTGGATTATCACTCACACATAATTTCCATCGGCATCAACTACCACTTCTAGACCGTGTTCCTTGTGCGTTGGGTGAACAGGCACTTTAAAAAAAACATTAGAGAACCTTTAAGACTACGTTGATTTGCTTTAATACCATTAATGAAAGAATATAGGCAGGGTGATTAAGGCTTTAGCTTTTTTGTTTTTGGGTTCTAAATTGAGAAGTCAAAGAGAATGTTTGGGGAGGATGAGGAAAAATAAGGACTACACCTACCCAAAGAGTAAGGATGATGTAATACCAGATGTTGGTGGTTACGGGCTGTAAGCGAGCATCGGTATGCATCACTTTTTTCTTCCCGAAGCCTTACGAAGATCATCAAGAAACTTACGATGGACTTTGTAGCCTAGATCTTGTGCTTTTTTAATGTCTCTCCAAGATTTGTCATATTCCTCCTTGAAGTAATAAGCCCTCGCTCGATTGTAGTAAGCCAACGCATCCCTTGGGTTTATCTCCAGAGCCATGGTGAAATCCGAGACCGCCCGATCATATTGACCCTTTGCCGTGTAGGTAATTCCTCGACTGTAGTAAGCCAACGCATCCCTTGGATTTATCTCCAGAGCCATGGTGTAATCTGATATTGTCTGATCATGTTGGCCTTCTTTCCCATGTGCAATTCCCCGATTGTAGTAGGCATCAGCATCCCTTGGGTTTATCACCAGAGCCATGGTGAAATCCGAGACCGCGTGATCATATTGACCTTTTGCCATGTAGATAATTCCTCGATTGTAGTAAGCCAACGCATCCCTTGGGTTTATCACCAGAGCCATGGTGAAATCCGAGACCGCCCGATCATATTGACCTTTCGCCGCGTAGGCAATTCCTCGATTGTTGTAAAACTGAGCGTCCTTGGACTTGACTTGTTTTTGTTGAGTAGTTGCACAGGAGAACAAAATAGGAATGACGATTATTAGGAGCATTGGCCTAAGATTATGAAGTTTATGTACCACAAGAATTCTCCTTTCAACTAAATGCACCAGGAGGTGTTGAATGTTTCACAGTGGCCTCTTCTGAAAACTCCATTTCATTACTTGCACCAAAAGGTTAAGGTTGGGTTGAAGGGTTGGTTGAGGTCGTATAGTTTGATAAGAGGCTACCACTTTGGAATGAAGGGGTCAACGAGAATCAAGGATTATCACTTGAAAGGTTGTATGCTGGGGCAAAAATGTAAACCAAAGATTTCAGGAACTACTCTTCTGAGGGGGTTACTCGAGGATTTGAAATTAATGTTCTGCGGCGTTAGGAGTCATGGAATACAAAAAGAAGTGGAAGAGGTGAGAGCAAGGTTTTGGCTTGGCTCATGAGAGGGTTCGCTATTCCAATATTCCCTGTCTGCCGACCCCGGTCCCGACCGAGCCTGCCAGCCGGTAGGCAGGGGCGGGGCAGGCAGATACTATTTCCTACCTCGCACAGGCAGGCATCATTCGAATTATTCCTTGTCTACCTTCTCTCTTTCTCTGAGATCTTGGCCCAGGTGTCTCGCAGTGTAACGGTTCGATTGAATACCAGGTCTTGGTCCGAAGAATCTACAGGATCCACGCAGAAATAGCCCACTCTCTCAAACTGGAACCGGCTTCCAGGGGCTACACCTTTCAGGCTTGGTTCTACCCGGCATGTCCTGAGGATTTCCAGCGATTTTGAATTAAGATGCCCTACATAATCAGATCCTGCCTCCAAAGGATTAGCGACACTGAAAAGGCGATCGTAAAGGCGCACCTCTGCCGGGACGGAATGCTCGGCCGAGACCCAGTGGATGGTTGCATCGACCTTCCTCCCATCGGGAGCAAACCCGCTTCGTGTTTCCGGGTCGTAGGTGCAGTGCACTTCGGTCACTTCGCCGGTGTTAGGATCTTTAACGACGTTCACGCATTTTACAAAGTAGCCATAACGGAGACGCACTTCTTTATCAGGTGCCAGTCTGTAAAACTTCTTAGGTGGTTTCTCCATGAAATCCTCTTGTTCAATGTAAAGGATGCGGGAGAAGGGGACTTTCCGGGATCCCATATCAGCATTCTGTGGATGATAGGGACAGTCGAATTCCTCTATTTGGCCTTCAGGGTAGTTGTCAATCACCACGCGGAGAGGGCGAAGTACAGCCATGACGCGCGGAGCCCTTTCATTCATATCCTCTCGTATACAGTATTCGAGTAGGGCCATATCAATGGTGCTGTCATTTTTAGCGACGCCGATACGTTCACAGAAGCTGCGGATCGCCTCAGGCGTACAGCCCCTTCTTCGCAAACCTGCAAGGGTGGGCATTCGGGGATCATCCCAGCCACCCACATTCCCATTTTCCACCAGTTCGATAAGCCTTCGTTTGCTTAGAACGGTGTAGCTGAGGTTGAGACGGGCGAACTCGATCTGCTGCGGATGGGATTCCAGTTCTAATGCATCTAGAAACCAATCATAAAGGGGCCGGTTGTTTTCAAACTCAAGGGTGCAGATGGAATGGGTGATTTTTTCGAGGGAGTCGGAGAGGCAATGAGCAAAGTCGTACATCGGATAAATGCACCACTTATTGTTAGTTCGATAGTGAGGTTCATATCTAATTCGGTACATGATTGGATCTCGCATGGTGATATTAGGAGATGCCATGTCAATTTTGGCCCTGAGCACATGAGTTCCTTCCTTGAACTCTCCGGCCCGCATGCGTTTGAACAGATCTAGGCTCTCTTCCACAGAACGGTTGCGAAAGGGACTTTCCTTACCCGGTTCAGTCAAAGTACCCCGGTACTCTCGGATCTCATTGGCACTCAGGCTGCAGACATAAGCTTTGCCTATTTTGATAAGCTGCACAGCAAACTGGTATAGTTTCTCATAATAATCGGATGCATAATAGAGGCGATCCTCCCAATCAAATCCCAGCCATTTTACATCTCCAATGATCGAATCCACATATTCCTGGCTCTCCCCGGTGGGATCTGTATCATCCATACGTAGATTGCAGGTGCCTCCATACTGAGCAGCAATACCGAAATTGAGACAGATGGACTTGGCATGTCCGATATGAAGGTATCCATTTGGCTCCGGAGGAAAACGGGTAGCCACACGGCTTTGAAACCTATTGGTTCTTATGTGTTCATCGATAATTTCCCTTATGAAATCCGCTGGGGCCGATGCGTTGGCCTGGGGCATATATTTAGATCCTTTCTTCAGGCTTGCGTTCGAATTGTGCCCTTCTTCCTCCAATATCTACCAGATTTTATAAAAAATTTCCATTTTCCTAGATCGTTTTTTTCTGGAGAATTGAAATCAAACTTGATTAATGGTATTTACATCTAATAATACGAGCTCATTAAGTGGCTTGTTGTTGCGAGGAGTGAAAGGGTTGTGAGACGAAGCCGAAGCAAACTTGGAGATTCCTCGCTTTACTGGGAACAAGCTCCAAAATCCCAAGATAGGCGAGAACATGTAAAGGCAATAAATGCGTTTATATTAATTGGGATTCTCTTTAAAAGGTTTTAAATTTCAACTCCGAACTCTAAACTCTGAACTCCGAACTTGACAAATGGGGGGTCGTCTAGCGGTAGGACACAAGACTCTGGATCTTGTTACCGAGGTTCGAATCCTTGCCCCCCAGCCAAAATTTCCAATGACTTTCGCATAGTTCTCCATAAATAAGAGATTGACACTCTTTATCTCAACCTCAACCTTAACCTCACCCTTTGAATTTTTATTGACATCCTGTTTTTAAAAGAATACAATCCACTCGAAATAAAACCCCTCCGGTATTAATTTCTAATAAAATAGAATAGGGTAATGCTGTCTCCTTTTCTCTCATAATTTGTGGTGAGCAGGATGATTCTATTTTTTAAGATGAGAGGTAAGAAAGATGGGGATGGAAAAGAGAAAAAATGAAAGGTTCTTGGTGGGGGAAGAGGTCATTGTTGCGCTCCGCAATAAATCCTCAAGAGTTGGGAGAGTCAAAGACATCGGCATGGGAGGGTTGTCTTTCGAGCATATCTATGATGAAGATTTGGAACATGAACCTTCGAAAAGGGATGTTTCCCTATGGGTGGATAATTTCGCTATTGCTGATATCCCGTGTAAAGTAGTCTATGACATTCCCATAAACGAACCTCCTGAATATGACTACCTCAGCGTTCATTTCAAAACCAGAAGATGCGGGGTGCAATTTGAGTTGCTGACAGAGAACCAGAAATCTCAATTGGGTTTTTTCCTTAAAAAACATACTAAGGGAAAAATTTAGCCGGGAGTAAATCTGGGCGTTCTTTTTTCGCTAATTGTTGCCTTTCGGACCTTTGTGTAGAAAGGGTAGAAAGGGTCGATACGGAAGTCTAGGAAATCACTATTGATTCTTACCAATTGAGTTAAGCCAGTTTTTGCTTTATCGCTAAAATACCTTACAGATACAACAACAACCCTGTCCTGTGCCTTTTTAAATCACGGCAAGTAACAGTCTTAAGTATTGCTCAGATTTTGGGGCCAAATCAGTTGCTATAAAAATGTCAAGAAAGAACATTCTGTACATCAGTGGTTCATTGGGGTTAGGACATATCGTAAGAGACCTAGCCATCTCCCATGAATTACGTAAACAGAACTCTGAAATAGAGATATCCTGGTTAGCTGCTTCTCCAGCGAGCTCATTGCTTAAGGATATGGGAGAGAAGCTCCTCCCAGAATCTGACCTGTACGCAAATGACAACATGATTGCGGAAAATGCTGCCATGGAATTTCATCTAAACTTACTGAAGTACCTATTTCATGCAAAAAAAGCGTGGGCGCACAATGCGGACATCTTTCGAGAGATAGTGAATAAAGCTGCATTTGATCTAGTGATCGGTGATGAGACCTATGAGATTGCGGTGGCTTTGATTAAAAAGCCCAGTCTCATAAAAATTCCATTTGTGATGATTTACGATTTTGTTGGGCTTCATTCAGTGACAAAGAACCCAATTGAGAAGCTTGGGGTTTACCTCTGGAATCGAATTTGGTCACAGGATTATAAGCTATTTTCTGGGGGGAGGAATTTGGCGCTTTTTGTAGGGGAACTCGAAGACATCGGTGGGGGGAGGTTTGGTTATTTACTACCTAACTGTCGGGCTCATGCAGAAATATATTACAAATTCGTGGGATACATACTTCCATTCGACCCGATGACCCTCATGGATAAAGCAAAGATCCGAGCGAAGTTGGGCTATGGTGAAGAGCCTCTGGTGATATGTTCAATCGGTGGCACTTCAATTGGTAAAGGTCTGCTAGAGCTTTGCGGAGAGGCGTATCCAATAATCAGAGAAAGACTCCAAAATTTGCGTATGATATTGGTGTGTGGACCTCGCATCAGTGCTGAGTCGATAAGAGCTCCGCAAGGAGTAGAGGTTAGAGAATATGTCCCAGCTCTTTATGAGCACTTTGCGGCAAGCGATTTGGCAGTTGTTCAAGGTGGCGGCACGACGACGCTCGAATTGACGGCCCTCAGGAAGCCATTCCTTTGCTTTCCTATTGAAGGACACTGCGAACAGGAAATTCATGTAGGGGGACGATTAGAGAGACATCAGGCAGGTGTAAAAATGTTATATTCCAAAGCAACTCCGGAGCTTTTAGCCAAACAAATTTTGTTGAATCTTGGTAAAGAAGTCACCTATCCACCCATTCCCACAGACGGTGCCAAAAATGCAGCCCTACTGATTAACCAATTACTGCTCCAATCTCACCAAATAAATTAGCTCAAACGAAGAGAAATGGGTATTTAAAGGTTTGAAGTTCACATCCGTGGATCAAGGCGACAGTCTGAGGATCCAGGAATTTATCCCGACGGATAAGAAGCAGGTTGAGGGCTCAAAACACACTTTGGGCCAAAAACGATTGTAGGAAAAAGTCTCATGGAAATATCCCGGCAATTTTTTCTTGACAAAAAAATTTTTTCTGTAGTATTCCTATGGCTACGCTATCTAACATCTACGTTGGATTTTGTGGACACCAAATTCAGTTAAAGATCAGGATACCCCTCGTGGGTAAGGGGATGAAGGATAATGTGTTAGAATCCCCGAAATTTTCAGGAGGTATTTTTATCGGGAGTTGTTAGTTTTCTGAATAGAATATAAGTCTTAGCCTGATGTCAATTGTGATTGGAGTCGGGTATGGAACGCAGGGATTCTGAAGGTCCCAAAAGAGAGCCTCCGGAGGTGTTTATCTCTGGAGGCTTTTTATTTGTTTGAACCGAATTTATCGGTGGGACATGTCGTGCTGTAGAAAAGATTCAGAAACCCATATCTTCGATCTAAAGGGGGAAGATCATGAGGTCAACAAGACGAGGGAAGATCAATGTTAATCTGATAAGTTTTGCAAGCATCCTGGTCATAGTTGCATGGGTTCTTTTGTTCATCTCCAATGCTCCGGGAGAGGATAAAGAGAAAGAGAAGTATAAGAAAGGGGAACTGATCATTAAATTCAAACCCGATGTTCCCGAGGACATAAAGGACAAAATCCATATCAAGTATGATTCGAAAAAAATTAAGATTTATTCTTCTTTCAATATCGATTATGTAAAACTCAAAGATACCTTGGGCGTAGAAGATGCAATTGCGCTCTATCTGGAAAATCCAGAGGTTGAATTCGCTGAACCCAACTTCCACTTTAGCGTCGTGACCTCCCCGAATGATCCGTACTTCAATCACCTTTGGGGCTTTAATAACTCCGGACAGACCGGTGGAACGCCTGGGGCCGATATCGATATCCTCCAGGCGTGGAGTATGACTACGGGAAACAGTAATATCGCAGTTGCCATTATCGACACAGGCATTGACTATAACCATCCTGACCTGAGCGAAAATATCTGGGTGAATCTTGCTGAATCCAGTGGTACTACGGGTGTGGACGATGATGGGAACGGATATATAGATGACATTTACGGAATAGACACCTACGGCAACGATACCAATCCTATGGACGACCACGGGCATGGAACCCATGTGGCCGGTACAGTTGGGGCAATTGGAAATAACGCGATGGGCGTGCCGGGAGTGAACTGGCAGATCAAGTTGATTCCATGCAAGTTCCTGAATTGGGATGGGTATGGATATACCGATGGAGCCCTGGAGTGTCTGGAATATGTGAGGGCACTGAAAGAAAGGGGCGTCAATATTGTGGCGACAAATAATAGTTGGGGAGGTGACAGTTACTCCCAGGCGCTTCACGATGCCATTGATATGCAAAGAAGCAGTGGCATCCTCTTCATTGCGGCTGCTGGAAACGACAACGCTAATAACGACGAATGGAATTTCTACCCTGCCAGTTACAATCTTCCAAATGTCCTTTCGGTTGCTGCGGTGGATCCGAATGACAGCAAGGCCTGGTTTTCAAATTTTGGGAGAAGGACGGTTCATGTAGGGGCACCCGGAGTGAATATTGTCTCATTAAGGGCAAATGGCACAGATATGTATGGAGATGGCCAACATTTTATTCCACAGGGAGATCCGAATGCCGAATATTATGTGGCCAGCGGGACAAGCATGGCAGCTCCACACGTCACCGGGCTCGTCGGCCTTATTAAGTCCAAGAATCCAGCGAAAACGTGGATCGATGTAAAGAACCTCATCATTTCTGGTAGTGAAAACATGGATTTTTATGGCTTATCCATTGCAGGCCGGATTAATACTTTCAGGTCCTTAACCTGCAATCAAAGCCCTGTCTTTTCGGTCCTGGAATTCCCGGACTCCTTCCAAGCCGGTATGTCAACGGTACTCTCTGCGCTAAGCATTAATTGTGAAGCCCCTGTAGGACCGGTTACGGTGACGTCTTCATCCGGAGAAGTAGTCTATCTCTACGATAACGGGACGTCTCCTGACCTGGTAGCCAATGATGGAATATTTTCAGCTTCATGGATACCAGAGAACGAGTTCTCTTACCTTACCTTCTCATCGCCGGCCGGGACAGAAACTGTGCCTAATCCATCAATCTTGACGGCTTCACTTCCTGCTGGTCTGGTTAATGACTCCTACAGCCAGGTCCTGCAGGTTTCAAATGGTGTCCCTCCTTATGTTTGGTATATTCATTCTGGGAGCCTTCCGGAAGGCCTAAGCCTAAATGAGACAACAGGGGTGATCTTTGGTATTCCATCGACAACTGGAGTGTGGTCTTTCCTGGTAAAGGTTGTCGATTCAAAAAACTCTTTTGATATGAGAGCATTCTCCATGACCATAGGAGAAATTGATCTGATCGTAACCCGATAATATTATCGATACAACTGATCGCGCCCTGACCACTTTTTCTGCAGACGTCCCTGCCGGAACAGAAAAGACTTACAGCAAAAATGTTACTCTCCCTCTCGTACTCGTTCCGGGGAGTTACTATCTGGGGGCGATTGCTGACACTGGGAACCGGGTGGCTGAGTCGGATGAAAACAATAACTTTGGTGTTGGAAACCAGATTGATGTTGCATCAGATATCGATCTTGTTATCACCTCCGTCTCTGGGCCCTCGGGTGGGAGTCCGGGTCAGCCGATCTCGATCTCGATTGGAATCAAAAATCAGGGGAGTATAGGCGCGGGTGAACACTGGGTCGATGCTTACTTTTCCGTAGACTCGACTATTACAACGGATGATATCCGGTTAGGGAGTGTTTACGTCAATAATCTTGGTGCCGGGGTTGAGCAAACCGTAACCTTTGATACTGCAATTCCATCTAACCTGAACGGGTCATACTACATTGCAGCCATTACAGATAGCAGAAGCGACGTGGCAGAGTCGAATGAGAATAATAACTCCTTTGCGGGCAACCCGATTTCCGTTGGAAGTGTTATGCCCGACTTGGTGGCTACGTCGGTCTCCGGGCCTGCGAGTGGGAGTCCGGGCGACCAGATCCAGACCACTGTTGTGGTTAAGAATCAGGGTACGGCTGGCTCCGGCGGATTTATTGTAAATGTTTATCTCTCCTCGGACGCCACAATCACGACAAGTGATCCCCAAGTAGGTTCGGACAGTCTTGGCAGTCTGGCTGTAGGGGGTCAACAGACACTGATAATCAATGGTACAATCCCTTCCACACTCTCATCGGGCAGCTATTATCTCGGGGCCATTGTTGACAGTGGATACAGCGTTTCAGAGTCCAATGAGGATAATAACTCCCTTGCTGGCAACCAGATCTCCATTGGAGTTGGGTTGCCCGACCTGATGGCTACGTCGGTCTCCGGGCCTCCGAATGGGAGCCAGGGCGAGCGGATCCCAGTCACTGTTGTGGTAAGAAATCAGAGCACCACCAGTTCCGGCGGATTTGAGGTGAGTTTCTATCTTTCTTCGGACCAAACGATCACGAACAGGGATACGAAGATAGCTACCATTTCTTTGAACGGCTTAGAGGGTAATACTGAACAGACCGTGACGATCAATGGCAAAGTTCATCCCAAACTCCCTTCTGGAGATTACTTTGTCGGGGCTATAGTTGATAGCGGGGATAAAGTGGCTGAATCGGATGAAGACAATAATGTGCTCGCGGTCAACACGATCACAATTAGTAAAAAGTAGGATCTGTAATCGGATAGGGGTTGGAACAATCCCGTTAGGGGGGGATGGTTCTATTATAATCATGATTCACTATTTTTGGTGTCCCTTTGAAGGGTGCACGTTTGCCTATAGGGCCACCCCTTCATCCATGGATCTTTCTCGAATGTCTTAACCCCTCGATACCACCTCAACCTAATTCTTTTGAAACTTCCCTGCAAGATTAGAGAATCCAAATGAGAACGGTGCTGAGGTCCATCGGGCCTTCAAACACGAGGTGAGAGAGATTTAAATGACATCTCGGCCGTCATCTAAAAAATTATTACCAAAAAGACGAAAGTTCTTTTATAATATTTATAGATTGTAAATGACAATGGAGCACTGAATGTTTTGGAGGGAGAACAAGTGAGAATTGGCGCTCTTGAATTAAATGAACCCCTACCGGAGTTAAGAGAACCCTATGCCCTAACCATCCTTCGGCCCTGGATTGACGTGAATAATGTTGGGACTCTGCTCTTAAATGGCTTGGAAACCCAGTTCGGGGCTAAGGAATTAGGCAGACTGGCTAACCCCGGCAATTTTTTCGATTTCACCCGATATCGCCCGATGCTTTATTTGGAAGAGGGGATTCGGAAGGTAAATATTCCAAACACGACCTTCAGCTATGCCAAGAGAGAAGGTGAAAATGACCTTCTCTTTCTTCACCTCCTTGAGCCTCATTCTCTCTCTGAAATATACGTGGATTCCGTGTTGAGGCTTCTGAGAACCTTCAAGGTGAAAAAATACATCCTTTTGGGGAGCATGTACGACGCTGTTCCTCACACAAGACCTTTGATCGTGAACGGAGGAGCAATCGGAGGAGAGACGGAACTTGATCTGAAGAAATCCGGGGCCCAGCAGAGTCGTTACCAGGGTCCCACAACAATCACAATCCTTATTTCCCAAAGGGCGCCCCAGTTCGGCATTGAAACGATCTGGTTTATCGTTTCCCTACCTCAATATGTTCATGTTGAAGAAGATTTTCTCGGGAAAGTAAGGCTCATGGAGGTTTTGAATCGACTCTATCACATCCCCTTTGATAAGAAAGATTTTGAGAGAGCAGGCGAACAACTTAGACTGACCAATCAGAAGGTGGAAAAAACACCCGAGCTGAAAGAGCTTCTACCCCAACTTGAAACTCTCTATGAGGTTCGAATCAAGGGAAAAGAGGGCGATATAGGCCCGAAACTTTCACCCGAGATGGAGGAAATCCTCTGGAAAATAATCGGGAAAGATTTTGGAGAGGCCTGAGAAATATTTCAGATTCAATTCCTTTTTTCGTAGAAATCCACAGGGTACTGTTAAATTGTTGTGGAATTTCTTTTTCCGTTCCTTGATAGTAGCGGTCTTCACGGTTTTGCTTAAAGAGGAGGCATGTCTAAGTCCCTAAATTAATTGGCAGATAAATAGAATGACCCTCAAACCATACTTGGAACATCCTTTTCTTTTTGTTACCTCCTCTTCTTATTGACGCCCTGTTCCCGATTTTATGCACTTCAATTGAAATGGGCTCCGTCTTCGTTTAGACACCTAGTAACGTTCTGACGTAGGTTTTTTGGGGGTGAAGCAGCGATTCGTATCGATAAAGCTTTGGGGTTTGCAGGAATAGTCATGGATGGGTCGGTAGAGATGAAGGATTTTGACTTTCATTACTTTTTCTGTTAATAAAATTTCACAAAGTTAAATGAATCGATGAGCGAGCCACTTAAAAAAGATTCTATAAGGAAAGGGACCGTCTGTGAGTCTCACCTGACCAAGCGAGAATTTCTAAAATTTTGCGGAACTAGTTTCTGTCTTCTTTCTGCGGCTCAACTTTTTAGTTTTCCAAAAATTTCACATGCCCAAATAGCCAAAAAAGGGCTCATCAAGACCAAACTTTCCCCGTACTTCACCTCTCTGGAAGGAGGTGAAGTACAGTGTGACCTCTGTCCCAGGCGGTGTCGTGTTTCAAAAGGGAAAAGAGGGTTTTGCAGGGTTCGCGAAAATCGGGGGGGAAAGTATTACAGCCTGGTTTACGGGAATCCATGTGCTGTTCATTTGGATCCTATTGAGAAAAAACCCCTCTTCCATGTCCTTCCTTCCACGACCTCCTTCTCTTTAGCCACTGTAGGTTGCAATTTCCAGTGCAAGTTTTGTCAGAATTGGGAGATCTCCCAGGCCTCTCCCGAGGATGTTTATAACTATGATGTTCCACCTGAGATGATCGTGAGGAAGGCCAAAGAGGTTGGAGCACACTCGATCGCCTATACCTATGTGGAACCCACCATCTTTTATGAGTATATGGTGGATATCTGCCAATTGGCAAAAGGGACAGGCCTTTTGAACGTCTGCCACTCCAATGGTTTCATCAATCCTGAGCCCCTGAGAAATCTCTGTAAAGTGATGGACGCGGCCAATATCGATCTAAAAGGGTTTACGGAAACATTTTATCGTGATCTCTGCAGTGGGGAGCTAACCCCTGTTCTCGAAACCCTCAAGATACTGAGAAAAGAGAAAGTCCATCTGGAGATTACGAACCTCGTCATCCCTACCCAGAATGATGATCTGTCGGGTTTGAAGGAGATGTGCCTCTGGGTCAAGGAAGAGTTAGGAGCAGATACGCCGATCCATTTCTCGAGATTTTATCCACTCTATAAACTCAGGAGCCTTCCCCCAACGCCGGTTTCAACACTGGAAAAAGCACGGAACGTGGCCCTGTCGACGGGCCTTGAATACGTCTACATTGGAAATGTCCCGGGCCATGAAGGCGAGCACACCTTCTGTCCGAAGTGTAAAAAGATGTTGATCCAGCGCATTGGGTATATGATTGGTGAGAACCATCTAAAAGGTGGGAAGTGTCAATATTGCGGAAAACCCATCCCCGGAATCTGGACTTGAAAACTTTCCCTCAATGAATCTTCCTGATCCGATACTAGGCAGGGCAGGCGTCAAGGGGGAGGACTTACGATTGGAATCTGAATTGTCTGCAAATGGATCTATGCTCATCAATTCCGAAAATACTCCGTCCTCTTCAAAAGGGATCTTTTTTCATTAACGTCTACGATAAAAATCTCTGACAGCCATTGAACTCGGGTCAAGATTTGTCAGACCATTCTTCTCAGCCCAGCCCATTGCTTCCAGGAATTCCTGGACCGTGATCCCACGGGCGATTTCTGGATGTTCATAGGCTTTATACTCCACCCGATATTGGGGCATGATGTTGACATAGGTTGATTTGGGAAGAGCCTGGGCCACCCATTCGACAAATTTTTCTGTTCCAGCGACTCGATTGGGCATAACCAGGTGGCGGATGATCACCCCCCGAAGGGCAATCCCCTGTTTATCGGCCTGAAGGACTCCGACCTGGCGGTTCATTTCAAGGATAGCCTCCTTTGTGACTTCAGGATAGTCTGATGCGCCTGCTGAGTATTTCGCCGCTTTATCCGGATCCATATACTTCATATCGGGCATATAGATATCCACGATGCCATCTAAAATCTTCAATATCTCCACACGCTCATAGCCGCTCGTGTTGTAAACCAGAGGAATACGAAGTCCTTTAGAATAGGCAATGCGTGTCGCATTGAGGATGTTTGGCATCACATGGGTGGGAGTGACGAAGTTGATATTATGGCAGCCAATCTTCTGGAGTTTGAGCATGATCTCCGCCAGTTTTTCATCTTCGCACTCCTGGCCTTTTCCTTCGTGAGAGATAGGCCAATTCTGACAAAAGATGCATCGAAGGTTGCAGTTGGAAAAGAAGATGGTTCCGGATCCATGTTGACCCACCAGTGATATTTCTTCACCAAAATGGGGATGGGCGCTGAAGACCACGACCTTCAGGGGAGCCTGACAGAATCCTTTTTCGCCCTTCTTACGGTTAACCCCACAACGCCGGGGGCAGAGCTGGCAATTTTCAAAGAGGGCATAGGCTTGCTTGACCCTCTGAGCTAACTTCCCCTCTTTCTCCAATTTCTCATAAGCTGGGATCCATGGGTCTTCTTTTTTGGCGACAGCAAGAGAGGGGGACGGAGAAAGGAGCAGGGAGCTACCTAGGACGAGTGCGTTCTTGACGAAATCCCGGCGTGTGAATTTCATGGAGCCATTTTACTAAAGAATTGAGACTCTTTCAATACTGTTGAGTCCCTCAGGCTAAAGACATGATCCTTGGATAAAAATGTCGACGGTTTTTTTTAGATGAAGATGAGATGCTGAAAGAAGTTCAGCAGCGCATTCAGCATGGCAAATAAAGGGTTTTTCTTGTTTTGTCATCCCCAATCATAGGGGGGGTTACTCCAGAATGATCCTGGCGTCCACTGCCAGAGCTTTGTCTTTATAAGCGAAAATCGGATTTAATTCCATCTCCCTAATCTGTGGATTTTTTGTGATGACTTGAGATATTCTTAGAATCATTCCAACCAGGGCGGGAATATTGGCCGGTTCCTTTCCCCTGTATCCTTGCAACAATGGAAATCCCTTGATTTCCCGAATCATCTCTTGAGCATCTTTCCGGGTGAGGGGAATGACTCGGAAAGAGACATCCTTTAGCACTTCGACAAAAATACCCCCTACGCCGAACATGATGATGGGCCCGAATTGAGGGTCTTTGCTGGTTCCTATGATGACCTCCGTTCCAGGGCGGACCATCTTCTGCACAGAGACTCCGTGGATGTGTGCACGGGGGTACTTTTTTCTCACTGAATTCACGATATCCTTATACCCTTTTTTGACGTCTGAGGCATTTTTTAAATCCAGTTTTACTCCGCCCGAGTCGGTTTTATGGACCACGTCGGGTGAGGTTATTTTAAGAACCACTGGAAATCCAATGCGGTGGCTTATGGAAACAACTTCTTTCAAATTTTTGGCGAGTCTGGTCTCGACGACAGGGATCCCCATTTGTTTGAGAAGTTTTTTAGACTCGAATTCGGTAAGGATAGATCTCCCTTCTTTCTTTGCTTGATCGAAGATCGAATACTTCCCCATCATTCTCCCCCTTTCTTATGGATCGCATATTGGTAGGTAACGCCAAGAGCCTTGATGGCCATTTCAAGGTCAGGAAATACAGGGAATCCCAAATCTTCTAATCGGGAAGACATCTCTTGGATAAGAGGGACGCTTGGTCCATAGATCCATGTGGCAATCGTCTTCTGATATTCCCCTTTAATCTCCTCATAAAATTTTAAATATTCTTCTACAAATTCTTTGAAAGGGCTCGTCCAGATGACATTGAAGAGGCAGTCGATGTTATCATCCGCAAGAACGACCTTCAGAATTTCTGAATAGATGTCCATATAATTATTGACGGCTGCCATGGGCGGCCCAATATCGACAATCGTCTTCCCCAGGTCGGGGAAGATGGCATTTAACTTCGCCACCGTTCCCACGGATAATCTGGGAACTGTTAGACTGTATTTAGCCGCTTCATCGATTGCCAGCACTCCAACGCCGCCTGTAAACGTAACGATTCCCAACCGTTTCCCTTTCGGGAGGGGTTGGGCATCGAAAATTTTGGGTAGTTGAAAAAGCTCATTGAATTTCTCCAGGCGAATGATTCCGGCCTGCTTGCAGGCAGCGCTGAAAATGGTATCATCCATAGCCAGGGACCCCGTATGGGAAGCGGAGACTCTTGCCCCTTCCTTTGTCCGGCCGGATCGCAAGATCAAAACAGGTTTTTTCAAGGTGACTCTCTTTGAGATGTCCAGGAACCTCCGGCCGTCGCGAATGCTTTCCAGATACATGGTGATGACCCTGGTCGCCGGATCTTTTTCTAGGTAGTCAAGCAGGTCGCACTCATCAACATCGCATTTATTCCCATAATCGCAGATCTTGCTCACTCCGTAATGGAGATCCCCATAAGGAAAGGCCTGGGGGTTGATCATTCCGGTTTGGGCGCAGATAGCTGTTCCTCCTGTCTTGAGCGTTCGATATCCCATTTCGTAGGGATCGGGAATGAAGCCATTGGTTGGGTTGACCACCCCAGCTGTATTGGGACCAAGGATGCGCATCCCCCTCTCCCTTGCGATTTCCACAATTTCGTCTTGAAGTCTTAGACCTTCTTCATCTCTTTCTGCAAATCCATCGGCAACCACAATGACCGCCTGAATCCCCTTTTCCGCACACTCCCTTATCCTATCGGGAACTGATCTTCGGTTGATGATGAGAAAGGCTAAATCGATTTTCTC
>LJVD01000003.1 GCA_001304225.1 candidate division Zixibacteria bacterium SM1_73
TTATTTCCAAGTGGCGTATCACGGAGACACCATTCTCAAATCGATATCGCTGGATGGCAATAAGCGAAGTCTGCAAACTGTGATTGACGACGAGGGAGTGGTTGGGGCATTCAACTTTAACCAAGACCAGTTGAGGCTTGCCTATTTTCATGCGGACATGAAGGATCTGGGAGAGATTTGGCTGCGGGATATGACGAGTCGACGCTCTCGCAAACTTACCCAAGTAAATGAAAATCTTTTGCAGACTATTGATTCGGGAAAAATAGAGGAAGTTTGGTTTAAGGGCGCTGCGGGGAATGATCTTCACGGCTGGATTCTCAAACCGCCGGGATTCAATAAAAAGAGAAAATATCCCTCCATCTTAGAGATTCACGGTGGTCCCCGGGTGCAGTATGGAAACTTTTTCATGCATGAGTTTTATTATTTGGCTGCACACGGATATATCGTCTACTTCTGCAATCCACGCGGAGGTCAGGGGTACGGAGAAAAGCACTCCAAAGCGATCTGGAATAACTGGGGCACGGTGGATTACTATGATTTGATGGCCTGGGTCGATTTTGTTGAAAAGAAACCGTATATCGATAAGAAAAGAATGGGTGTTACCGGTGGAAGTTATGGCGGCTACATGACCAACTGGATCATTGGACACACTAACCGTTTCAAGGCAGCGGTTACGCAGAGGAGTGTGAGTAACTTGATCAGCATGTATGGCTCCAGTGACTACAACTGGGGCATGCAGCGAGAGTTTGGAGACAAGCCGCCCTGGGAGGATTTTAAGAACTACTGGCGGCAATCCCCTTTGAAATATATTGGTAATGTAAAGACCCCTACTCTGGTCATTCACAGCGAACAGGATTTGCGATGTGCCATTGAGCAGGGCGAGCAAATCTTTGTGGCGCTGAAAAAGTTGGGCGTGGATACCGAAATGGTGCGTTTTCCAGCCGAACCGCACGGTCTTTCACGGGGAGGTCGCACAGATCGACGCATCGAAAGGTTGAAGCATATTCTACGCTGGTTTGACAAATATTTAAAAGGAGGGAGAAAGAGGGGTGGATCAAATGCCTGAAGGCATCTTCTGGCTGCGTCAGGAGCTTCTCCTGACGCTCGAATCGTGTCAGGCCAGGCCTTGAAACAGCTCAAGATAACTTTAGGGCAGATATAAAGTTAAGGGCAACATTTAAACAGGAGGTTTATGCTATGAGCCGACGTACCAAAACTATAATTCTTCGCGTAATCTCCATTGCCTTTTTAATCGGAGGCATCGGGCGATTGATTGCCACCGAAGGCGTTTTCAGATTGTTCAAAATGCAGCATGTGTGGTCTGATCAGCCGTTCGTTGTTTACAATTACAAGGCCTTAGCTGCATTTGTAATCTGGGTTGGAATAATACTGTTTATATGTTCCAAGGATATTATCAAATATAGGTCCATTATCCGAGGGAGCATCCTCGCTCTGGTTATATTCTTCTTGGTGACCTTATTAACCGGTATCATTACTTGCCTGGGATTGAGGTTTTACCTGGTAGATTCTATTTTTACATTGATTTTGATCATACTCTTTTATATTATTCAGACCGAGTGAGCGTTTTGACCGATATTTTTATAGACAATAAAATAGGGAGTCTATGATGGACATCATCACCTATAGAGAATTAGAGCCAAAGGATGAGATCATGATGTTGATGGATCTTGCCTTTTGGTGGCCGATCTCACCTAAGGATTTCGAGGAACTCATAAATATGGATGCCAGGTTGAAAAACAGCCCGGTCGGGTTTTGTGGCGTAAAGGATGGGCGGCTGGCAGGGTATGTGGGAGTGATGGATATTCCGACAAAGACCATCAAGGGAGAAATCGAGATTGTCGGCGGTATCTGGGCGGTAGCAACCAATCCCGATTTTTCTCGACAGGGAATCTGTAAAAGCCTGATGGAGACAGCGCATGATTACTTTCGCAAGCAAAAGTATCGTTTCTCTTTCCTTTGCACAACTCGGACCATAATCGCTTATGGAATTTATGATAAACTCGAATATAAAGAGGTCGAATATGTAAATCGATTTGCAGGTGTTTCCAAAGTTCTCGATAAGAGCGAACCAGTGGATATAAAAGCCGAGACTATGCTAAATCCTGAGAAGATTTATCAGATCTATGAAAAATTCGTCGAGAATAAAACCGGATTTGCAGCCAGACAAAAGGATTTTGTCAACCTGTTTACCAAGCGTAAAAGCTTCGATGAGCAAAAATCGATCCTGAAGGAGAAAGGATACGCTTTGTTGAGGGAAGCCCGAGACGTGATTAAGGTACAGGACCTCGTCGCTTTGGATGATGCTACGTACGGGGAACTCATTGATGAGACAGAGAGACTTGCCAAAAGCGGCGTGATCAACCGTGCGGTTGCCGATAGGGGACTCTTAAGTATATACAAATCCAAAGGATACCGGGTTCAAAAGCGAGACGATGGCGTATTGATGGTAAAGAATCTGGCCGATGCCACAATTGACAAAGTCTACGGCGAATCTTTTCATATGGCTGCGTTGGATTGGTTCTGAAATTTTCCTCGCTGCGAAAAGGATGATTTGTCGAGTTTAATATCCTGTGAATCCGTCTGGACGTAATGCTCGGCCAACAAGCACTGTCTCTGAATAACAAGAACTCAAAGGAGAGGTTGTGTTCATTGTGACCTATTCTTATAAGGTGCCAAAGGGCAAAACAAAAGCATATCTGAATCTCCAGAAGAACGTCAAAGCTATTTATTTGAAGTACGGATGTTTATCTTATGAGATTTTTGAAAAGGCTGAAAAGGATGGGGAATGGATGGAGATAGAGAAGTTTGAAAACAGAAATCATTTTAAAAAGGTGGTCACAAAAGTAGATAACGATTCAGAAATCTCGGAACTTTTTGCCAAATTCTGCTCCATCATCAATATGAGGAAAAATCCAGTCATTACAAAAGAATTTGTCAAGAAAATCTAATTAGTTAAATTATCTTGTCCAAAGCAGGGAGGAGGCAATAAACTTGATCGGGACAAAAAGAAAGGAATGTCCCAATTGTGCGGTGAAGATTCCCAAAGATAGTCGCCGCTGTCCCATCTGCGGCTACGAATTTCCTCAACCCAAAAGCAGATTTTTCACCTGGGTAGCGATAATTTTGATCATACTTTTTCTTATCCCACTGATTCGATTATTAATTAGCCTTCTCAAATAACTTAGGGAGTTAAACCATTAACCTTTTGGATTGGAGGTTTTCATGGCTCACTCAATTTGTCATATTGAGATTCCCACCACTAATTTGGAAAAGGCCATCCAGTTTTATCGGGAGCTTTTCGAATGGAAGATCGAAATGTGGCGAGGTTCCTCAGACTATGCAGGTTTCGATACTGGAGAGGAGCCGGGCGGTGGAATTATGAAGGTGAATAAAGTCTCTCCACCTACGGGAACGGGATTGCTCTTTTATGTCCTGGTGGACAGCATCGAGGATACCCTTTCTAAAGCAGAAAAGTTGGGAGGAAAACTGGTTAAGGAGAAGACTCCAGTAGCTGATATAGGCTGGTTCGGTCTTTTCTCCGATTTGGATGGAAATGTAATCGGCATCTGGAAGCCTAAACCCAAGTGACGTATCTTATGTGCTGACCATATAGATTCTTCGCTCCATATCGATGAAATTCGTAGCAGTTGTTTCGTGGTGCCCTCTAACTCTAAATACGAAAGTCAGAGGTGAGGGCACCTCTGACCAACAAGCCAAACTCCTCGTCAAGATGTTCTGCAGGGGTCTCTTTAAAAAGTCAAAACGGGTGGAATCTTACTGGAGTGTCCCGCTTTAGCGGGACCTGAAATTTCTTCTCCTCAAGCCCCCGCTCTTCGGGAAAAGACAAACGGGTCTGAATTGGTTCACCTAAAAGTGAACACTCCGGATTCTCCTCTCCAGGTAATTTTTCAGAGATCTCTCACAGTTTACCCTTTTGTCTTTTTGCAAAAACCAGTTTTTGCACTCCAGATTTCTAAAACTGGCTTAAAAGCTTTATTTCCCCACCATCCAGAGCTGGTCTGTCGGTGCAAACACCACCGGAACACACCTTTCCTGCCCGCCTGGAACCTATGCTCAGGCTCAGATTATGTTTTTCACCCATCAGCAAATCTAAAGTGACAATAAACCATCTCTTTTTTCCGGACCAATCCTTGGTTTTCCACTCGGTGGTTCTTTCGTGGGTGAAGGTCAAGGAGATGAAAGGGGAATGAGAGAGACCAAGAGAGATTATCTGATCGTAATAGGTGAGTTTTCCATCATATTTGTTGGTCCACAGGTGCTCAAGCAAAAAGATTAAGCTGGTTTGTCCTGAGAGATAATAAGTGAGGTCAAATACGGGAGCCAAATAATAGGGCGAGCCCTCCTCTCTTTTATTCTCCATCCGGCTGAATGCACCCTTGATTGTAGCCAAATCTTTGTAATCATACTCCATCTCTCCATAGATTTCGGAGAAGATCATTTCGCCGTGGCCATAAGGCCACCACGATTTCCCCTTATGATCGGTGGTATGGCTGAAATTTGCTGAAAGTGAAAGCTTCTCATGGGGAGTGGAGGTGGTCTGGATTTGCAAACCTTTCTCATCATATAAATTCAGAATATAAGCATGTCTGTTCAACAAGGTGTAAAGATGCTCCTTGGTAAGAGAAGGGGGATTGTTATAAGTCACGTCCTTATTTATGAACTCGAATCTTTCATAATCTTTGTATTCCACGCTGAGCCCAAAACCACTGTAATAAAGATTAGAGGATAAGTAAATTCCGTCCCCATCTTTTTCTATATACTTACCCGGGGGGTTATCCTTTCTGGCATATTCTCCATATAGATCTAAATGCGGAAAAGTCAGTCCTGCGTTTCCCCCGTAGAGCCGCACAAAGCCGAAATCTGTGATATTGGTACGCAGATAGCTTCCTCCCAGGGTCATCCACTCAAAAAAGGCTATCTTCCCGTCCACACCATGCAGGGGATCATTTATTCTTTCATACTTACCTCTTGGAGTTCCGCCCAACAAGGTTAAATCAAAACCGTCCAAGTCGATGGTTCCTTTTACTCCTTCGAGGTTATCATCATGTCTTAGATCCCGATTTTCGTAAGATCGCAGGATCAATCCACGCCCGAACATCGCATAGTAGTTCCCTACCGTGAGCGTAAGGAACTCTGGGGAGAGTTCAAAATATCTATAAGAAAGTTCTTGATAGGTTTTCCCCCGATCATCCGGCTGATGAGCCTCGTATCTTAAGCCCACATTATAAAGGTCATGGGTCCAGTTGAAATCCAGCCAATTGTGGAATATGTCCTGATGGTTTTTCTTATCTAATGAATATTCGAGTTGATTGCTGGCGGAAATCTCCCATGAATCCGTGTCGGAGAAGTCGAAATCCTGGGCAACTGAAAAACGAAGAATGAAGAATGATGAAAATAAGATGACGAATAGAAGATAACGAATGATGAGTGGTGAATTAGGAAAGATGATTTTACTTTTCACTCTTTTCTCCCCCCTCTTTTTCTTCATCGGAAGCCTTCTTTTGCTCATCCAAGAGTTCCTCGATTTTCTTCTTTATCACCTCCTCGTCACCGGGGCGATAGGTGGTATGAGTATATCTAATCTCACCTGATTTGTCAATCAAAACCGTATGGGGTATTCCCAAAACATGATATTTTCGGTAGATCTTCTTTGTCTTGTCCCAAAGCACCGGAAATTCCCACCTGAGTCCTTTTACCATAGGCTTCACTTTGGATCTGCTTCGCGGACCATCCACATCTATTGCTAAAATTTCAAAACCTTTCTTCTTATATTTCTTATAGACTCTCTGAAGCTGATTTAATTCCTTAATACAAGGTTTACACCAAGTAGCCCAGAAGCTGATCAAGACCGGTCCTTCTCCCAATAGTTCTTTCAGCTCAACTTTTTTGCCGTCTAAATTCTTTGCAACAAAATTTGGAGCTACACTCTTTTTCTCTTTCGGATGAACAGAAAATGGAAATATGAACAAAAAGAGTAGTAACAAAAGCAATTTTGAAAATAGATTTCGCATGTTTCTTCCCACAGATTAAATTTCTATGAATCATTAATGTCCAAAAAGCTCAGAAAGTGCGGTTCGCATTTTGCTTCTGGTGCTGCTGTTATATCCCTGCACCCATAGATAAATCAATCCACTGCGGTCGATTATGATGGTGACGGGTTTCTCTTTATCCAATATATTATAATCCCCAAGCATTTGTGATCCTTTGCCTACAAGCAAGTTATAGGTCAAGCTTAGCTCACTTCTTTTTTGTAAGATTGCACTCACTGGATCCTCATAATTAACCGCAAATATCTTGAGGCTATCTACAAAATAGTTATCATATTGATCTTGTAAAAACTCAAGTTCCATCAAACAGAATGGACAGGAATTTGCCCAGAACTGAACCATGACCACGAATCCCCGATAATTATAAAGCTTAATCAGGTCATCGAAGTCATCAAAGAGTTCAAAATCTGGGGCCAGCTGCCCCTCTGTATCCGGACCCACACTGGCGGGACTCAGGTTGAAGTTTACGAGTATGGTATCACCAGTTGCTATGTTCACAACCTCCTTGGCCGGATGATCGTTTGAATATCCCTCCTTGAACACGGAGACGATATGAGTCCCTATGGGAACATTGTTGAAGAAGATGTGAGGTGTGGTGCTGCCGGTGGTCTGATTATCCATGACAATGGTGGCGCCATCTATATTGGATGAAACCTTTAGAGAACCATATAGAGTGTCCAATAGGATGAATTCAGCTGAGGTGGTTTGGTTCTCAACCACGGTGACAATCAGGGACTCAGGCGAAGCCAGATATCCTGATTTTTCCAAAGAGACGACGTGATCTCCTAAGTCAACCTCAAAAAGCGTATCCGGAGTGATTTTCCCGGTAAAAAGATGATCCAAAATTATGCTCCCACCTGAAGGATCAGAATTCACAAAAATCGCACCCTTACTTTCTGTCAACACGAAATTCGCTGTTGCCCAGGAATCCTTCACTACTTGAACCACCACCGACTCGGGAAAAACAGAATAACCGGATTTCGCCACCGAGACGACGTAACGTCCCTCTGGAAGCTCGAGTGTATGCGGAGTCAACTCCCCCGTATTTTCGTGATTCAAGTATATGTCAGCTCCTTCGGGATTGGAGTTGACAGATAACGTACCTTTATTTTGAGCTAAAATAAAGCCGACTGTGATGACAGAATTTTCGATCACCTTAACTATGGTAGATTCCGGAAAGACCGAATATCCGGATTTTGTGACCGAAACGATATGATCCCCGATCATCAGATCAAAAATCGTATCCGGTGTCATCTTTCCGGTTGAGAGATGATCCAAAACTATCTCCGCACCACTCGGATCCGATTTGACGAAGATATCTCCAAGCCTCTCCACTAAGACGAAACTGACCGTGGTCAAGGAATCTTCGACCACTTCCACGGTATCGGAATCCGGAGAAGGTCTATATCCTTCCTTTTCGACCGTGACCGTATGTTTTCCAACCGGAACGCTGTCCAGAGTATCTGGCGTTATCTTCTGGGTGTTTGTTTGATCCAAGATTATCTGGGCACCTTGAGGGTCGGAATCGACCGAAATTAATCCCACCTTGTTGGTCAGAAAGAAGTTAACTGTATCCAGTACCCCCTCGACGACCTCAATAACCGTATCCGCGGGATTTGAATTATATCCTTCTTTTCTTACCGCCACCTCATGCTTTCCCACCGCAATATTCTTGAGAGTATCCGGAGTCTGCTTTCCGGTCGGATTGTTGTCCAATTCGATGGTCGCTCCGGGAACGTTTGAGTCCACAAAAATGGAGCCAAACTTTTCGGTGCCAATAAGATTTTTGGTGCTACAACTCCACAAAAGAAATAAAAAACCCGAAAAGAAAAGACTTGCAATCCCGAATTTGAGAAACCGACCTTTTCCTCTTCTCATATCACTAAAGAAGGAGTTAATACTCTGTGAGTCAAGTTGCTTTCACATTTTTTAGAACTACGTGGCATTCGGGACGGGTCATCTCTTGATCGGGGAACCCGCCTGTCACAAAGATAACGAATTGATGGCAACATCTGATGGTTTTTTAACAGAGACTCACCTCAACAGATTCCAAACAGCCCTGTTCCCTGAGGCTGCAAGTGCGTGTTTAAAAGATGGGGCGAGACGAGCTCTCGCCCCATTGGTTGACTAACCCTCTACCGAATTTTTTCCCATGCCTCAAGGGTCTCGGTCTTGCTAAGACGAACTTGTTCTGATGGGCCTAAGCTTTTTTAAAATCAAATAAAGGCCTGAGGCAAATAGGAGAGAAATAAGGATCAAAAGACCCCACCGATCTGTTACCGGGATGTCCGGTCGAACAGCAAGCAAAAAGGTTATCGACTTGGACAAACCGGAATTCCCTTGGGAGGTGACGGCTATGGTGACTTTTGCTTCACCACTGATCTCTTGTGGAGATATGTCCAGAAAAATATCATCCCACTCACCAACAGGCAAATAGACGGTATCTAGGGTAACTGTCGTATCATGGCAAACTCCCCCACTGCAAAACCATATCCACCACTGAATGGGAGTAGGTGGGTTTTCGGTCATGGAGATAAAGTAACTGTCAGCTTCAGTACCGGTGTTGGTCAATCTCGAGTGGAAACGTATGGTGTCCCCCAAGAGTCCTTCTTTTATCGTGTCCTGTGAGGTGTAGGTGAAGTCAAAATCCAAAACTTCTGCCTCGACCTGCTGACCACTTGTTATCAAACTAAGAACACAGAAAATAGAACTTAAAAAGACGAAACCAAATACTGGTCCAATCGTTTTTATCCGGCGCATTTCTGCTTCTCCAAGATTTAAGTTAAAGGTTTTCATGATCATCTAACGTCTAAAGGATAGCTTGCACTTTCTGGTCCTATCCTTTCATTAATTTGCTTTGACTCTTGACTTGAAAATCACCTCCTTGGTTTAAAGCATATGGTTTAAGGCTTAAGAATTTTGGTCACCGGGCGCATCCCCCCAAGGGTTCAGGTCCCCCTTTGAAAAGATAGTTGATCAAATACACAATATCAGCCACATTTACTACGCAATCCGAGTTTGGATCTCCGCTGACCTGAGGGTTGGGAGAGGGTCCCTGAACAAATAGATAGTTTATCAGATAAACAATGTCCTCCGAGTTCACAGTGCCATCTCCATTTGCATCACCGAAAATCCATGTTATGGTTTCGAAAAGCCCGCTTTTGGCTGATCTGAAGACTGGCTTATCGAAATCCTTGCTACCGTCTCTCTGCACAAAGACCACCACGTAGCAATTTTTGTCGTTCCAGGCCGAGTCGAGGATACAGGTTTGGGAATCAACAAAACTTTCTCCGGGTTCAATGCTTAAGGCTATGCCGTTATAATCCGGCAACATCTTTCGGACTACGTGATGAAGGCTGTCCAGCCAAAGGGTGTATTGCGATCCCCAGTGGTGGTGAATGTGATTTTCCGCAATGGCATAACGAAGATGGGCATTTGAAAAAGTGTCTACCGCAGTGACCTGTGACTTTACCTTCAAAATTCTGGTTGTCGAATCGTAGTCCACAAAGATATTTAAGCCACAGGGGGAACCATTCAATAGCTCAGAATAATAGACTGAAAGATATTCACTTAACACTCCAGGCTCAGCACCAATCACTTCCCTTATCCCATCAAATATGGCGGTGGGAAATGGTATGGACCCGCTGAAATAATACATTATTCTTCCACTGTCATCGGTGTTCTCGAAAAAATCACCGAAGTGATACTCCAAGATCGCTATGCTATCTCCTTTAAGCTTCTCCAGAGAATCCGCAGCAACTGCCGCGTAGGTGCACCAGGCTCACCAAGTGCCGGTGGTTATCTCCAGGAGGACCTGGTTTCGCGGAACCAGGTGATTTGCTGTCGAAGCAGGTGTCTCCTTTCGGAGGTAATTCACGACACTTTTGCTTTGGGCAGGATTTGTGGTATAAGGATCCGAACTTGCCCCTGCATAGGCAAGCCATCCGTAAAACAAAACAATCAAAAGTCCTAAGCCGTAAAATGGTCTATTTCGCATTTTCTTCGGTTGCCACTAATTCCTTATGAATTAAATCTCTGTATTGAAACCTTCTCAGAGGTATCCTAACTTTCCAATTTCATCAAAGCCAAGAGGCTTTTGTTTCCTCATCACCTCTTCCAAAAAGGCTCAAAGACCACGCTTCTACATTTAGTGCAGTCCAGACAGCGAGTGCAGTCTTTATCATTGGGGGTTTGGTGGACATTCACATTCATCGGACATATTTTATCGTATTCGTGAAAAAAACCACACCTTTCACCATAAATCTTCATCTTGTAAAAACTGACCTTGTTGAAAACGGAGAGAATTGCTCCCAAAGGGCAGGCGTAGCGGCAAAATGGTTGATGGATGAAAATCGCCGCCAGCACAAAAGAAAGGAGTATAAAAAGCTTAGCATAGAACAAGAGTCCTACTCGGGAGATTATTGACCCTCCTTGGGTGAAGATATCCCCACTCGGATTCCACAAGATGATTGGGATGCCGGCTTCTAAGGTTCCCACCGGACATAGTTTACAGAACCACGGCTCCGCTACGAGAAAAGCCACCAAAATGGTCAAGCCTATCAAGCTTAAATACTTCGTATAATTGAATATTCTGCTTGGGTATAATTTAGGGGTCTTTATCTTATGCAACATTTCCTGGACGAACCCAAAAGGACAAAGCCATCCGCAAGTCATTCTTCCCACCACAAGCCCCACGATCCCCAAAAAACCGATTAGCAAAAAGGGGACAGCTTTTATAATCACGAAATGCTGAAGCGTTCCGATAGGACAACTCACTACAGCCAAGGGACAACCATAACAATTCATAAAGGGAATACAAACACCCTTGAACCATCCCTGGTAAATATTGCTGTGTATGACCGAGGCAAAATATGAATTTGAGAGCACAAGGCTTCCAATCTGGAAAAGACGTCTCTTCATTTCCTCTCACACTCGATATTTCCATTAGGCTGCCGACAAATCAGTTATCCTCTAATGGCTGATCGACTTACTCTATCCCAATACACGAAAGGCATAAGACCGAAGCGTTGCCTTGGGTCTCTTCAAAGTCACCTAATTTAATTCCATAAAAGATCAGCCCCAGGAATATCAGTAAGACTATGATCCTCAAAACCTTCTTCAGAAATCTCATCGCTAATTTTTGCCTCATGAGCTCACTTAAAACAAGACCGAGTAGGTAGTCTTTAATTCTAATCTAACATAAATACATTTTTTGTCAATATTTTATTTGTTCCACAGAAAATGGTGTTTTTGGAAACCTGCTATTCCTCCTTCACACATACTTTTACCCATGGGGGCACAGTATAGAAAAAGGAGTTACTCAAAAAGAGGATATCACGGCATTATACTTTTCCCATTCAACAGGTGGCCTTGAGAGAACCGGAACCTCCTGATTTTGCTACACTTCAAGTGTTTCTGGGATTTGAGCTTGACCCTAATAGAGTTTAGCTTTATAATATATTTAGCAATTTTTGGTTTTGCCGATAAAAGAAATTGAGACACCCGGATCGGTCAGAAGCTAAGACTTTGCGAACACAGGCGATCGTGCTCTTCTGGGACCGTTTTTGATGGCGAAGAGCGGAACCATTTTGTGGATTAGTGAAACGAAATAGGTTGATGAAGTAAGATGGACATTTCCCCACACTTAAAGCCTGAACTTATCAAACTGGAGATGGAGACCAAAATCAGTATCGACCCTGACTCTTTACTCCATCCCAACAAAATATTATGGATGAGAAAAGAGGCGATTTTGAAAGAACTGGTAGATCTTCTTGAAATATCCGGAAAGGTGGGCAATAAACGCAAGCTTTTATTGGATCTGGTAAATCGAGAAAAAAAAGCCACCACTGGCATCGGACATGGCATAGCCCTTCCTCACGTCAGGACCATGCAGGCTAAAGAATTCATAATAGGCTTAGCGCGTTCAAGAGAAGGATACGATTACGATTCATTGGACAAAGAGCCGGTTCATCTTTTCTTCGTGATGGCCGCACCCCCTTACGATGATGCCTTATATCTTAAAGTTTTCAAAGCATTGGCAGAGATCCTGCGTTTCGACTATTTCAGAGAAGAACTTCTAAATGCTTCCTCGGAATACGAGATAATCAGAGCAGTAAAGAGAATGGAATAATCCAGGCTTTCGAAAGGGTGGTGCTTGGTTTACGCAAAGCTATGAGGGCCTGGTCAATCTTGTCCTCTCACTAATAGATGTGCCGTCCGTTATCATTGCCGTTATCTTCCCGGACGAAATATTTGTAATGAAAAAAGAGTTGGTCCAAGCAGGAGAAGTCATCGCTATTCCGGATATGGTCACTCTTCCACTATCTCGAATTGATCTTTCTCCGCTCCACACTCTGGGCAGACCCAATCGTCAGGAAGATCCTCAAAAGGGGTACCTGGGTCGACGTCATTGTCCGGATCCCCCGACTCCGGGTCGTAAATATAGCCACAAACCAGACATTCCCATTTATCCATCTTTGTCCCTCCTTTTTGCATCACCAGTTGCCGATTTATCGCTGGCTGGAAAAAACTTAAGATCCTACCCGATTGAGGACGAATCTATTCAATATTCCATTATTCCTGGCGTATCCAGGCTGAACCAGTAGAATTGGTCTGTCAAAGCCTGCTTTTCCGCCATCAACACATTGTAATGTTTCTCCTCCTCACCGGCAAGCATCAAAAACATCTTTTTCGCTTCCGGGTCTTTGGAACCTTCAGAGCTTCTCCTATAAAATTCGTAGGCCTCTTTTTCCGCTTTGATTCCGATGTCCAAAGCCTCAGAAGCGGTGGTGTTATCCCTCACTTCCACTTGAATAGTTTTCACCTTGTCAGGATCAAAAGGGAATTTTTTCCCACCACTTATCTTGGTGTGGTGCTTTTCCAAAAGTTCCCGGTGTCTTTTTTCATCGGAAGCTAAGAATTTGAATTTCTCTTTGCCGCTTGGGTTTTTGATGGTATCGGAAAGTCTGGTGTAAAAATCGAAGGCAGATTGTTCGTTATAGATAGCCACAGACAGAGCCTCCACGACGGTTAAGTCAGCTTTGACTTGCCCTTCAGCCTCTTTGTATTCTTCTTTTTCCTCCTCTTTCATGAAGACGCTCCTTGAATAGCATTGATCAAGCCCACATCAACACGTTTTCATCATATTCGGTTTCCAGGCGAAGCTTATGCTTGGCTTCCTCCTGAGCCAGAGCTGAAAAGAGTTTTTTCAGCTGTGGATCATCTGTTCCTTCAGCCATGTGATTGTATAATTTAAGTGAGTACTCTTCTCTCTTTATGGCAAACCTGAGAGCAGAGGCATAATCCATATCAGGTGAAAACTCCTGCTCTTCCACAAAATCGCCGATTTTCAGATCCGGTATCTTTTCCAGCTTGTATTCGGAAACATCCTTTCTATCTATTTCTTCGAGAATCTCTCTGTGTCTCTTTTCCTCTTGAGCCAATTCTTCAAACATGGTTTTCAATCCTGGAGTTTTTGTTAATTGGCTGTAAGTTTTGTAAAGATTATAAGCCTCTGCCTCCTTCCGAATAGCGAAGGTAATCACCTCTTTAAAATCCTTCTCCTCCATTTTTACCTCCAATTCGTCTTATGCAACAGCATTATTTGATTTTCGCCAAAGCTAAGGTGAACTCATCTGTCAAAGGTGCCCCTTTCAAGAAATCTTTCAAATATCTCAAAATCTTTTGCACTATCTTTGAACTGTTTAGATTCCTGTTTTCCTCTACCACCTTGATCAGATTCTTTCGACTGAACTCCTCACTCTTTGAGTTTAGAGTCTCCACTATGCCATCGGTGAACATGAGCAGAACATCGCATGGGTGAATTTCCATCGTGTTCTCACCATAGACCTTATCTTTATCTATTCCCATTAGCAAATCTGCCTCTATCAGTTGATGGAATTTATCTTCTCCCAAAAGCACAGGAGGCTCATGCCCGGCTGAGGAATATATCAACCGCTCTTTGGATAAATCCAAAACTGTGTAGAACAAGGAGACGAAAGAGGAGAGCTTCCAGCATTCCTCGGCAAGCTTCTGATTCAGGTGAGTGAGTACTTCAGCTGGATTCAGCCGCTCAAGATTTACCCCTTTTTCCAAGTAGAGTTCTTTCAGTTTGCCCAAGGCTACTTTGACTTTTGATTTCAATTGCGTAGCTTCTATCCCATGTCCCATCACATCGAAGATCAAAAGCCCCACTCTTTTCTCATCGATGGGAAAGCTTTCAAAGTAATCTCCCCCGATAAATTCGGTGGGCAAGGAGATGACCGCCAAATCCACTCCCTTTATGGTTTGAGATCTTTTGAAAACAGGCTCATCCGGGATCCGGTAACTCACTCTGTCTTTTTCCAAGAAGGTGTCTTTTTCCTTATCAGGAGATAATAGTCTTTTCAACTTCTGAAATTCCCTTACCAAAATTATGCGATGTCTTCTCTCTTCTTCTGCTAATTGAATCAGCAAAGCCTTACTATCCACAGATGGCGATTTTTCACTGGCGGCGTAATAATAGTTGAAAGCTTCAGTTTCTCTCCGAATAGCCCCAATCAATATGTCCAAAAACTGTTTTTTGTCATGCATGTAGTCTTCTTTTTCCAACGCCTTCCTTTTTTCTCGGCGTAATGTAAGAGGATCGTTTCAAATTTGTCAAGCCTTATTTTGTTTCGTGCAGTCAGGACCGTTTTCATGAAGCGAAATTAGGATGGACCCTTAGAATAAAGTTTTTATTAAAATAGTTTGCATTGTTGTTTCACTCTTGTCGACAATCCAATCGAATCCTGACCAGCTAAATCTTTACGTTTTCGACTACCATTTGGTGGGAGAAAAAACTTTTGACAAGTATCACCTCAGATGATATATTCCACAAAAAGCTAAATATTTATATTTTTTGCAGATTAAATTATGAAAGGAGGTAAGGGAGATGAAGAAATTCCGATGCACGATGTGCAATTTCATCTACGAAGGAGGTAAAGCTCCAGATAAATGTCCCAGATGTGGAGCTCCCAAGGAAAAATTTGAGCAAATACCAGAAGATAAAGCCAAGCTGATAGAGAGATCAAAACTTTCAAACGGACTTCACATGCATTTAGCCACTCTTTTGGAAGAGGTGACTCAGGTTGCCACTAAGGGTATCAATGACAATTTGGATCCGGCCTGCGTGGCTATATTTACCAAAGCCAAAGAACAAGCACATCTTTTAAGGCAGTTCATAAAAGCGGAGATACAGGTTCACATTAGCAAAGGGAAATGGGGTTAAAATCTGAAGGAACTGTAGAGAAACCAAACCGGAGTGCACCAGCTTGCTGGTGCGGTTTTTTGAAAAATTAAATAGGTGGGAGATAAGGACATTGGAATTTCAGAAAATCGCGAAGGCCCGGCAAAGCGGGATCCTTCGGTATGAGCCATTTGGTTCACACCTTCGGACAAGCTTTCGCGCTCCCAAAACACTTTTTTAAGCGCCTTAAACTTAACGGGTAAAAAATGAAATTCATTGAAAAACTGATCAGTATTTCCCGCAAAAATAATTCCTTGCTATGTGTCGGTTTGGATACCGACAGGGAAAAGATTCCAAAATTTCTTCTCAAAGATCATGATCCGGTTCTTTCCTTCAACCAAAAAATCATCGAGTCCACCTGTGACCTGGTGTGTGCCTACAAACCCAATATCGCTTTCTACGAAGCCTATGGTTCAAAAGGATGGGAGGCTTTGAAAAAAACCTGTGAGGCGGTTCCTAAAGAGATCCCTATAATCATAGATGCAAAAAGGGGAGACATTGGCAATACCGCCCGCATGTATGCCAAGGCGATTTTCGAAGATTTAGGTGCCGATGCGGTCACGGTGAATCCATATATGGGCGAAGACGCCATTTCTCCTTTCTTAGAATATGAGAATAAATGTGCTTTCATCCTGTGTTTAACCTCAAATAAGAGTGCCCAAGATTTTCAACTATTTCTGATAGATGGGAAACCTTTATATCAGATTGTTGCTGAAAAGGTCATAACCTGGAACGAAAAAGGAAATTGTGGATTGGTGGTCGGAGCCACCTATCCCGAGCAATTAAAAAAAATCAGAGAGATTGCCAAATCGTTGCCGATTTTAATACCGGGAATCGGAGCACAATCAGGAGAGATCGAACCCACGGTAAAATTCGGCACGGATGAAAGAGGAGAGCGGGCAATAATCAATTCATCAAGAGGTATCATTTACGCATCGCAGAAAGACGATTTTGCTGAAGCTGCAAGAGATCAAGCCTTGAAGCTAAAGGATAGAATTAATCTTTACCGTCAGATGTAAAACGGAGATAATCAAAATGTAGTTGCTCGGTTCATCGAGCTGTAAGCATCATCCAATAAATCGGGCAACTACAAATGATCATCAAAAACAGGTCGTGGGTATGAAATTAGTTACCTCCTCCCAGATGAGAAATATCGACAACAGGACTATCCAAGGAATTGGCATACCCGGATTGGAATTGATGGAGAAGGCCGGATTCGGTGTGGCTTTGGCAGCAAAAGAGATGTTGGGCGATGTTAAGAACAAAAAGGTGGTAATCTTCTGTGGGAGAGGAAATAACGGGGGAGATGGATTTGTGGTGGGAAGGTATCTTTCAGAATGGGATGCAGAGGTTGAATTCTATCTCACCGCCAGCAGGGAAGAGGTTAAAGGTGACGCTAAGACTAACTTGGAAAAGGCTGTGGAGATGGGTTTGCCCATCAATGAAGTTTTGAATAAAGAAGAGATCCCTTCTCTGGTAAAACCAGATTTAGTCGTGGACGCACTATTCGGAACTGGATTTGACGGCGAAATTACTGGTTATGTGAAAGATATCGTTGAACTGATCAATTCCTCTGATGCTTCGGTAATTTCTGTGGACATTCCTTCAGGTCTTCATGCGGACACTGGGCAATTCACCGGACCATGTATAAAGGCAGAAAGAACTGTAACCATGGCTTTACCCAAGATAGGTCATTTCTTTTTTCCCGGAAAGGAGATGTCAGGAAAGGTATCAGTGGTTGATATCGGAGTTCCCCCTCACGTGGTCGAAGAGGAAAACATAAACCTGAATTTGACAACAAAAGAAGAAGTGAAAAAGATGCTTCCCCGACGCCCCGGGGATGCATATAAGGGGACCTGCGGCAGAGTGGTTTTGATAGCTGGCTCAACCGGCATGACTGGAGCGGCTTCTTTGGCATCCTTGTCCTCTTTGCGAATAGGTGCGGGAATGGCGATTTTGGGTATTCCCCAGACTCTGAATCCAATTCTGGAGATAAAGTTGACCGAAGTTATGACCAAGCCCTTACCGGATGTAAGGAAAAAAGGAGCTCTGGCACTTAGAGGGCTGGGTCAGATAAGAGAGCTTTTGAAGTGGGGAGATTGCTGTGCCATGGGTCCGGGACTGGGTCAGCATTTTGAGACTATTGAATTGGTGAGAAGATTAGTCGGTAAAATAAATATGCCCACCGTTATCGATGCGGATGGTCTCAACGCCATCGCCAAGGATGTTTCGATCTTAAAGGAATGCCAGGCACCCTTGATCTTAACGCCCCATATAGGCGAGCTGTCCAGATTGAATGGCGTACCGGCGGATGAGATTGCGAAAGATAGGATAAAATATGCCGCCGATTTCGCCAAGGAGTATAATTCTATTTTGGTTTTCAAGGGAGCACCTGCCATAATATCCGAACCTAACGGACAAACTTATGTGAACCCTACCGGAAACGCGGGCATGGCATCTGCCGGCACAGGCGATGTGTTGACCGGGATCATCGTGGGACTTTTGGCTCAGATGCTAATGCTCAAAAAAGTCGAAAAGCCCGCCCTTGGACATGCTCAGGGTGGTGAGCGAAGTCGAACCACCGAAGGCGGGGGTGAGGATATCCGGAAAATCATGATGGACTCCGCTTGCGCCGGAGTTTATATCCATGGTTTGACCGGCGATCTGGCAAAAGAAGAGAAGGGCGAGATGGGCATGATCGCCGGGGATATGATGGAGAAGATTCCAGATGCATTGTTAAAAATTGTCAGCGGATAAAACGGATTCATGGAAGATGCCCTCTCCCCCTTGTAGTGAGCTTGTTGAACCTATTGGGGGAGAGGGTAGGGGTGAGGGGGGATACCTGTTATTTCGAGGTACCTTAGCCGGAAACAAAAGAGTGTCAATTGATGGAACGGATCTATCGGATTTCAATGAGGTTGATTCTATCCGCTGAATCCGCTGATAGCAGAAAAAACACACCAATTAATCCGGAGAAGATAATATGGAAGACCGAATTGCTGAGAAGATAAAAAATATTTCCTATCAAATTTTTCCGACCATGGTCAAGCTTCGTCGGGAGCTGCATCAATATCCTGAATTGGCATTCGATGAATACAAGGCCTCCGAAAGAATTGCAAAAGAGTTGAAAAAGATAGGCATCGGCTTTAAGAAGGGTATCGCCAAAACAGGCGTGGTTGGAATTTTAAACAAAGTGAAGAAGGGAAAAACGGTAGCTTTAAGAGCGGATATGGATGCTCTGCCAATTGTAGAACAGACCAATTTTCCTTATAAATCGAAAAACAAAGGGATAATGCATGCCTGCGGACATGATGTCCATATGGCTTGTCTGATTGGAGCGGCAAAAATTTTGACCAGGTTGAAAGATGAAGTTCCGGGGAAGGTCAAATTTATTTTTCAGCCATCTGAAGAAGTCACTCCGGGTGGGGCAAAGCCAATGGTGGAGGCGGGCGTTCTAAAAAATCCCGATGTCTCTGGCATATTTGCACTTCATTGTGACTCTAGCATTCCCGTGGGCAAGATAGGTGTCAGAGAGGGACCGACTATGGCTCAGGCGGAGAGTTTTGACATAACCATCATCGGCAAGGGCGGACATGGAGCCCGGCCACATGATGGAGTCGATGCCATTGTGGTAGCATCCCAGGTGGTTCAAGCTTTGCAGACCATAGCCTCAAGGAAAATAAATCCTCTGGAGCCGGTAGTGATAAGTATTGGCAAAATGGAAGGAGGATATGCACGTAATATTATTTGTGATAGGGTAATTCTAAAAGGAACCGCCAGAACGTTGAATAAGGAAGTTGCCAAAAAGGTTCCGGCTTTCTTAAAAGAGATTATCTCAGGGATCACCAAAAGCGCAGGTGCTTACTTTGAACTCAGTTATTATGGAGGCTATCCCATTCTGATCAATCATCCAAAAGCCACCGATTTGGCTCGATCGTCTATTGCCAAATTATTTGGCAAGGATGCCATATTTGAGATAGAGAGACCAGTCATGGGCGGAGAAGATTTCGCCTATTACCTGCAAAAAGTTCCCGGCTCATTCTTGAGACTGGGAATAAGAAATCCGAAAAAGAATGCCATCTATCCCTGGCATCATCCCAAATTTACGGTAGATGAAGATGCAATAAAAATTGGATCGGCGGTTTTAGCAGGCGTAGCTTTTGATTTTCTATCAGGTTGAGGTGAAGTTTTTAATACAAATGCAATAATGGTTTTTACATGTCATTCTCAGCGTAGCGAAAAATCTCATTTTTACTGTTCTCTCCCTGCCTGAGCCTCTTTGGGTCTAATGTCCAGCCCCACCAAAGGCGCGGAGGTCAGGCAAAGATATAAAGAGATGTTTCGCTTGGCTCAAAATGACATACAGTATGTCAATTTATTTTAATCGTTTGTCGCAATAGATTAACCGGATCGGTAAACGGATGAAGCGAATCAAACGGATTCTGTCTTTTTTTGCCGGAAGGGGATTGGTCTCTTTTTTTTGTATACTAATTCTATTCTCGTCTATATATGGCAGGGGGAGATACAGGGAGGGGGATTGGATAAGCTACTCTGTGTTTAGATACGTCACCTCCCTCGCCATGGATTTCGACTATGTCTATTTTGGAACCACGGCAGGGGTAATCCGTTATGATAAATACGAGAATAAATGGAAGCCTCCTTTTACCACCAGCGATGGATTGCCGGACAACTGGATAAGAAACATAGCCTATGATCCGGATAGAAATGAGATCTGGGTTGACACGTACGCTGGATCTGCTATGTATCAGCCGGCTTTTCGGGAATGGTACAGCGAGTTTGATTTTCCTCGCCATCTTGCAAGAAGTGACACCTCCCATCTAAATCTGCCCAATTTTTTCATGGAGTTTGGACTTACCCTTCTGCCCGACAGATCCATAATGGATTCATATTTTAACCAGTATAGAATTACGGATTACCTAAAAGGGGATTTCGATGACTTATGGATCGCCACCTGGGGGCTGGGCGCTGGAGTGGCTGATTTGCGTCATCTTCAGCTGAAGATGTTTAAATTTGGCCTGTATGATAAGGATGTAAAGGCGATACTGATAGATGGCGACGACATGTGGTTTGGGGGTTCCGGATTTTTCTATCGCTCTCAGGGGATAACCAGATATAACCGCAAAAGTGGGAGTTGGGATTACTATTCCGCCCCTACTACGCCCTCTCTGGTAAGCAACCAGGTCAATGCGATTGAAGCCGGTGAAAAGTTTGTTTGGTTTGGAACCGAAGATGGTCTGGTTCGTTTCGACAAGAAGAGAAGTGATTGGGAATCTTTTAATACTTTCAAGGGATTGCCTGACAACGAAGTGAGTGCCTTGGACGCAGATGGCGATATTTTATGGATTGGAACCAGACTTGGTCTGGCTTTTTATGTTGCGAAAAAAGACTCGATCCGAAAGGTGAGCGATCCCCTTCTAGAAGGGATCTATATTTATTCTATCCTTGCCGACTCGGACTTTGTGTGGGTGGGAACAGAGAGAGGGGTCTATACATTAGATAAGAGCGAAAAAACATGGTACAGGTTCTCCACTCCAGATAACTTGTTGTTTGGGCATGTTAGATCAATTGCCAAATCCTCTGTTTACGACCAATCCATTCAGGATGAATCCGGGGACTCTCCTGATTCAAGCCCCCAGAGTTTTACTACAAGAAAAACCCACAGCGGAAGAGATGAGATATGGTTTGGAACGGATATGGGAATTTTGGGATACAATCCAGTCACCGATGAAAGGATGGTCTACCAGAGCAAAATCGATTTTCCTGAACTTCATGTGATCAAGTTGGTTTGCGATAAAAGATATTTGTGGGTGGCGACTGAAAACGGGGTGTTGAGATTGGACAAAAGACGTCAACTCTGGGAAAAATATACTACCGAGGATGGTCTTTTGGACAATTTTGTGCAGGATGTGGTTCTTGATGGAGACTACATCTGGTTTGGCACACCGCAAGGGGTCACCCGATTCTTCTGGAACAATCCGAGGTTGAGAGATTATTAAATTCCTTTACCCGTCTCTGTCCAGGATAGATCTTAATACGGATTAACTCCTTTGGGTTGTAGCAGCAAGGTACGTGACAAGCGGGCAAAAAGTTATGAAAAAACGAATCTTATTGAAAAATATCAACTTCTTTGATGTAAAAAATGATACTCTGAGAAACAACGTGGATATTCTAATCGAGGATGATATTATCAAAGAAGTTGGTAAAGCTAATTATATAGATGAAGAAAATCCAACACCGATTGATTGTACACACAAATTTGCCTTCCCAGGACTTTTTGAATGTCACGCGCATCTGACAGTTCTGACAAACCAGCCCGATGAAGTGAAAAAGGAAATACTCAAAGAGTGCGGGATTGATGAAGGCACTCAAGAAGATGAATTAGAAAGGCAAGTATTGAAAGAATTTCTCGTCAAGGGAATCACTCAGATGCGGGATTGTGGTGGCCCAGTTAAGATCCTTAAAGCTCTAAAGGATAAAATTTCACACGGAGAGTATGTAGGACCTACCATATTCTATGCCGGCCCCATGCTTGAAAAGAGCCCGTTAATGTGGGAAGGTAATAATAAGCGCTGGCCCGGATGGACTGTGGCAATCGATTCTGAGCAAGATGCAAAAAACGTAATTGAGCAAATATCAAATGAGGGAGCAAGTCTGGCCAAAACATTTGGGAAGTTTGATCTCAATGTTTTGAATTATTTGCTTGATGTAGCAGAAGAACATAATCTTCCTGTTACTCATGACCCAGGTCCAACATTTTTTCATTCAGTTCCAATGAATATTGGTGTTGATTTAGGTATAAGGTGTTTTGAACATGGAAAATCTCCCTGGTATGTCGTATTAAAGGATGATTTAAAAACAGAACATGATGATTTGATAGATGCTGATTCAAAAGCCAAAGAGACTTTTATTAACAAAATGTTTTCATTAGGTACCGAATCCATTTCAAGGACGAAGCTACGACGATTGATTAATAAAATGTTTGAGAAGGATGTTTATTTCTGTCCAACCTTACACGTGTTTAAGGAGAATGCAGAGCACCCAGAAATATATCGCGAGGATGAACTGAATAAGTTTAAGAAGCGTTTTGAGATTCTGTATGAGATAAGCCGCTTTATTACAAAAGAGATCATAAAACAAAAAATAAAGATTCTCGTGGGACAGGATGGATGGAATCCAACATTTACTTTTAATGAAATGCAACTCTTGAAAGAGCTTGGCCTTTTGGAGTCAGAGATCATCAAGGGCGCAACCATATATCCGGCTGAGTGGTTAGGAATTGCTGATCGGTTGGGGTCTATTTCTCCAGGCAAAAAGGCAAACATTTTAATCTTAAATAAGAACCCCCTTGAAGATATTCAGAACATAAAGACTACCCACGCAGTTTTACAAAACGGAAAGATTGTGTTTCAAGAATAAAGTCTATCATAAGGTCTCAACTATGTTTCTATGATGGCGGAGGATTACTTGTCCGCGATGAACAAGAAAGTTAAATGGCACCAACATTTTCCTCCGGACGAGGCCTTATGCCGAGCATAAATAAGCAGGCTTAAATGAAAATAGATCAAATAGGGGAATTCGGCTTAATCGATTTAATTAAAGGAAGGACTCTTTCCAAAGATAAGAGCGTGCTGGTAAACATCGGTGACGATGCCGCTGTGATTAAACCCTCCAAAGGGAAACTCTTGATCTTCACCACTGATACTTTGATGGAGAAGGTTCATTTCGACCTGAGATATTTCACCTTTGAACAGATCGGGTGGAAAGCCATGGTGGCAAATCTGAGTGATATTGCGGCTATGGGGGGCTTGCCCAAATTTGCATTAGTTACCATAGGGCTTCCTAAATCTGTTTCGGTGGAAAACGTAATCTCGATTTATGACGGAATGACTGCTATCGCTAAAAGATATAAGTGCAAGGTAGTGGGAGGAGATACTTTCTTTTCTCCAAAAGGGATTCTTGTATCCATCGCCCTTCTTGGTGAGGTCGAAAAAAGTTTTTTGGTCAAAAGAAGCGGAGCAAAAAAGGATGATGTCATCTGCGTAACTGGAGATTTGGGCGAAGGACAAGCTGGTTTAGAGCTTTTGAGAAAGAGCCCTCGAAAGAAATCCTCCTTTGTTAGAAAACATCTGAATCCCCTTCCGCGCATTGATGAAGCCAGAACTCTGGTAAAAAATTTAAAGATCAATTCCATGATCGACATAAGTGATGGTCTCTCTTCAGAGCTCTTTCATCTGACCCAAGAGAGCAATTTGGGGGCAAAAATATATGAGGAGAGGATACCGATAAGTTCAAAGTGCAAAAAAGCTGGTGATCTCTTGAAAAAATCACCTCTTTTGTGGGCGCTTTCATCGGGAGAGGAATATGAGCTTCTGTTCACCATCAATAAAAGAGAACTGCACAAATTAGAAAAGGTAAAGAAGAGAATCAAAGTTTCGTTGATAGGGGAGATGGTCAAAAGAAAAGAAGGCGTGGTGCTGCAAGAGAAATCTGGCAAGAAGAGAGAATTGAAAAAAACAGGATTTGAGCATTTTTAAACGGTTTTTTCATTTTGAGCAGGTGGAATGGCTTGTGGCCACCATTTGGAAGCATTTGAAAACATAGAGGCTCAATTTCGACAGTCATCTTCGAAATCCTTAGCTGGATGGTTGAATTGCGCAAGACCCTGACTAAAAGGGTGGTTACAGAGTTCCACACTTTTCTTTATTTTCTTGAAACATTTTTTTAGACTCTTTCGTTTCCGGACTTGACATAAGCACATATTTTTATTATTTAAAAGTCCGACGGTCATTTGGCCAACTGAGATTCACTGTGAACGGACGAAGCGCAAACATAAAAATGACAGGGAGGTGGAAAGGGTATGGAGAAAGGTTTTCCCGAATGTAAAAAATGTAACCGGGGCGTTTTGTTGCCCCTCTCGGACTATGGAAGAGAGGGAGCAGCCATCACGTATAAAGCCTGGGTTTGCTCCAATCCGGAGTGTGGGTTCTCCATTCGCATAGACAATGGCGAGGTGAGTTTTGGAAAGCCTATAGGCTTTTCCGAAAAATAGACGTTTTGTTCTTCAGACAGTCCTGGTTTTTGAAAATCGTTTTATAAAGATTTATGAACTGTTTGCGCTTCGTTCTGTAATCATTAATCGGAAGAAGCTTCCCTTAAGGAACAGGACATTCACCCTAATGGCAATATATGTGGAAGTTCATTTTTGAAAACCTGGGTTTCAAAATTGTAGCACTGCTGATGGCTTTGCTTCTCTGGTTTCACGTAGCTACGGAGAAGATCTACGAATACACCAAAAGCTTCCCGGTGAAAATTTTCAACGTTCCGGATGAACTTATACTCGCCCGGGAAATCCCACCGGAGGTGCAGGTTCGGATTGGGGGCAAAGGAAAAGAGCTTTTAAAGCTTCTTTTGATGGAGAAAAAGAATCTCCAGATAGATGTTGGAGAGCTTAGAATAGGAGAGAACAATTATAACTTCAAACCAGAAGAGATTCCAATCCCTGAGGGGTTAGATCTGAGAGTAGTGGAGATTTTGTCTCCCAAAAATATAAAAATAAGTCTCGATCGTTTAATGGAAATGAGAGTCCCGGTTCGCTCCCAAATTATGATTCTACCTGAAGAAGGTTATGTTCTTATGGGTGAAATGAGCTTGAAACCTCAGGAGGTGATCGTATCAGGACCTCGGGGATCGGTGAGAAAGATCAACTCGATACAGACTGAAAAGAAAATGTTGGAGAACGTGACCGAACCGATCTCTGATCAAATCGGTTTAACCTTGCCGGAAGGATATAATCTAAAGCTTTCTTTTAAACAAGTAAACTTCTTCGCCGATGTTCAAAAGGCCATCGAAAAAGAGATTTTAGGTGTGCCGGTTGAGTCGGTAAATTCGCCTTGGGGCAGAGAGGTTAAAATTCAACCGGACAGCATAAAGGTGCTGATTATTGGGGGGGAGAAAGCTGTGAATCAGTTAACCAAAGATCAAATAAAGGTCATGGTAGACTGCGCCAAAGTCAAAAGGAACGTGGAAACCAAACTCCAGCCTTTTGTTAAACTCCCCCCGATAGTGAGCCTGATAAGAACCGAACCTGACTCGCTGGTGGTTACCATCCGGTAAAAGCTCCGCCTAGGAAAGAACAGAAAATAAACTGAGAAGATACTTATCAACTAAATCAGAAGTTCTTGCGCCCGGACCGATCCTTTTCTATTGTATGAAAAAAGAAAAAATTCCCAAAAGTGATTCGGAAGGGATGAATTGCAAAAGATAGTCTTCATCTTCTCCTTTTGTATGTTCAATCTGCTCGTGTGCTATGTTGGTTTTAGGCATTGAGACCTCTTGTGATGAGACTGCGGCAAGTGTGGTAAGAGACGGCAAAACGATTTTGTCTAACGTGGTCTATTCGCAGGTGGTGCACAACAAATATTGGGGCGTGGTTCCTGAGCTTGCCTCGCGCGAACATATGAAAACGATAGTTCCCATAGTGAGAGGCGCGTTAGGTGAAGCAAAGGTCGCACTTGAAAAAGTTGATGGTGTGGCAGTGACCTATGGTCCCGGCCTGGTTGGGTCACTTTTGATTGGCTTATCCTTTGCCAAATCCCTTTCCTACTCCTTGCGGATTCCTCTGATCGGCATAAATCACATCGAAGGCCATATCTTTGCCAATTTTTTGGAAAATCTTCAGCTTGAGCCTCCTTTCGTCTGTTTGGTCATCTCTGGTGGACATTCAAACTTGATTTATGTTGCAGACAAGGGCGAATATGAACTTTTGGGCAGAACCCGGGATGATGCTGCAGGAGAGGCATTTGATAAGGTGGCAAAGGTTTTGGATCTGGGCTATCCGGGAGGTCCCATAATCGATAAAGTCTCCAAAGAAGGCAAGGCGGATTTCGTTAGATTCCCTAGGGCTTACTTGGAAGAGGGGAGTTTCGATTTCTCCTTTAGTGGGCTTAAAACTGCTGTAGCAATCTATGTCTCCAGGTTATCTCAAGAAAAATTGGAGAGGCACAGAATTGATATTGCTGCCAGCTTCCAAGAGGCGATTGTGGAGGTTTTAGTAGATAAGGGAATAAAAGCGGCTCTTTTGAAGAAAGCAAAGAATATAGCCCTGGCCGGCGGAGTTGCCAGAAATAGCCGTTTGAGAGATAGAGTAGAGAGCGAAGCAAAAAAACACGACTTAAAGGTTTTCTATCCTTCTCCGATTTTATGCACCGACAATGCGGCCATGATTGCTTCAGCCGGAGATTTCCGCCTTTCAAGAGGGGAGAGATCAAGCTTCGATTTAAATGCCATTCCTTATGCAAAACTCTGTTGATGCCGAGCATTCATTCGAATCTTTCAGCTCGGCGTTCGCAAACCGGTATTATGGTTTACACAATTTTACTATATACTTACGGAG
>LJVD01000004.1 GCA_001304225.1 candidate division Zixibacteria bacterium SM1_73
CTCGGTTTTTTCTCGGCTACTTGAGATATTTCTCATCCCCCAGCATCACTGTCTCTAACCTCAATTTATATTTATCAGTTTCTATCCCGGTTCTGATGGCTGGTAGGTCGACCACGTCCGCAGGGCTGGTTGACCGTTCCTATGATCTGCCAAGCAGGTTTCGCCATGCTTGACCTATGGTGCTAGTTCTTTCTCATGTTTTCTGACGAAATCAAGAAATTTTCGCAAAGTGGGTTCAACTCTCTCCTGGTAAAATTCTGCCGCACGAGGATTCATTTGTTTAGCTACCGATGGATTTATGATAAGGCACAAGTTGCGAAGATTTAATCTCAAGTTAAACTGATCAATAACATCTTTGGCGCTCCATGTGATATCGATCAAATTTATTTCAAGACTGTCAGCGATTGGCTGAAACGAGGGCAAATTGCTTAAGAGTTCATTAATTGACTGATTTAGCAAGGGTTCATATGGAAAGCCTACATCCATACTTGCAGTTGTATCTTTGAACATGTGCACTACGCCTGGATCCAGGTTGAATCTACATTCATTGATAGCTGACCTTAGGAGTTTCCGTCTTTTGTCGCTTTCGCTCTTTTGATAAAAGAAATTCGAAGCATAAAAAGTGATAAGAGCGCCTACAATGACGCCAAAAAGTGTCCAGACTGCGTTTTTGTCGTACCATTTCTTGCCACTCATTTTTACTTGCCTCGTTTTGATTTCCTCTGTTCGCTACGGTCGCCTTCGAGATAAGTCCCTCTGCCGTACTAGGATATTGTTATGCCGAAGTGCAGGTGTCAGGTAATTCGCCTATGGGTCGCAACCCGACCTACGACTCCTGACCTCTCCCCCTATTTCCCTTCAGGGTGAACCCCTCTCCACTTTGTGGAGAAGGGGACTAAGGAAGTGAGGTTCAAAACAATCCTAACTGCTTGGTCTCCTCTTTTTCCTTTTCACCGAAAATCTGGATTTTGCCGTAGACGCCATCATGTCCAGGGGTTATTTGCAGATTGCCCTCCCGCACCCTTTTGATCCCTTCGAGTATTTTGGGAGGAGTTGATTTTTCCAATTCCTCCAAAGGAAGATCAAGCAGTATGCGGAATTCAGATCCATACGTTGAAACCAGCCTCAGGTACTCATTCTCCACACCTTTGGTGTCCATGCCTTGATTTAGTGCCTCGGCGATTATCTCCATCAGAGGAATCAGATGTTTGCAGAAGATAGCATTTTCAGGCACAAAACCTTCAGAACGATCGGCTAAACTCTCCACCCGGTGCATAACACCTATGGTGAGTTTTCTTCCGCATACCGGACAGATGTTTTTGTTTTTCCTGGATTCGGCAGGAGAAAAGAGTATGCCGCAGTTTCTGTGCCCATCAAAGTGATATTTTCCCTCTTCGGGAAAAAACTCGATGGTAAAAAGTAACTTTTCTTTGTCTTTATTCTTAATAGCTTTTATTATCTCTTTGTAATCCATCTCGCAATCGAAGACGTTCGCTTCCCTGCCGATCCGATTAGGTGAATGAGCATCGGAGTTGGAAATGAGACAAATTTTATCTAAGGAGGATAAGCGCCAGTTCATCTGCGGATCAGAGGAGAGTCCGGTCTCAATGCAAGAGATATGTTTGGACTGCTCCTCAAAACATTCCTCGATTGAGTCGAAGCCGGAATTAGCTCCAAATACGGAAAACCAGGGCGTCCAGGCATGTGCTGGCACCAGGAAAATTTCGTCCGAAACGTCTGTGATTATCTCTACTAACTCCTTAGCCGAGAATCCAAATATGGGTCTGCCATCAGAACTTAGCTTTCCCAATTCGGAAAGCTCATTGTTTATCTTTTCCACCACCTTGAAGTTGGGAGCAAAGATCATGGTATGAATCCTTCTAGAGCCACCAGCCTGCTGGAACATGTTGCTTACCTCGGTGGTGAGCATGAAATAGACGTCTGCTTGCGATGCGTTTTTTCTATACTCTTTTTTCAAGGTAAACAGACCGTTGCCCAAAGGTTTCAATTTTTGCCTCAATTCGGCAAAATAGAATGGATGGGTGAAATCTCCCGTTCCTAATAAACTAACTCCTTTCAGGCTGGCCCACTTTGCCATACTCTCCACATCCATATCTTTGGAGGTTGCCCGACTGTATTTGGAATGCACATGAAAATCAGCGATGAATCTCATTGTGTCTCCTCAAAAATGTCAAGTTGATCCAATAATTTTACTTGAAACCAGTATAGCTTTTTGAAAGCCTTTTGTCAACTTTAACTTTGGTTTTGTTTAAAAGTGGATGATGAAGAAAATGCTTGACTTTCACTCGGTGTTTGCATAAGTTCAAATTGTTGTTTTCAAAAAAAGGAGAGACTGAAAAGAAAACTTGATGAATAAGGGATTGGGGTACCGAAGGAGGTGGTAAGAATATTCAATCCTTCGTCAAGCCCAGGACACTGAGCAGAGTCGAAGTCGAGGATTGATTCCTGAGGGCTTCGCGACTGAGCTCTGGTGAAGTCTGAAATCGAAAGATCAACTAAATCTACTCAAAATAAGTCATTAATGAGCAATCTCTTGTGTTTAATGATGTTGTCACTGGAGAGGTTAGAATCGCTGTCTTCCTTCTATCTCCAAGAGAGACATTATTGGACAGAGAGACAAAGAAGAACAGGAGGTTAGAATGGCAGGTAGCAAGCTCTATGTAGGAAATCTTGGCTATTCCGTAACTAATCAGGACCTGGAAGATTTGTTCTCCGAGTACGGTGAAGTTAGGCAAATCAACATAATTGAAGGTAGGGGTTTCGGATTTGTTGAAATGTCTAACCCATCGGAAGCTGAGAAAGCAAAGGAAGCATTGGACGGTTCCAATTACAAAGGACTTACCTTGAAAGTTGACGAAGCTCGCCCGCCTAGAAGGAGAGAAAGAGGAGCTCGCCCGCCTAGAAGGAGGCAAGGAAGGGATTATCGAAGATATTAGAATAATTGAGAGTTAATATAAATTTAGTGTTGAATACAGTATAGTAATGGGCTGGCCATGTACCATATGGTAAATGGTCAGCCACTTCATATAACTTGGCGCTTTTGCCCAGTGCTTCGTACCGGATAAAGGACACGCGCTTTGGATGGTCTTTGCGGCTCTGGGAACTTGTCCCAGGCGGAGTGAAGGGCTTACTTTGAGCGAAACCGAAAGGTTTCTCCAAACCTCTGACTTCTATTATGCCCCACAGATAGACTGTGGGGTTATTCTTTATATGTACCAGAACTTAAGTTGATCCAATAATTTCATCAAAATCAGTATAGCTTTTCGAAAGCTTTCCGTCACCAAAACGCAAATAAAGTCCTTGCAAAAAATTACAAAGCTATTATATTAAAAAAACAAATGGGGGTTATTTTTTTTCTACATTTTTGTAGACTCTCTTGACGTAGTAAATTGCGTGGGAGATGGCCAAGAAGATTATAGCCATAGATGGACCGGCGAGTTCTGGAAAAAGCACCACCGCTAAGCTGGTGGCAAAGAAATTGAATTTTTTTTATCTGGATACTGGAGCAATGTATCGTGCTATAACTCTGAAGGCTTTGGAAGAAAGTGTGGACGTTAATGATGAAAAAAAATTGGAAAAGTTGGTCAAAGATTCCGTCATATCATTCAAAAACGAAAATGGTATCCAAAAGATACTATTGGATGGCAAGGATGTGAGCGAGAAGATCAGGAAGCCTTTGGTGGATTACAATGTCTCTTTGGTCTCTATGCATAAAAAGGTTAGAAAAGTTTTGGTTGAAAAGCAGAAAGAAATCGGTCGAAAACACAATTTGGTAGCAGAAGGAAGGGATACCACCACCGTGGTCTTTCCTCATGCTTTTAAAGTATATTTAGACGCGGATTTGAAAGAAAGAGCAAAAAGGCGGTTTTTGGAGCTTAAAGATAAGGGGATTCAAACTTCGCTGGAAGAACAGATGAAAGAGATCGCCCAAAGGGACAAACTCGATTCCGAAAGGGAGGCAAGCCCCCTTTGTCTGGCCAAAGATGCGATGGTGGTGGACACCACTCATCTGACCATTGAAGAGCAGGTGAACAGGGTGATTGAACTTTACGAAGATACATCTCGAGTTTCCTGAGATTGGGCCTTTGACAGGCATGAGATTCTGGTCAAGATCGAGCCAATGAGAATTCCAAAGACGGGAGACCCGACGATAGACTCAGTTAAAAGGTGAGAACTCATTACTTTTTAGGTTGGGCAATTATTAATCTAATGCTCAGAATTCTTTGGCGGTTCAGAAAAAAGGGAGCAGAATTTATCCCCAAAAAAGGTGGGGTAATCATAGCTTCCAACCATGCAGCTTATGTGGACCCGCCCTTTCTGGGGGCAGCTTCCACCCGAGAACTTTATTATCTAGCAAAGACTGAACTTTTCAGCAATGGACTTTTAGGCTGGTTGATCCGGAAATATAATGCCTTTCCCATAATCAGGGGATCTTTTGATAGGAAGGGAATGTCTCAGGCCGCGGAACTTTTAAGAGAAAAGAAGGCGCTTCTCCTTTTTCCTGAGGGGACCAGAAGCAGAGATGGAAACCTTTTGGAGCCCAAATTGGGGTTGGGAAAGATAGCCCTGGAAGCGGGCGTCCCCATAGTCCCCGCCTATATTGCCAACTCAAAAGACCTATTTTCGACCTTTTTGAAAAGGAGAAGATTGGTGATCCTCTTTGGTTCGCCCATTCTCAAAAGTTGGCTGGATAGAATTCCGAAAGATAAAGAGGGGTATAAGAGAATAGGACAAGAGATAATGTCGAGGATCAGAATGCTGAAAGAAAAAGCAGAAAATGATGATTTTTGATTTGCTTTATTAAAAGAGTTGAGTAGATTATCTAAAAGGCCTCTGGTAGGTAATAATGAAAGTTTTTGTGGTTAAGAAGGCGGGTTTTTGCTTCGGAGTAAAAAGAGCCATCAAGCTTGCCTTCGACTGTGCCAAGAGGAAAAACGAAAAAGTTTTTACCTGGGGACCTTTGATTCATAATCCCCAAGTGGTGGAGAACTTAAAGAAAAAAGGCGTTTGTGCCGTAGAGGATTTAAGAAAAATCAAAAAAGGAACTTTGATCATTCGTTCGCACGGCATACATCCGAAGATATTGGAGAGGATAAAAAAGAGAAAAATCGAGGTGGTGGATGCCACCTGCCCTTTTGTGAAGAGGGCTCAGAAGAAAGCGAGGCTTCTTTCCCATCAGGGCTATCAGGTAGCGGTGGTAGGAGAGGCGGATCATCCGGAGGTTCAGGGAATCATGGGATATGTTAACGGCTCAGCGCTGGTGATAAACCAAAATCGGAGCAAACGGAACCTTCCTCATTTTGAGAGATTGGGAGTGATCGCTCAAACCACCTTAAGCCTTGATGCCTTCAAACAAACGATTGGGGAGCTGCTTGAGAAGGCGGATGAGTTAAAGGTGTGCAACACCATATGTCATGCCACTGCCCGTGCTCAGAGGGCCACTTTAAAGCTGGCCAGCAAGGTGGATATGATGATCGTGGTGGGAGGACACAATTCAGCCAACACCAATCGCTTGGCAAAATTGTGCAAAGGACTGAGAACTCCCACTCATCATATTGAGACGGCAAAAGAATTGCGAAGGAATTGGTTTAAAGGCAAAACCAGCGTGGGAGTGACTGCCGGCACCTCTACTCCGGACTGGCTTATCCAAGAGGTGGTGGAGAGTATAAGAAAATGCAATTGAATTTCACAGCCTTTCTGAATTTTGGATTAGCAAGATTTGATTCGAAAATATGTCCTTCAGGATGATTCCTATCCTTCGACCCGGAGGTCTCACCTCTCCCGCCAAAGGCGGGATCAGTGCGAGGCAGGACCGAAGGGCAGGATGATTCCATATTTGGACAAATTCCATATAAAGGAGGAACCGTTTAATGGTTGAGGAGAAAAAATCCAAACCAGCATCTGCCCCCAAGAGGAAGGGTAAGGCAGAGACCAAATCTGGGGCAGCTGCTAAAATTTCCAAAAAAGGAGGTGAGAAGAAGGTCAGAAGCACGACCAAACGACCAGCCGCCAAAAGAAGAAGAATTGCAAAGAAGAAAACCATCAGCAAAAAGGAGACAACGGCGCAAGCCACCGTGACCCCGGAAAAACCAAAGGAGGCAGAAGTCCCTAAAAAGGTTGCCAAGCCATTGCCCAAAGAGAAACCTTCTTTTAATTCTGCCCAGGCTTTGGCTAAGGCGATGGAAAGGGAGTATTCCTCAGATGAATTCGATGAATTTCTAAAAATGTATGAAACCACCCTGCGTGATATCCAGGAAGGAGAAATCATAAAGGGGAAAGTGATGGGTGTGACCAAGGAGGATATTATTGTGGACGTGGGGTTCAAATCGGAGGGAATCATACCCTTAGCGGAATTCCCCGAGCCTCTGAACATAAAGGTAGGAGATGAAATAGAAGTATTCTTAGATGCCATAGAGGATCAAGATGGACAATTGGTCTTGTCTAAGCAAAAAGCCGATTTCATGCGAGTGTGGGAGAAAGTAAGAGAATCCCATGATAAGGGTGAATTGATTGAAGGCAAGGTTATACGCAGAATTAAGGGGGGAATGGTGGTGGATCTTTTGGGCGTGGACGCTTTTCTGCCTGGTTCACAGATAGCATTAAAGCAGATTCCGGATTTTGATGCCCTTTTAGGGCAGAACATGGAGCTTAAGGTAATTAAGCTCAACAAGGCTCGGCGCAACATAGTGGTCTCACGAAGGGTGGTCTTAGAGGAGGAAAGACAGCGGCAAAGAGAAAAGCTTTTGGCTGAAGTGCAACCCGGACAGACCATGGAGGGGGTGGTAAAGAATATTACCGATTTCGGGGTGTTCATCGATTTGGGAGGAGTGGACGGGCTTCTTCATATCACCGATATGTCCTGGGGAAGGATAAGCCATCCTAGCGAACTGGTGGCATTAGGTGATAAGATTAACATAAAGATATTGGATTTTGACAAGAGCACAGGAAGGATCTCCTTAGGTTTGAAACAGCTCACCCCCTATCCTTGGGAAAACATCGAGGAAAGATACCCGGTAGGAAAAAGAGTCAAAGGAAAGGTGGTTTCCATCACCGACTACGGTGCTTTCGTGGAGTTAGAGAAGGGAGTGGAGGGTTTAATTCACATCTCCGAGATGTCGTGGACACAACATATAAAGCATCCTTCTAAATTGATGGGAATCGGAGATGTGGTGGAAGCAGTGGTGTTGTCGGTGGATAAGGAAAATGAAAAGATCTCCTTAGGGATCAAACAATTAGAGCCGGATCCTTGGGCGAACATTGAGGAGAAATACAGGGTTGGCTCCCGGATAAGCGGCCGGGTCAGAAACCTGACCGCTTTTGGCGCTTTCTTGGAATTGGAGGAGGGAATTGACGGTTTAATCCACATCTCCGATATGTCCTGGACCAAAAGGATTCAGCATCCTTCAGAGCTGATGAGAAAGGGGGAGAGGATAGAGGTGGCGGTGTTGAATGTGGACAAGGAGACCCGCAGGATCTCCTTGGGCTACAAACATCTCAAGGAGGATCCTTGGCCCGAACTGTCAAGAAAATTTGGAATCAACAAAGAGACCACGGGCAAGATCCTGCGCCTTCTGGACAGAGGAGTCATCGTCGATTTGGGCGATGAGGTGGAGGGGTTTGTCTCCACCAATCAGTTGGGAAAACCGGAGATTACCAGACCAATAGATGCCTTTAATGAAGGAGATGAGATACCCTTGAAGGTGATAGAGTTCGATAGGTCTGGGAAACGAATCGTTCTCTCCGTGGACGCATATTATCGGGGAAGAGAGAAGGCCGAACTTGAAGCATTCTTGGCCAAACATCCGACCAAAACCCTTAAGGTGGAGGAGATAGTAGAGGAGCGTCCTAAATTAGAGGTAGAAAAAAAGTTCGAGGAAAAAACAAAAGAAGCTTCTTCCCCATCTGGACCTCCCCGGATAAAGACAGAGGAAACCCACAAGGTTGAAACTGAAGATAAACCCATGCCTGAAGTAGAGGAGGAGAAAGAGGAAACTCCTCCCCAAGCTGAAGCGCCAGAGGTAAAGGCAGAAGAACTTTCCCGACCCAAAACCGAAGAGAAACCTAAAGGTGAGGGAGACGTAGTAAAAGACGAATCCAGCCCCTCAAAAGGAACTGGAGAGGTTCCTGAAACCAAGGGAGAAGATGAAACACCTGAGAAAAAAGGGGAGGAAACCAGCACTTAGTTGGTCTTGACAAGAAACATACAAAAGCGATGGCTTTTTGATCCACCGAAGATATGCAACTGCCATCGCTTTTTTATTATTTTACTACAAATGCAAAAGATTTTTTAATGGTTAACTTGATTGCCCCTCATCTTTTCCTTTAGGGAAGGGGTATGTAAGCTTATTTCTTGCTATTGTACTTAGGTGATCTCAAATAGCAGAGCTTTGAAGCCAGCCATCTTGTCGATATCGAGACTGGTGAGGTCAATCTAATGAAAGTAGCCCTATTCACCGTCGGCTGCAAGCTGAACCAATATGAAACTCAGGCCATCGCCGAGGAATTGGAGGATTGCGGCTTCGAAAGGGTTGATTTTTCATCCAGAGCGGATATCTACGTAATTAACACCTGTACGGTCACCAAAGAGAGCGATTACAGTTCCCGTCAAGCCATTTATCGAGCAAAAAGAAGGTCTCCTCAAGCTAAGATTGTCGTTACCGGATGTTATGCCCAGCTGGAGAAAGAATTTTTGGAGAAATTGCCTGGTGTAAGTTTGGTTGTCAAACAGGACAAAAAGGGAGACCTGGTTAATTTGATTGCGAATTCATTTGGAGATCATGCTATCAAGCCCACGGAAAAGAAAAGCTGTAATGAATTCTTCGGATTTAAGGTCTCCATGCATGCCGCACATACCCGGGCTTTGGTAAAAATTCAAGATGGATGTGACAAAAGGTGCTCCTATTGCGTGGTTCCATTAGCTCGGGGCAGTGAAAGAAGCAGAGAGGTCGATGCGATTTTATGCGAGATCGATCACCTGATAAGAAATGGATATAAAGAGGTGGTCCTGACGGGTGTGCACATTGGCAGATATAATAAAGATGGCTTAAATTTGGTGAGCCTTTCAGATAAAATTTTAGATCAGACAAAGGTGGAGAGATTGAGATTTTCCTCGATCGACCCAAAGGAATTTTCAGATGAAATGATCGAGTTAATCTCAAGATCAAAAAAAATCGCCAGACAGTTACACATACCTCTGCAGAGCGGCGACGACCACATACTCTCTTTGATGAGAAGAAACTATACCACCGGTGAATACAGAAAGCTTTTGGAGAAAATAAGAGGTGCCATTCCCGAAGTTATGATTGGAGCAGATGTGATAGTTGGATTTCCAGGTGAAACGGATGAACAATTTGAAAAGACCTGTCAATTCATATTCTCTTCGCCCCTTAATTATCTTCATGTCTTCAGCTATTCCGGCAGAAGAGGAACTCCTGCCTCGCAGTTTCCTAACAAGGTTTCCCCACAAACCATCCATAAAAGAAGTGAAATCCTGCATGATCTGGGCAGGAAAAAATGGGAAGAGTATCTGAGCCTTTTCATCGGAAAGACATTGGAAGTTTTGATTGAGCAAAAAAGAGATAAGAAGACTAATAAACTTTCTGGTCTTTCCGACAACTACATTCGGGTCTTATTGGATGGTGAAGATTTCTTGAGGAATAAGATTATTCCAGTTTTAATTCTACGAAGAGAAGGAAATATTTTGATAGGGAGGGTTTAGTTTCATTGTCCACCTATACTGCCGGAGGCGGAAAGGGAAATTAAAATCCTCCTTTATCTTCCCTTGAAAAAGGGGGATCTTTGGATGATTCTCTTTCACAAAAGAGGGAGATCTCAAATAATTCCCTTTATGAAAAGGGGATTATAACTGTTGTAGCGGGTGCCCTTCCGCCGGACGCGAATCTGCCTCTGGCAGACACCCCGCAACGGAATGTTATAGATTTTCATTGACAAATCCGAAATTTGTTGTAACTTATGAAAAGAGAAGAACCAGGGGGATTCTTGTCGACAAATAGAAAGGTTTTTTAAATTCAAATCTCAAATCCTTAGGAGGTGAAATTCATCATGCCAAAACTTAGATGGTTTTTTGCCATTCTTTTGATGGCCTCAGTCCTATTATTATCCCAAGCCGGATGGGCAGAGAATCTTGACCGGGACTGGCAGATAATCCAACAGAGATTGTCTGAAAGTGGTGCAGCCGGAGAGCAGGTAATTCCTGTGGTAAAAAGCGGGCTTAAAGACGGGGGAGATTTGTTATGGTGGTTTCAGGGAATCGAAAACGTGGAATGCGTCTCCCGGTTTGTGGACGTAGACGGGGATATGCTTCCAGACGTGCTGATTGAGACCTATGAGGCTGGAGCTCCAGAGCAAGATCACTTTTATTGTATCAAAGGGAATAGCCCCGGCTATGGCACAGTCCTCTGGTCCTGTCGCCCTCCCGGAGGAGACAGCGACGGCGGCGGTTGGGGTGATCAATGCGTCTCCTACACAGAGGACCTCAACGGAGATGGCTATGCCGAAGCTTTGTTGGGAACCTCCTGGGGTGGAAGAACTGCCTACGCCATTGAGGGCGATTCAGGATACGTAGTTTGGTCCTATGATACATATGATAATCCTCCCTCTGGGTGGATTTACAGCATATGTTCCATAGAGGACCTAAATGAAGACGACATACCTGAGGTTCTTTTCGCCGCGGGCTCGGATGCGGACGCTGGTTATTGTGTGGATGGCACCAATGGAAATCTAATCTGGAAGTTTCAAGCTAATGATGCCGTCTTTGCCGCCGCGGAGATCCGGGATGTAAATGACGACGGATACAGTGATGCCTTATTCGGAACCGGAGACCCCTATGAAGACAGAATGGTCTGCGTTTCTGGTGCCAGTTCCGGCTCAGCCACTTTAGTCTGGCAACAGAGCTTTGGAGCTTCGGTCCATGACGTTGCTGCCATTGAGGACGTAAATGGAGACGGAATACAGGACGCTTTAGCCGGAGTGTGGGACGGAAAGGTGTATTGCAGAAGTGGAACCAACGGAGCACATATCTGGAGCCATTTAGTGGGAACATACGATTACATCATGAGAGTTGTCTCCATCGATGACGTAGATGACGATGGAATTCAGGACGTCTTAGTGGCGTCATGGGGAAACGCCATAGTCTGCCTAAGCGGAGTCAATGGAAATGTGGTCTGTCAATATCCCACAGGAGGAGATGTCTGGGCAGTGGATGGAGTGGATGACATAAATGGCGACGGTTATCCTGAGGCTGTGGGAGGATCATTTGATTACAAGGTCTACTGTGTCGACCTAAGAGATTGCGACACCCTCTGGACCTACTATACGGGCAATAAGGTTCTTTCAGTGAGAGGTCTTCCGGATGTGGACGGCAACACCACGCCGGATGTCCTGGCAGGAACCCAGATGCTGTCTGGTTCTGGTGGAAGAGCTTACTGTCTCTCTGGCGGTCTTCCACTGGATACTGTGCCCAACATTGTCTCCACCTCACCAGCACAGAATGAGCTGAATGTGCCCATTTCAACCAACATATCGGTGACTTTCGATATCGATATGGATGAAACCACTATCAACGACTCTACTTTTGTGGTGAACGCATTGTCTACCGGACTTCACGAAGGGACAATCATTTACGACTACTTGACTAAAACTGCAACCTTGGATCCCGCAGGCGATTTCGATGAAGGTGAGATCGTAACCGTGGTTCTCACCACCGGAATAAAATCAACCTTCGGATGCCCCATGGAGAGCAGCTACGTTTGGTCCTTTACCACCGAAGTTAACGACGAAAGTCCTGGCACTTTTGCCCCTGCAGTCAACTATGAAGTAGGTGAAGGTCCTTGGTCAATTTTTGCGGCCAATCTTGATTGGGATGGAGACATAGACATCGTGACCGCAAATTCTCATTCCAACAATGTCTCGGTTCTGCTGAACAATGGGGACGGGACCTTTGCCTCTCATTCGGACTATCCAGTCGGTGAGGAGCCCTGGTCGGTCTTTGCTGCTGATCTTGACGGTGATGGATACTCTGACCTCATAACCGCAAATATGTATGACAGCGACATCTCGGTTTTACTGAACAATGGGGACGGGACCTTTGCTTCCCCATCGGTCTATCCAATCTATGATACCCCTGTCTCTGTATTTGCTGCCGATCTTGATGGTGACGGCGACCTGGACCTAACAACTGCAAACATATATTCCGACGATGTCTCAGTTTTATTCAACAATGGAAATGGCACCTTCGCCCCGCAATCCACATATCCAGTTGGTGACGGGACTATGCCTGCATCAGTCTTTGCGGCTGATCTTGATGGTGACGCCGATCTAGATCTTGCGACCTCTAATTATGGCTCCTATGATGTCGCAGTCCTTTTGAACAACGGGAACGGGACCTTTGGCTCCTCCACGCTCTATCCGGTGGGTGAGCTTCCTTTGTCAGTTTTTGCCGCTGATCTTGATGCTGACGGTCATCTTGACCTTGAAACTGCAAATTGTTATTCCAGCGATGTGTCGGTTCTATTGAACAATGGAGACGGCACCTTTGGCACACATACTGTATATCCGGCTGGCACTGGCCCCTGGTCGGTTTTTGCGGCAGACATTGACGGTGATGATGACCTCGACCTATCAGTTTCAAGCGAGTTCTCAAGCGATGTCACAGTTCTTCTGAATGACGGGAATGGTGTTTTCGACCCCGATTCGGTCTATCCAGTGGGTGATTATGCTTACTCAGTCTTTGCTGCTGATCTTGATGGTGACGGTGACCTTGACTTAGCGACTGCAGCCTACGGTGCTGATAGTGTCTCCGTTCTTCGGAACTGTCTTCCCGCTGGTGACTGCAACGGGGATGATGTGATCAATTCGGCTGACGTGGTTTATCTGATAAATTACCTCTTCAAAGGAGGACCTGCACCTGAGCCTCTGGGTGCTGGTGACGTCAACTGTGACGGGATAATCAATAGTGCTGATGTGGTATATCTAATCAACCATTTATTTAAAGGAGGACCGCCACCGGGCTGCTGTTAGTTTCAAGATGCTGGGGCGGGGGGTGGAAGGGCGTATTGAAAAAGTATTACTTTGGGGCAGGATGAACTCCCGCCCCTATGTACAACAACGACTTATCAACAAGAGGGCAGGGTTCATCCTGCCCTTCGGTCTTGCCTCGCACTGATCCCGCCTTTGGCGGGAGAAGTGAGACCTCAGGGTCGAAGAAAAGAGATTCACCCTGAAGGACATTCAGTCCTGCCAATAGAGTTTTCTAACCGTCCCTTGAATTCCTGTCCTACTAAGCGGAAATCCCCCGCCAAGGGCGGGGGGCTTTGCACCAAATGCCTGAGTCGAGCAAGCCTTGAACCGTATGGTTCAGGGCAAGCTCGACCACTACAATTCAGCTTCTTTCTCGGTCGAAGTGACCTCAAACTCAGATTGAGAAGAAGTGGATTCCACTTGCTCCAGCTTATCCTTGAACAATTCAAGCTTTCGGTCTGCAAAATCATAACATCTTGTAGCATTATGTAAGTGCGTCCCTATCAGGCGAAAATCATTTTTGAATCTGGAAAAATCCCCTCGCAGGCTCTCTAAAGTGGCAATGATCTGTTGAGCGCTTCTCTCTATTTCCAAACCTTTCAATCCGAAAAGTATGGTCTGAAGGTAGGCATAGAATGTATTAGGAGAAACCGGAATTACCCTTTTTTCCATAGAATAATCGACAATGCTTTTTTCCTCTGGCGTGGCATCCGTTTTTACCATGATCTCATAATAAACATTTTCAGCCGGTATGTACATGAGGGCGAAGTTATACGTTCCTTCATCCGGCAAAATATATTTTCTGGCAATTGAGTCGATGTGAACCTTCACATCCCTTTCAAATTTTTTTCTAAAGAAGCGTTTATCCTGATCGCTTTTTGCTTCCAACAGTTTTCTGAAATTCTCCAAAGGAAATTTGGAATCGACGGGGACCAGCCTTTTTCCCAAATGAACGATCGCATCCACCCTCTCTCCGGATTTGAACTGATAAGATAAAGAGAAGTGCCTTTCTGGGAGAATCTGACCCAGAAGGTCAGAAAGGAGAAACTCGCCGATTCCGCCTCTTAGTTTGGGAGCTCGTAAGATATCTTGTAAGGTGGAGATGTCTTTACCTATCTCATATATTCTTTTGTTCGATTCCTCCAGACGAACCAGATCCTTCTGGACATCGCTTACTGCTTTGCTGGTCGCCTCGAATCGCTGAGAAAGGATTTGATCTGTATTCTCCAGGTTTTTTTGCAGTTGCTCCCTTACGTCAGTTAACTGCTTTTGCATCAGGATGAAAAGGAGAATCAGAATGATTATAACCGAACTTCCAAAGATCAAATATTCCATAGAAGCGTTTTGTCCTGGTAAGTGTTTATATTAATGAACAAGTCGTGGCGGAATACCCTTCGTAGTGAACCCTTAGGGCAAGCCTTACCCCGCCACACTTGTGGTGAGTTTATCGAACCATGATAGGTCGAGGGTAAGGGTACTCTCGACCAACAAGTAATTTGTCTAAGGGTAACTTCTACCTTTAATTCTTGCGCTTTCAAGTTGCCAAGATTCCCACACCTTTGGGCCCTCCGATTTCACCAATCCGACATCTTCAGCATACCATTGATGACTCGTGCCATTATATTTTTCCATGTTTCCTATCCATCCAGAAGCGAAGGTTTTGAATTTAAGACAACCTTGAAAAGTCCCGGCCGGAACGGTGACATTCTCGACTCCTTCAAGAATTGAAATCCAGGTATAGATGCCGGAAATTCCATCTTCATCATAACATGTGTCCGCATTCACTACCGAGTTACCGGGTTTCATGTTCGGCTCAGCGATGATAATAGGTTCATGATCCTTTAAATCGTCCTGCCGAGAGGGAAACCAAACGTCAGTATGCCAGTGCCACCTTAACCCTAAGCTATCATTGGAGAAACCATCATCTGTATAACGATCCACAAAATCCCCACCTGATCCAAGGAAACGCGAACGTCGATTAAAAATCATGCTCCCGTCTGGAGAGACAGAAATCGCTGTACCCGTCCGTGCCTTTAACCGGCCAGTATGAGGATTTTGAACCCAATTCCAACTGCCGTTGCCATCTAAATCCGTAAAAAACTCCCCTTCATCATATTGCCCGTTGGGAGGATCATATTCACCATTGCCATTTCTATCCTCATACGGGACCCCCGGCGTCCAAGGATCATTTGGTCCATCGTATTTACCATTTTGATTCAGGTCCATTGTAGCATCAAAGAAATCTCCCTCATCGTAGATTCCGTTTTTGTTCATATCGATAAAAGGCTCTCCCAAATTAATATCTCCATCTACAAAAGGTTCTCGAATGCCATACCATAGAACAGCTACCTCCCAGATCCACTCATCTCCCTCATTCAAAGGGAAATAGTCCTTCATAAGATATACCGTAGGTTGAGCAGGACCGGTAGTCTTCTTGGTACTGCAGCTGCTGACTAAACAGAACAGGATTAAAATCGAAGCCCAAAGTATCTTTTCTCGAAATAACCTCTTCGTTTCTATCACCCGCTTAGCAGTATATCAATTATATCGTATGAGAATCATAGATTAGATATGTCGAAAGACCTTGCTCTTCGGGGATGTTATCCCAGACGGGTCTCCGTCATCCCCGAATTTTCCCCTGTGGATGATAACATCCACAGGGAGCTTTAGAAATGTTGCAGGGCAAGGAACCCCACAACAACTACTAACATATCCTATTTACTTGCTTTCACCTTCGCTCTCTTTATACTTCCTTAGGAAAGGTGCGAACAGGTCGATGGGAACCGGGAAGATGGTGGTTGAGTTCTTCTCCGTTGCCACCTCCGCGAGGGTAGAGAGGAACCTCAACTGAATTCCCACCGGTGTTTTGCCGATCACTTCTGCGGCAGCGGCCAGCTTCTCCGACGCCTGGTACTCTCCTTCCGCATGGATGACCTTGGCTCTTCTTTCTCTCTCCGCCTCCGCCTGCCGGGCGATGGCTCTTCGCATCTCCTCAGGAAGATCCACATTTTTCACCTCAACCACCGACACCTTGATTCCCCAGGGCTCGGTCTGATCGTCAATGATCTTTGCAAGTTGCTGGTTGATCTTTTCCCGCTCGCCTAAGAGCTCATCTAACTCCACCTGCCCCAAGACGCTTCTTAATGTGGTCTGGGAGATCATGGAGGTGGCATAGAGAAAGTCTTCCACCGCTACGATGGCTTTGTTGGCGTCCATCACCCTGAAGTATATCACCGCATTTACTTTGACCGAGACGTTATCCCGAGTGATCACATCCTGAGCCGGCACGTCCATGGTCACCACCCTCAGGCTTACCCTCACCATCCTGTCCACAATCGGAATCAAAAGTATCAAGCCCGGACCCTTCGCTCCTATCAACCGACCTAATCTGAATATTACCCCCCTTTCATACTCCCTTAAGATCCTGATGGCATTAGCCAAGATGAAAAGTCCAATGATGACAAGGGTCAATATACCTGCTGGAGCCATAAATACCTCCTTCTTAATATGGTGAATTTATGGTTCGCCAAGCTCACCATGTTATCGAACCATCACTTTTTTTGGTTACTTTCAAGGTTAAGCGATCCACTTCTTTCACCACCACCTTCTCCCCTTCTTCTATGGGCTCATCTGCGATAGCTTTCCAGAGCTCCCCATGAATAAAAACAGATCCTTCGGGTTTTAAAGGAGATTTTGCTACCCCAACTTCACCCACCATCCCTCTTTTCCCGGTAGCGGCTTTTCTCCTTTGAGCTTTCAATCCAAACCCCACTGCAAAAATGAAGAAAGCTGCCATGCCAACAACCACGAATATTATTATGGACAAGGATGCCCGCATGTAAGGCAAGGGTGACTCAAAGAGCATTAACGAACCCAAAAATAGAGACACTATTCCTCCTATGGTTAAAGCACCGTAACTTGTAACCTTTACCTCCAAGATAAAGAATATTACAGCCAAAGCCATCAAAAGCAGGCCAGCATAATTTATGGGCAAACTCTGAAACGCAAAAAATCCCAAGATCAAACAGATGCCCCCGATGATTCCGGGAAAGATAGCTCCTGGATTGGACAATTCAAAGAATATGCCCAACATTCCTATGCTGAAGAGAATATAGGCAATATTGGGATTGGAGATAACTTCCAATACTCGGTCTCGCCAGCTTATCTCTATCCTTTTCAGCTCCACCCCCTTGGTATTAAGTGTTCTCTCACCAGATGGGAGGGAAACTTTACGGCCGTCACAACTGTCCAGAAGCTCTCGCACGTTGTCTGCCACAAGATCGATCACCTTCAGCTCTAAAGCCTCATATTCGGTCACTGAAACGCTTTTTCTTACTGCATCTTCTGCCCATTCAGCGTTTTTGCCTCTGCGGGTGGCGATGCTTTTTATATAAGCGGCCGCATCATTTTCGACCTTTTCCATCATGGTGGAGTCTATTTCCCCTCCCATGCTGACCGGATGAGCCGCACCTATGTTTGTCCCTGGAGCCATGGCAGCGACATGTGCGCTTAAAGTGATGAAAACTCCGGCAGATGCTGCCCGAGACCCACTGGGAGAGACATACACGATCACCGGTACCTGTGAGTTCAAGATATCCTTGGTCACCAACCTCATGGATTCATCTAATCCCCCTGGGGTATTGAGCTCTATTATCAGAGCCTCGGAGCCGTCCTCTATGGACGATTCGATGGCTTTCAGGATAATGCGCGCAGAGATAGGTCCGATGGGACCATCAATTCTTACCAGCGAGACATGACTTTGTTGAGCAAAAAGAAGGCTAACCCAAGAAAGGAAAAGAAGAGCAAGACAAACAAGGACTCTCTTTTTCATAAATGCCCGATCCTTAGAAATTGAAAATTTACTAATTTTAGAATCACAACCTTAAGATAGCCAAGTAGGGGAAAGAAAGCAACAAAAATTATTAATAAAATATTGGGTGTCGCGGAAGGTTTCGGCCTTCCATTGTGGAAAATGGAAACTCGCCAAGCTCAGGGTGCTGAGCAAAGTCGAAGCACAAGCTCAGGACAAAAAAGGTTTCCTCTACATGTCGAACAGCCTCGTACCTCAGGTGCCCTGCGCACCTGATATATTAATAGTATCAGGAGCTCGGGGCTCCTGACCCATTTGCCTCCTACGATCGTGGATTCGATTTTTGTGTCTAATATCTCGTCTGGATTTATCTCAAAGATGTCTTTGGATAAAACCATCATATCTGCCAATTTCCCGGTCTGGATTGATCCTTTGATTTTCTCCTCATAGGAGGCGTAGCTTGCTCCCTGGGTAAATGCAAAGACGGCTTCTGGAACGCTCAAGCATTCTTGGGGATACCAGGCTCTTCTTCTTTGGCCTTCTTTTCCCATGGGTCCTGCGGACTTTCGGGTCACTGCCGCATGGATTATTCTTAACGCATCCATGGTCTCGATGGGCAGATCTGAACCAAAAACGAGCTTGGTTTGATGGTTCAATAAGCTCTTATAGGGATAACGAAAGCCCTCTCTTTTCCCCCAGTATTTATCTACTATGTCCCGATCCGATGGAGCATGATATGGCTGAACAGATGCGATCACCCCTGATTTGCTGAACCTTTCCATATCTTGAGGAGAGATCAGTTGGGCATGTTCAACACGATGGCGGAGCTTTTTGTTTTGTGTTGAGCTTTCAATAGCATTTAGGGCCTGATGGACCGCTCTGTCACCGATGGCATGAATGGCAACACCTATTCCAGCTTGAGATGCTTTTCTCACCGCTTGGGTTAATTCCTCTTGCGAAGTGACCTGTATGCCAAAGTTATCCTCTGAGTTTTCATACGGCTCAAACATTAAAGCGGTCTGTGAACCCAACGCGCCATCACTGTAAAGCTTCAGCCCGCCGAACCGGATATTCTCGTCGCCAAAGCCAGACTGCAACCCTAAACTTATAGCAGAATCCAAATCCTCTTTGGAAATCCAAAAGCAAACTCTTAAGGAAAGCTCCTCATCCTTCAAAAACTTCTGGAAAAAGAAAACCGCCTTTTGTTCTTCAAGATTATGAATTCCAGTCAATCCAAAGCTATTAGCTTTCTTCATCGCCTCCTTGAGGAGCCTTTTGGATTTTTCAGGAGAAGGTGAGGGGACTTTTTCCCATATCAACTCACAAGCCTCTTCTTTGAGTATCCCTGTTGGCTCGCCACAGGTGGGATGGCGATCTATTTTGCCGCCCTGAGGGTCTTTTTTATATTTGTCAATTCCGGCCAACTTCAAAGCCAAGGAATTCACCCACAAAAGATGATGATCCTTACTTCTGAGCGCTGCCGGATTCTCAGGACAGATTTTGTCTAAAATTTCTTTAGTAAAATTTCCCTCCTCTTTTAGAATGTTTTTATCCCACCCTCTGCCTACAAGCCACTCTTTGGGTCTTAATTTTTTGGCAAAGATTTTGATCTGCCATAAAATGTGATCAAAGGACTTTATCTGATCAAGATTGACTTGATTGAGACTCAATGCGAAAGAGAGAAAATGGGTATGGCAGTCGATGAATCCCGGAACGACTGTTTTTCCTCGAAGATTTATAACCTTGAAGTTGCTCTTTCCCAGATTTTCAACATCTGAGGTTTTGCCCACGCCTATTATTTTGGAATCCCTCACTGCCACTGCCTCAGCTTGAGGCTGTTTGGGATTCATGGTGTAAATCTTTCCGTTCAACAACATCAAATCTTTCATATGATTTCTTATGCTTTGATTTCTCTCAAAAGATGGCCGAAAGCCTTTGCAATAATTCTTGTTTGTCATTTTGAACTAAGCCTTTCAGCACTCGTCACCCTGAGCGAAGCGAAGGGTCTGGGGTGCCTCAGGGTAAACTCCGCGGATTGAAGAATCTCGGCTTGGTGTGATTTGGGAGATGACATTCTTTTCCATACGGTCCGGGATAACAATTCTTGTTCCACTTACCTTCCAAACAGATTAACCAGATTTACCAGATAATATCTGTTTAATCTTCTCATCTGTTGGAAAGTACTCTTTTATCTCCCTCCCTTTCGGTTACTCCCTGTTGATCCAGTTTTTCTAAAATGGGAACCATATATTTGCGGGTGGTGGAAACATGTTCCCTCAGTTGACTCACCGTAGCGGGTCCATTCTTGTCGATGAAATCCACGATCTTATTTTTAATCTTCTCAAAATCTTCTTTTCTGAAAAGCACTCCATCCTTCAATTCGATTAGTTTCCCCCCTTGGATCAAAAACATCAAAACATCTTCATGATTTGAGCTCTCACCCAAAATTTCCTCTTTGGTGGGTGGAGAAAGCGGATGGACAACAAATTTCTGCAATATTTTTTGAGAGAGATTCTCTTGTTCTGGAGTAAGTTTGGGCTTATGAGAAGGAAGCCTGAGATAAGCCTCCTGTTGAACTATTCTTCTATCCTTTACCAGGGATCTGATAGCTTCGGTCAAGAGATCCTCTTCTATTTTCAGTTTCCCGGAAAGCCCTGCAGATTTCACTCCAATTTTGAAGGGAAATTTCTGGTGTGTTTTTTCCACCTCTTTGGTTATTTTTGTTAACACCTCTTCCCATCTTGATTTATGTATCAGCAGATTTTCGATCAAAAATATTCTCCCTGCTTTTTCCAATTCCGTCAAGCTTGACTCAATTTGGCTCCGGCTGAAATTGCCTGCTTTTAGGATGTCTCTCCTTAACATGAAATTTTGTCTTTCCAAATCAGAAAGAATTAAATCCGGCAGGTTTAGATTCAGTCTCCTTCCAAGATCAGGGACTAACCACTTATCTTTTTTCTTATATACTCTTGGAGAGACATCCAATACGATTCCGCCTCCGATGGTTATCTGTGGCGAAGGCAATCTCAGTATAAAATGATCTCCGATTCGAGCTAAGAGATTCTCTTTGCATTTAAACTGCACCAAAGCAGAGCCGCCCGGCTCTATTTTCTCTTTATTTAGAATATTGATCCTGGCCAAAAGTTCAGTGGTTCCCAAAATTAGAAGGAGCTGGGCATTATGTTTTATGGGGAATGCCATAGTGGACACTAGGTCAACTTTGGCGGCGAAAATATCGGTGGTTTCATCCTGAGCCGCTTTGGTGACTACGTCTCCCCTTTGGATATCTACTTTTTCCAGCCCAGCTAAATTCATTGCCACCCTGGTCCCGGGCAAGGCTTTTTCAAATTTCTTCTTGTGGGTTTGTAAATCTCTTATCCGAGCGGAAATTTTTTGAGGAAGAATTTCTATCTCCTCCCCCAAATGGAAAGAACCGTCGATCAGGGTGCCGGTGACCACCGTTCCCCTGCCGGCCATGGTGAAGACCCGATCGATATACATTCTCGGTTTTCCGATATCTTTCCGGGGCTGGATTTCAGAAATCATCTTGGCTATTTCGTCATAAAGCTTTTTTATTCCAATCTTATTGGGGGAGGAAACTTCGAGTATGGGGGCACCTTCCAGAATAGTCCCTCTTACCTTTTCCTTGATATCTTCTTCTACTAAGCTCAGCCAATCTTCTTTAACCAGGTCTATTTTGGTTATCACCACGATTCCTCTTTTTATCTTTAAAAAATCCAGGATTTGTAAATGTTCTTGGCTCTGGGGCATCCAGCCATCATCCGCTGCCACCACAAATAAGACCGCATCGATTCCCCCCACCCCAGCCACCATATTCTTCACAAATCTCTCATGACCGGGAACGTCTACGATTCCCACCTCTGATCCGTCCGGAAGAGAAAGCCAGGCAAAACCTAAATCGATGGTCATGCCCCTTCTTTTCTCCTCCGGAAGCCTATCCGGATCGATGCCGGTTAAGGCTTCCACCAACTTGGACTTTCCATGATCTATATGTCCGGCAGTTCCTATGACAAACATATAATTTTCTGAAAAACGTTTTTTTGGACTGACAAGCGGTAAAGGCTTGCCTACGCTAATTAAACGCTAGAACTACAGAGAGAGTATAATGCAGAAATTAGAAAGAATCAACTTTTTTTGGGAAAAATGTTCTTTATCGCCTTTATGATCAGATCATCCTGATGAGGGAAAATGGTTCTTAAATCCAACACGAATTTCTCATCCTCTATGCGGCCAATTATGGGTGGAGATTGTTCTCTGAAAAGCTGGGCTAACTGATCAGCGGTATGAACCGCATGGTTCATACCAGCGGATTCAGTAGATTCAACAGATATTGCCACTGTTGGCAAGGTTTCACCTGGAAGGGAGCCTCCTCCCACCGTGCTTTTGCTCTCTTTTATGGTGATTGAAATTCCTGATTTGTGTAACTCTTCTTTGATATTCTCCGCCCTTTTTCTCAAAACATCCAAAGGAGCGCTGATCATTTGCCAGGCAGGAATCTTTTTAGTTGCCTGGCCCTTGAGATAAGAAAGCAAAACGCTTTCCAGGCCGGCAATGAACATTTTATCCAATCTTAGGGCGCGGTGAAGAGGGTGTTTTCTTAACAGATCAATATATTTCTTCCTCCCCAAAATTATTCCGGCTTGAGGTGCACCCAAGAGCTTATCCCCTGAAAAACAGACCAGGTCTGCTCCAGCGGAAATAGCCTCCAGTGCCGTGGGCTCGTGCGCCAGTTCAAAATCCTCGGTCCTGAGCATGACTCCGCTTCCCAGATCCTCTGCCGCACAAAGATTGTGCTTCCTTCCTAAATTCACTAATTCACTTATAGGCGGTCTCTCTACAAATCCGATCATTCTGAAATTGCTCTGATGGACTTTGAGCAGAAGGGCGGTATCCTGAGTTATGGCGTTCTCATAATCGGAAAGGGTGGTCTTGTTGGTGGTTCCCACTTCTTTTAAAATTGCTCCGCTCAAAGCTAAAATCTCAGGGATGCGAAAGCCACCGCCTATCTGCACCAACTCGCCTCTTGAGACGATAACCTCTTTTCCTTCTGCTAAAGCGGTCAGAATCAAAAGAACTGCCCCGGCGTTGTTATTTACTGCTAAGGCAGCCTCGGCTTGAGTCAACTGGCACAAAAGCTTTTGTAAAAAAATTCCTCTATGGCTTCTTTTTCCCGCTTTGAGATCAAATTCCAAATTATTATAATTCTTGCTGATCTCTACTATGTGGGACAATGACTCTTCATCCAAGGGTGCGCGTCCCAGATTGGTGTGCAGGATCACCCCGGTGGCATTGATCACCGGTCGGACTAAATCCGTAGTCTTTTCTTCAACAGCTTGGCTAACTTTTTCGACTATTTGATCAAAGGAAATATCTTGTGGAACTTCTTTGATCTGTTCTCTTATGGAGGAAAGCATCTCTTTTGCTGTTTGGCTTACCAGAGGATGGGAATATTTTTCGATTTTCTCTTTTAGCTTTTCCGATTCTAAGATTTTTTCGACGCTAGGAAGCTGTCTTAACTTCTCCTTGATCAGCTTTTCACTTGGATTTTGCATCTTTTGTCCTCGACTATATCGCCAATGACCACAGAGTTGGGCACGCCTTTGGAAATAAGACGACCCAGAAGCTTCTGCTCCTTTTCTTTTGCCACCGCGATCAACAGTCCCCCGGAGGTTTGCGCATCGGATAGGATCAATTTTGCTTCCTCAGAGATATCCCGATCCCAATCTGCTTTATCCTGAATAAACTTAAGATTTGCCAAAGTACCACCTGGGACCACCCTCTGTTTTGCCAGTTCCCAAGCATAGTCTATCACGGGAACCTTGGATAAAAAGACTCTTGCTCCAACATTTGAAGCCTGCACCAACTCCCACAGATGTCCCAAAAGCCCGTAACCTGTGATATCCGTACAAGCATTGATCCCCACATCCAGCATTGCCTCTGAGGCAAATTTATTTAGAAAAATCATTATCTTCACCGCTTCGGCTACCCACTTCTCCTCGACCTGCTCTTTTTTAATAGCCGTGGTTATGAGCCCAATCCCTAACGGCTTGGTCAACACCAAAGAATCTCCAACTTTGGCCTTGGCATTACTTATTATCTTATCTGGATGAATTGTTCCGGTTACTGCCAGTCCATATAGCGGCTCTTTGGTTTTGAGAGTATGACCGCCTATTATAGCCACATCCGCCTCTTGGGTTTTGTCTGCGCCTCCCCTTAGGATTTCATCCACGGCCCATAAAGGAACGGACTTTGGAGGAAAACCAAGAAGATTAAGTGCAGATAAAGGTTTTCCTCCCATGGCGTAGATATCGCTTAAGGCATTAGCCGCCGCTATTCTCCCGAAATCATAAGGATCATCCACCACCGGCGGAAAGAAATCCACGGTTTGCACCAGAGCTAGATCTTCTCTTATCTTGTAAACCCCGGCATCATCCACCGAGTTGAACCCAACCAACACATTCGGGTTTTTCATTTTGGGCAAATGACTCAGAACCTGAGTCAGGTCATCAGGACCACACTTTGACGCTCACCCAAAACTCGATGCCAAACGGGTCAATCTAATTTTTTGTTCACTCATTTGATCTATTTCTTTTCCCGTTAGTGAATTTCAAAGGACAAATCGTTCCATTACTTGCTTTCCTCATTGACACTCGTCTCTTACAAACTTTCTCGTGGCACGAGTCGCCATAGCTCGACCAAAACTGAATGGAGTGGTACTCAAAAATTTATGAACCTGAATTATTCCGTAGTCCTCCAAATAACTAACTGCTCTGTTAATTCTACTTGGGGGTAATTTGGTGATTTCCTGAATCTCTTGACCACTCAGTTCTTTTCTTGCCTCTATAGCAGAAACAATAATTTTAATGTCATTTTCGGGGTCATAACGTGTGCCTACCCCTCTGAAATGCAAATATAAGGCGTAGGTTGGTTCGACTTGTGCGTAAGCAAAGGGTTGTGTTCCCAAAAATCGTAACGATTTTACCAGACCATGGGACTCAAGTTCTTCTATAGCATCATTTATTTCTTGGGGCGTAAACTCAAGAAGTTCGGACAGTTCCTTCACGTCATACCTTTTTCCAAACGGGCGACTATCGTCATTGTCCTTAACCATGAATTCCCCTAATTTGGTAGCTTCAGGTGAGAGGCCTCCAATAGTCTCAGTTCGCGTAGCAACAAAGTCTGGGGGAACCCCTAATGTCGGCTTTTCTCTTATTTCAAAGATGCTTTTTAACAACTCTCGTGCCTTATTCTCAAAATCTGAAGACATATCGATCCATCTAAGGGGTTTTACAGCACTCGGTATATCACATTGCTCTATAATAATCGGTATTATCTTCGTAATGCCCTGAATCTTCTTGATCATAGCAACATCAAGTTCATTTTGAACCCAATTTGACTTAACACTGCTCTTCGATAACAGTATCAAAAAGACGTCACAATTCCTCAGTCCTTCCTCAAATATTTTCTCGATTAAAGAATCTCCCGGCAATATTTCCCATTTATCCCACCAGGCATCGACGCCGTTTTCCCGAAGAATAGTTGCAATTTTCTCTGCGAAGCTTTTATCCGAATGGCTATAACTTATAAAGACTCGCGGTGCTTCGTCCACTTCTCCTCCTATCTTTCACTAAACCACCGTTCAATATTCTCTTTCTTGATGATTGGGCGAACTGTTAAGGAAGTAATTCCAATTATTCCGCCCTGTAAGTCTCTTTTCTGACCCGGCGAAAACCAAATTGGTTTTGCTTGAACCGTACGGTCATCTTTTATGTGAACTACTTCAACAATAGCAATGCAGACTTCTACGTCCGCTAAATTTCGATATACCTCAAATAACGAACCAATTTCAGTGTTGTAATTACCCACAAAAAGAAAAATGTGATCTCCGCCAAAATCATCACAGCGTTGAATACTTCTTAAAGTTATTTTCGAATATGAATTCTTGAATAGTCTGTATCCTTGATATGTAGCTGAAATTGTCAAGAACATAAGAGCAAAGAAGAACAAGATTAGGAAGCAGATCCAGATACGGGTCAATATGTATACCGATGCCGGAAAAAGAAACCAGCCTCCAACGGTGGCGACTCCGGTGATAGTTGCCCACCACCACCTAAAGAATGGGCCAAACATGATTCCTAAAAAGGTTGCATTTCTATTCATCTTTATCTCTCTGTCCCTGCGCAGTACCATCATCAAACAAGGCAAACAGCATCAGTTCAAAGAACCAACAGACATACAAAATCGTTTATTCTGCACCTTGTCTCATGAGGTACTTTCCAAAGATGGATCTAAAGATTATTCATGAATTCCTCCGAGGTAACTTTCGCTTGCTTGAGAATTCCCTTGAGCGTCCCAATCTTAAGCTCGCGATGAAGTGGAACAACGCAGCCAACTTCACCTTCTTTCGTTTGCTTTTTTAAAACTACATGGCTGCCCCGTTGCCTTACCTTTTCGAAACCAAGTCTGTGCAAGGATCGGAGGACTTCCTCTCCGGACACCTTCCTTAATTCACGCATTAGCTACCACCTCAAATGTAGCAAGGATCGGTTTTTCAACCTTGGTTTGTGGAAATTCCTCCAGGTAAAGCTCTGTGGCTTCTTTGAGATTGGCGATTGCTTCTTCAATGGTGTAGCCTTGACTTACTGTTCCCACCTCGGGACACTCTGCCACATACATATCCTCTTCTTTATGGAGGATAGCAGTAAAGGTTAAGGTAGCCATCCTTCAACCTCCTAAACTAGGTTATAAATAAGGCTTTGCATATATAATCCGTTATAACTTGCTTTGTTTATATATCGATTACCATTCCCACTCCATTTGCGATGAAATCCTCCTTATATTCTTCTTTAAACAATTCTCTGGTTTTATCTCCAGAGCAATGGCAAGGGGCCGCCTTTTTCACGCCCAGTTCCCTGAAGCTTTTTATTATCTCTCTTAATTTAGAATCACCAACTCCTCCTAAGTGAAAGCCACCCAGAACCAAATAGATCTCCTCGGTGGTTATCTTTTTAGCTTCTCTTAACATCTCCACAATCCCGGGATGGGCACAGCCGGTTATCACCACCAGCCCCTTTTCTGTTTTCACGATTAAAGCTTGTTCTTTAATCCAGGTGCCCAGCTCTCCGGTGGTGCTCACGCTTTCAGATATCTTTACTGGACCGGCAACCTCAACCACATTTGCCTTGTATGATTTTACTTTGTTTTTAAAATCATCGGGAAATGAACTCAATAAACAAACGTCGAGATTTGAGTTAATCTCCAATATCCCCGAAAGTCCACCGGTATGATCTCCGTGAATATGGGACAGCACGATTGTATTTATGGTTTTTGGATCTATACCCAATTTCTGCATATTATAAAGCAAGGTTGAGCTCTCTCCGCCGGTATCAAAAAGAATATTTTTATCTCCCACTTTAACCAGACAGGAGAACCCCCATCCTGTCTTCAATTCGGGATCATGCTCGTAATTATCATAAACGGTAATTAAAGTGATTTTTGCTTGAGTTGATTCCATTTTAACTTTCTCCATCCTTTCTGTTTTTCTGCAACTGAAAAATGAAATTAACAAAAGTATTACGAGGAAGGGTATAAATGGGAATAACTTTTTCATAATACCTTCAAACTGATTAACGAGATCACTTGACCATGTGCTAAAATTAAAATAAGCGGAAGGGGTGGGAATCGAACCCACCTCCCCCCGGACCAACCGAGGGGACCACGGATTTGAAGTCCGCAAGGACCACCAGATCCTATCCACTACAAATTTTTTTGTTCGCTTTGATGAAGTTTAACCCAAACTTTCTCACAAAATTCAAAGAGACAATTCAGAATTTGAAATTGTGATAATAGCATTGTAAATGGACATTTGCATGATGATCTTTTGGAGAATTTTTCATTTTTATCTTTGAATTTCAAATTTTCACTAATATTTGTCTTTTACACATTTCAATTTCGTTCTCCAGGCGCACTTATATCGATGAAACCGGTATCTTCATGGGGTCATCGATCTCCATCATCTCTTTGGTCACAAAGGCTTCGCCATATTTTTTACGAATAAGATAACCATAATGTCTGGCAGTGATCTCCATGAATTCAAAGATATCACCCGCTGGCGGAAAGACCACTTTTCCAGATGTCATTTCTTGGAACTGCGACTTGTAGCAAGCAACTGCCTTCTTTTTTCTTTCAAATTGATCCGTGATGTCCACAATGAAGGAATGCTGAATCTGGTGAAAGGAGGAATTGTAAATGATTTTTGAAGGACGATGAGGTTCTCCGGGAGCATCTAACTTAGCTAATCCGGAGAGATAACAGGCATCATATGCTAATTTAGAACAGTTGGCGTGATCGGGGTGCCTTTGAGTCCAGTAGGGCAAAATCGCCAGACGAGGTTTGTGTTTTCTGATCAGCCTCACCAACTTCAATTTATTCTCCCAGGTGGGCTCCACTTTGGAATCGGGAAGCATCAGGTTCTCTCGGATTTTGACCCCCATCACCTTAGCAGCATTCAAAGCCTCTTTTTCCCTCTGCTCTTTTGACCCCAAAGTCCCCATTTCTCCTTGGGTCAAATCGATGATACCCACCTTATAGCCCAAATCAGCCAACTTGATGACCGTACCGCCACATACGATTTCAACGTCGTCTCGATGAGCAGCTATGGCCAAAGCATCCAACTTCAAAGTTTGTTCCTCCTTGTTTGTAATTTTATGAAAGGCTACCTTCTTGGTTTGGAATCATATTATCATGTATGATTTTGAACCATAAACCGAAAGGAGGTAGCAGATGTATTCCGTAGTTATGGACATTCACAAAAGTTTTTTATCAGGTGACGGTTATAGATGAATCTGGGGAAGTAAAAGATCGGCGCCGCCTTAATCATACTCCCAAAGAGGAGTCGATAGAATATTTTAGTCAATTTCCTTCGGTTACGCAAGTGATAATGGAACCTACCTGTGGATGAGGGTGGCTTTCTGACTGTCTTTTGGATGCGGGATCGGAGGTGATTAAAAGTCGTGCCAAACAGAACCCTCAAGCTAAAAGGTTGATGACCATACCAGGAGTTGGATTTATTCTGACTTATCTTTTCCTCAGTGAGATAAGAGATATCAACTGGGGTTTCATTGAGACGGCTGGTAGTGCTATCCGGTTTAATCCGGAGCTTAAATATTGGGCAGATAGGATCAAAGCCAAGAAAGTAGCTGGAGTAGCAATCTGTGCGGTAGCCTGAAAGTTGGTGCATATAGTCTATCAAGTTTTGACTCAAAAAAGAGATTATCAACCCAGAAAAATCAGAACCCATCGGTCGAGCAGACCGGTGAGCAACTTGGTTGTCAAATAACGACGAAACGTTAAAGGTAATGGGGAGGCTAAACCTCGAAGAAAAACTACCTGCCTCCGGCTTAAAAACCAAGCACAAAAAGGTAGACGAGCTTGACCTCAAAATAGTTCTTGACACGGTAGCCTCCCAAAGATAGTTGCTTGATTTATTATACACAAAATCGCCTAATAAATCGGGCGACTACGAACAATCATTTGACTTACTTTTCCAGCGGTCGTGCATCCACAACCATTGTGATGGATATTCTCTGATGATAGATTCCAAAACTTTCGTGTATTTTTGAGTAGTTTCAATTATGTCTCTTTCTTTATTCTGGGAAGAGGCGAGCTTTATTGGCTCTCTCACTATGATCTTATATTTATTATCTTTCTCTCTGACGATTGCCATAGGAACGATAGGTGATTGGGTCTTATAGGCCAAAAGAACCGGCCCTACGGGGGTACGCGCGGGTCTTTCAAAAAAACGCACAAAGACTCCTCTCACCCTGCTTGAATCCTGATCAGCCAACACTCCCAAAGCCCTGCCCGACCTCAGAGCCCTGATAACTTGTTTGACAGAAGCAGATGATGGAATATTCTCCAACCCTGTGCTTTCCCGGCTTTCTACCAAAAGATCGTCTAACCTTGGGTCATAAAGTTCCCGACCGATTACCGAGACTTTGTAGCCTTTCAGAGAAAAATACGCAGCTAAAAGCTCGAAGTTTCCGATATGCCCGGTCAAGGCCATGACTCCTTTACCCATTTTGTAGGCTTTATCAAAATACTCCAATCCTTCGATCTGGGTAATCTTTTCTATTTCCTCCCATTTCATATTTTTCAAGCGGACGGCATCTGCCACGTTTTTGCCCACATTCTCGAAAACGCTTAAAGCTAATTTTTTAAGCTCCCTTTCATCTTTTTCTTCACCGAAAGCTATTTTGAGATTACCCTGAGTTCTTTTTCTTGCATCTGTTATTATGAAGTATGCTAACTTTCCTAAAAAACGTCCCAGAGAAATCGAGGATTTGCGTGGCAGGGAATTTAAGACGAAAATAATGGAGGTGATAAATCTGTAGAGAAACCAGTTTTTGAGCCTTTTCTTTGCAGGTTTGAGCAAAAACAAAGTTTTTGCACTCCTTAAACCACTCCCGCCTTCAAAATATCATGTAGATGAACTATACCGATTGGCTCTTTTTTCCCATTGGTGATGATGAGTGAGGTGATGCTGTAGGATTCCATCATGTTCAAAGCCTTTGCTGCCAGTTCCTCTCCGTGGATGGTCTTGGGATTTTTGGTCATCGCCTGTTTGGCTTTTAAGCTGAATATCTCATCTGTTTTCTCCACCAGTCTTCTTAAATCTCCGTCGGTGAAGATTCCCACCAGCTCGCCTTTTTCGTTAACCACAGTTGTGGTTCCTAATCTTTTGGAGGTCATCTCCAGGATGACGTCTTTCATATTAGTCTCTTCTGAGACGATAGGAATCTGGTCTCCGGTATGCATGATATCCCCCACTCTCAAAAGAAGCTTTCTTCCCAATTGTCCACCCGGATGAAGCAGAGCAAAATCCTCCGATGAGAAGTGCCTTTCTTCCAGAAGTGCTATTGCCAGAGCATCCCCCATCACCAATGTGGCGGTGGTGCTGGACGTGGGGACCATATTATGGGGGCAGGCTTCCTCACCCACAGAGACGTCAATCACCACATCGCTTTTTTCGGCTACCGGTGAGTGGGGATTACCAGTCAAGGTGATAACGGGCACGGCTAATCTTTTGAAAAGGGGGATCAGCTGATATAACTCATCGGTGTCCCCGCTTTTAGTGATGGCAATCACCACATCCTTTTTTTTCCTTACCATCCCCAGATCACCATGTGTTGCTTCAGCTGGATGAAGGAAAAATGCGGCCGTTCCGGTGGAGGTTAAAGTGGCGGCGATCTTTTTGCCGATTATCCCGGATTTACCCATCCCGGTCACGATCACCCGACCTTTGCATTTTAAGATCAGTTCCACTGCCTTTACAAACTGATCATCTATTTTCTTCTCCAGGTCTAAGACAGCCCTGGCTTCCTTTCGGATCACCTCTTTGGCTTTTTCTCTTATCATGACACCAACTCCATGGTTCGTTTAACTCACCATTTTTGGATTGACTTTTTTGCTTTCCAATATCATATCGATCACTTCCCTTACTGCACCTTCGCCTCCTTTTGCCTTAGTAATAAATTTAGCGTATCTTTTCGCAATCGGATTTGCATCCTTCACGCAGATAGGAAGTGCAACCTTCTCCAAAATGGGAACATCTAAAATATCATCACCCATATAGGCAATCTGTTTGTCAGTCAATTTTAAACTTTTTTTAATCTGGTGATACGCCTTGATCTTATCTGCAACTCCCAAGTATACATATTTTATTTTAAGTTCACAAGCTCTAAATTTTGTGGCCTTTGATCTTCTTCCTGAAATCAAGGCAATTTCCAAGCCCGCACGAGATGCTAAGGCAATTCCCAAACCGTCTGACACGTTGAATCTTTTGGTTTCTTCACCATTATCGTTTATGTATAGAGAATTGTCTGTGAGCACGCCGTCAACATCTAATACAAGTAATTTGACCTTAGCCGCAATTTTGTTTACCTGATTTGTGCCTTTCTGCATTTTAAGTTGACGCAAAAGAGAGAACCGAGTTTAGCTACCTCTCACTCTAACCCCCAGAGGCGGGGGACTTCATGAATTTCCCCTCCCTTAGTTGAAGGGTGATTATGCAAATTTATTCGATTCGTTTGGTATAGTTTGAATTACGCGAGGTGAGTCTCTCTACTTCGATTTCTTCTTTTACCAGTTTATCAATCTCTATCACCTGAACCAACAACTCCTCTAATTTCTCCAGAGGCAACATGCTATGCTTATCGCACAAAGCATTTTCAACATCGGGATGCGTCTCAATGAATAATGCATCGCAGCCACAAGCCACAGCTGCGCGCGCCAAAGGCAAAATGAATTGCGGCTGTCCGCCAGAAAGCCCACCGCTCGATCCCGGCAATTGTAAGCTGTGAGTGGCATCGAAGATCACGGGGTAACCTAAATTTCTCATGATAATCAAAGATCTCATATCCACCACCAGATTATGATAACCAAAGAAGGTGCCCCGCTCGGTGAGAAGAATATTCTTATTTCCCACAGACTCTATTTTTTTTGCGATCGTCCCCATATCTTCGGGCGCCATGAATTGCCCTTTTTTAATATTAACTGCTTTGCCTGTTTTCGCTGCGGCTAAAACTAAATCTGTCTGCCGGCATAGAAAGGCTGGAATCTGAAGAACATCTGCCACCTCTGAGACCGGCTCGGCTTCTTCTGGATTATGAATGTCAGTTAATATGCAAACCTCAAATACTCTTTTGACCTTGCCCAGAATTCTCAAACCTCGGTTCATTCCCGGTCCGGAATAAGACTTGATGTTCAGTCGATTCGCCTTTGAATATGAACTTTTGAAGATAAAAGGAATCTTAAGTTTAGCACTAATCTCTTTTATCTTTTCGCAAGTTTCAAGCGTGATCTTTTCCGATTCGATCACGCAAGGACCGGCAATTAAAGCCAGACAACTGCCTTTTCCAATTTCAATGCTGTCAATTTTTACTGATTTAGCCATTGTATTCGCAGATTAAGTCTTTCTAAGCACTCTTAGCCTTTTAGTCTCTCGTTACAAAATAGCATAATTCCATTTTTTAATCCCCCTTTTATTCCCCCTTTTATAAAAGGGGGATTCAGAGGCAGCCTTTTGATTCCCCCTTTGAAAAAGGGGGATTCAGGGGGATTATAATCCCGGTTGGGATGGGAGTTGCATTCCAGTCTTCTTATTGCCAATACGTCAAAAACATCCGTTCAATCCATTACATCCGTTGACAGATCCATTTCATCTGTTGGGAATCTTCCCCGAATATTCCAATTGCTGTTTCATAAAATCCTGTGTATATAAAATCTCCACATCGGTTATGTTCCCCTCTTTATCTTTGACCAAACTTAAGCGGGGCATGACCAAGGCGTAATGATCGGGCAAATCAATTGCCTCAGCCCTTTTTATTACCTGATCTCTCCAGTTGGGATTGATCTTTATTCCGTATTTTTCCACCAATTTCTTTGCCTCTTGGTAATCACCTTCTGCCTTTATTCTCATGATCAAAGACAAAAGCTCACCGGCGCCTTGTTTCATCTTATTTATGTCTTTAACGGCCAGGTATACTTTTCCGTCTTTTTCGGTCGCCTCAATGGCTTTGCTCTTGTCTCTGAGATAGGACACGACCATATGTCGGGCACGAGCATGGTCTTTCTCCAGCCGATGACCTTCTTTAACGGTTCTCAATCTCACTAAGTCCATGCGCGCATAATCGCGATATAATGCCTCGCCGGTCTTTCTGTCAATTTTCGCAATCTGCATCAATTTCTCATCGAAGATGTGCCACAGAGCCATAAGGTCAGCCTTCGCCTCCTCCAGAGTGGAATAATATTCTCTTAAGTATTCTTTAGGATCGGATTTGAGTCTTTCGCTTACCCTTCCCGATCCATGTCCCAAAATCTCGTGGATGGCGGTGTGTAAAAGTCCTGCCCTCTCCCCATAAAGCTCGTCTAATTTGCTCTCCTCTTCGGTGAGGGCAAATTCTTTGGTGGTTTTCCCGGCTTCTACTTTTCGTCTGATATTAGTTACATTGGCCAAGATAAGATTCTTGCTTCCATAATTTTCTCTTATTGCTTGAGCATTGGGAAGATTAACTCCCAGCCAGCTTATTGGTCCTGCGCCACCTATTCCCAATAGCAAATTCACTGCATTTGCTACCGGTGGACTTATCTTCTTCTTTTTGTATTTTTCATCCCAGGGAGCTTTGTCTTCGAAATATTCAGCAGAGGCAGCCATATCTTGCATCATTTGATTAGTCTCTTTATCCACAAAACTGACCACTCCCTCAAATTCACCCTTTGCCCCGCGAGCGTCGTTATAGGTTTCAATGAAACCGTTGATGATTTCCACTATGGGATCGTCCCGCACCCAGCTGATATTGTATTTGTCAAAATCCTCAGGATCACCGGTTTTGAAGTAACGGATAAGATTTTTCAAAGCTTCTCTTTGTCCCTCCTCAGCATAAGGCAGAGCTTTTTCCAAATTATCTATTACCCTATCCAGTTGTTCTGCATAGAGACCGGGATGAATTAAATCCGTTCCGGCACGGTAAACTTGTTCTATTATTTTTCCACCTTTTTTCACCACTTTGGAATTAAGAGGATATTTTTCCTCAAAATTCTCTAAATCCTTTAAGCTCACTCCTTCATAATAGTTATTTCCACTGCCGGTTATAACATCCTCTCCTTCTTTGGGAGATTTGTTTGCCAAAAGTGGCTCAAAATCAGAATCGAAGATGGTTCTTTTAAGCTTATTTAGCTCATCTCTAAGCGCCTCTTCCTCTTTGACTCCTAAATCGGCTCCGTTGGATAAGGCTATTTTGGAAGACAGAAGAAGGTCTTCAAAGCTACACTCAGGGACAAATTTTCTGCTGTTGGTGCCATAGTTTCCATTGAAAGCCCAGAAAAGCTTAAGATAGGAAGTGATCTTTTCTAAAATTTTTTCATCTATTCCTTGAGGATGGGTGACGATCTCCTCCATAAGATTTCTTATCTGGAGCCCATGTCGGTGAATTTGATCATAGGTTATGTCACGACCAGCCAAAGCAGCTTGGTAAAGATAATAGGCCAATATCTTCTGATTCAGGCTCAAATGCTCGAAGCCGTCAGCATAAAGCTGCACTATGGCAACCTTGCCCACTCTTTCCAAAAGATATTTTCGTTCATCAGTTTTCATCTTTTCTCCACAGTTGAAAGATAAATATAATATAAAAAAGCACAAAGACAAAGTAATAATTTCTTTCTCAATTTTGCATCCGTGTATGGGCGGAATTTAATTGTGCACTGAATTCCCGCCACATCTGGCATAGATTTGGGAAAAGCAGAGTTTGTAGAAGATATTAAGTTGCGGAAACCTTTAGGTTCTTCAGGTAGCTCACCAAAATATCAAAGAAATTGCCCATGCAATCGAATCTTCTCCAAATCTATCTTTAATCTTGTCCATGGCCAAATAGACATCTCTCTTTTGGTCATAAAATTCTGGGAAAGGTAAAGGGATTTGGGAAGAAAATCTGTCTCTGACGAGATTGGAGACAGATACCCCCAAAAGCCTCACCTTTCTTATCCCCAAGTCAAGACACGCACTCTGTGCCTTGAGGCCGGAGGCAAGCCCTTTAGCCAGCCTGTAGATTTTATGTTCGGAATCCGTGGGCTTGGGAATGGTCTCCGATCTGGTGAGGGTCACAAAATCGGAATATCTCAGCTTTAGGGTGATGGTCCTGCCTTGAAGTCCTTTTCTGCGGAGCCTCCTTGCCACCATGCTTGACAGGGAGAGCAATACGGAGGAGATCTCATCTGGGTCGTTTGTGTCCTTAGGCAAAGTATGTTCATGTCCCATGCTCTTCTCTAAAGGACTCTTGACAAGGACGGGGGAGTCGTCTACTCCATTAGCGATAAGATGAAGATATTCCCCAACCTTCCCGAACTGGTCTTTCAGAACCTCCACCGGAAAGGAAGCCAGATCTCCCACGGTTCTTATGCCAAACTTTGAGAGAACATTACAGGTCTTCTCCCCAATTCCCCAGAGCTTTCCCACCTTTAGAGGGTAAAGTGTGTTTTTTATTTGATCCTTTGAAATGATGGTTAAACCATTCGGTTTATTCAAAGAGGAGGCTAACTTGGCCAGAAGCTTATTGGACGCAATCCCCACCGAACAGGAAAGTTCCAATTCATTCCTGATTTCATTTTTCAATTTCTGCGCTAATTGGTGAGGTGTGCCAAAGAGCCTCTGGCAACCGGTTATGTCCAAAAAAGCTTCATCTATGGAGAAGGGTTCCACCGCTGGGGTGAAGTGGTAAAAAATTTTCACCAATTGTGAGGAGACGTAACTGTATTTTTCTATATCTCTCAAAATGACAAAGGTAGCGTGAGGACACAATTTTCTTGCAAGAGGCAAAGGCATCCCTGCCTCTACTCCATATTTTCTGGCAGGATAGGAGGCGGCAGAAACCACTCCATGCCTTTTTCGTGGATCTCCCCCCACGATCACCGGCTTTCCTTTAAGCCAGGGACGCTCCTTTTGCTCTACCGAGGCAAAGAAGGCATCCATATCTACGTGTAAGATTATTCGATCTTTCATGTTCATAGTTAGCAAGTTTGCAGGTTTGAAGGTTTCAAAATAACCTTCTAACCTGTTAATCTTCAAACCTCTTAACCTTTTAGCCTGCTAACTTTCTAACCTGTTCACATCTTTCTTAAAAGCCCGATCACTTTTCCGGCGATGCGAAACTCGGGACTTTTCTTGTCCACAACGATCGGCTCAAAGACCGGATTGGCTGGCTCCAATCTTATTCTGTTCTTCTCCGGAAGGTATCTTTTTACGGTTGCCTCCTCCCCGATGACTGCCACCACAACATCTCCCCTTTCTGCGGTTGGCTGCATTTTTGCCAGAACATAGTCTCCATCAAAGATGCCCGAATCTTTCATGCTGTCACCGACGACTTTTAAAGAGAAGATATCCCCTCCGGAAAGGAATGACCTGTCCACCGCAATGCTCCCTTCGATATTCTCCACCGCCAGGATGGGCAATCCAGCGGCTATTCTGCCCAATAAAGGAATAGCCATAAAAGAAGCCCCGCTTTGGGTCAAAAGCTCAATTCCTCGTGAGACCAAGGGCTTGCGCCTTATGTAACCTTTTTGGGTCAAAGCAGACAAGATAGCTCTCACCCCATTGGTGGAGCTGATCTTGAACATGTGCCCGATCTCCCTGATGGTGGGGGGATATCCCTTTTTCTGGATCATCTCGGTGATGAAATCCAGAACGTCCCTTTGTCTTTTGGTTAATTCTTTTGACACGGTTCCTCCGGTTTAAAGGTTTGCAGGTTAGAAGGTTCAAAGGTTTGAAAGTTTACAAGTTTGAAGGTTTGCGGGTTTCAAGATTAACCTCTTAACCTTTTAACTTTCCAACCTTCTAACTCTTTAACCTGTTAACCTTCTAACTTTGTTTTAGATAGGATATAAACTTACTTATCATTCTAACACAAATCTCGGCTTGACCGAGCGAAGATCCATATTCTTTGGCGTTAAGGTACTTCTGATCCCGTGCCAAATAGAGTTGAGATCTCACCTCCCCTGCTGATCTTTTTGCGTAATACAGAAATCTTACAAAATCATCTTTGCTTTGACTTTCATAGCCTTCGGCTATATTGGACATTATGGAGATAGCGGCTCTCCTAATCTGATCCCTTTACCCAAAATCTTTAATAAAGTTTTGATGTTTGGTTACCTCATAAACCATATTGGTGAGTTTTCTGGCTTCCTGCCAAGCGTTGATTTCCTCAAATCTCTCGATCCTCATCCTAACCTCCTAACCTTTTGACCTTTTAACTTTCTAACTTTTTAACCTTCCAACCTAAATATACTGCCCATTTGTGCAGCTGTCAAGGAAAAAATCGGCATATTTTGAAATTTTTTTAGCTAATTCAATAGCTGCGCAGGTGGGGTCCCAGCTTCGTAGAGATTATCCGTCGGGGACAAGCCATGCCGTCGGGACGAAATCTGGGTGAATCCTCCAGTATGGACCCCGACGCTACGGCTGTGGTTCAGGGTAAGGGTACCCTGAACCAACTAAGGCTTCTTCATGGTCATGAAAAGGTTTTCGTGTTGACAAGCTTGATTCTTAGATTTATTATTCAATTGAGATAGAACGTTTGCCGATTAAGAATGATGAGGAAAGGCTTTAACATAGAGGATAAAATCTCTTCCCGATTGAAAAACTTGGAGGAATATGTTTTCTTCGATTTGGCGAAAGCCACAAAAAATGCTGTTCTTTCGGGAAAAGACGTTATAGACCTGGGAGGGGGCAATCCGGATCTGCCCCCTCACCCAAAAATCATTGAAGCTTTAAAAAAGGAGGCGGAAGTCTTAGAAAATCACAGGCACCCAGTTTATGAGGGTTTGCCTGAATTGAAGAAGGCCATAGCTTCGTGGTTTGAAAAAAGGTTCGGGACCGGTGTCGATCCAGATTCAGAAATTCTGATACTGATTGGCTCGAAAGAGGGTTTAAGTCATGTGAGTCTTGTATTCATAGACAAAGGGGATGGGGCTTTGGTTCCTGATCCCGCTTATCCGATTTACAGTCGAGGAGTAATCCTGGCCGGGGGAAATGTTTTGGATATGCCTCTTTTGAGGGAAAACTTATGGCGTCCTGATTTTAATAAACTGCAGAAAAAGGACCTGTCGAAGGCCAAACTTTTGTTTTTGAACTATCCTAACAATCCCACCGGAGCTTTGGCAGATAAAGAGTTCTTTAAGGAAGTTGTTGATTTTGCAAAAGAAAACGAGCTGGTGATATGCCAGGACATGGCTTATTCGGAGATAACCTTCGATGGAAATAAATCGGTAAGTATGCTACAGATTCCGGAAGCGAAGGAGAGGACTTTGGAATTTCACTCTTTCTCCAAGACTTATGGTATGACCGGATGGCGGTTGGGTTTTGTGGTGGGAAATGGAGCACTTTTAAATGCATTGAAAAATGTGGAGGTGGTCGTCAACTCTGGCGTGTTTCACGTTCTTCAAAAAGCTGCCATGGTTGCTCTCTCTCTTCCTGATGAGGCGATTAAGAAGGTTTGCGAAACTTATCAGGAAAGAAGAGATGTTTTGGTCACCGGATTAAACGGATTAGGATGGGAAGTTGAGAATCCAAAAGGTGGAATATTCGTCTGGGCAAAAATACCGTATGAATATGATTCCAAAAAGATGGCAAAATTACTGATTGATAAGGCAGGGGTCGTAACTACACCAGGTGTGGGCTTGGGTTCCCAGGGCGAAGGATATTTAAGATTTTCATTGATTGCAGATAAAGAGAGCATGAAAGAAACTGTGGAAAGGATCAAGGCATTGTCTTTTTGAAAAGCGGCAGACGGCGATCAACCGACTGCGGGCGTAAGTTAGGGGGCTTGAAATGAGAAAAAATTTATATATGAAAAAGAGCTTAGTTTTTCTTCTGATTTTTCCCTTGGTATTGCTTTCCTTTTGTGGCGGTAAAAGGACCACCCGCCCTACCGAACCTGAATATGAATTTACCATCAACGGGGTGGTGGTTAAAGATTTAAGTATGGGCAAGGATATCGCCTATTTTACAATTCTGAGAGATTCAGTTGATTTCGACAGTGCAGTTGTGGCAGTCGATACTGATACTCTCGAAAATCAGGGTGGTGGAATCTACTCCAAAGAAGCTCCTCATCTTTTTGACTTTGAAGAGGCACTCACCATCACGGTATCAAGCGCAGAAGAGGATTTGAACTTTGAATCCGAAGTCGTAATCCCAGGATTTTTTCGAATTACAGCAAAGGTGCCTGATACGGTTCGAAGTTCGGATGAATTCGTGGCTCTCCATTTTAGTGCCGCATCCAATGCGTCTAGATATTTTATTAGCGTGCTCAAACGCAATAATGTCGAGAGTGCATTGGGTCACACAGCTTTGATTCCTTGGGATAAAATCGGCAATTATCCAATTCCAAAAACTACATTTCGAAACATTCACGATAATTACAAAACTGGAATATATTTAATCTACCTGATCGCTTATAATAAGGGTTTTGTGCCATATCCAGATATGGAATTTCAAGCCCCCGAAGAGCTCCCCAAATCGGTTACTTTGCCTTCAAATGTAACCATCGGGGCTGGAGTTGTGGCCCCGTTGGACTCAATAAAGGCCGAATAAAAGGAATTCTTTTTGAGCAAGAAGGTTTTCAATCAAATAAAAGATTTGGTCACAGAAGATCGGAATCCTGCTACTTTCGATATAGATACCAAGTCCACCCTCCAGATCTTAAAATTAATTAACACAGAAGATAAAAAGGTTGCGCTGGCGGTAGAAAAAGAACTGCCAAATATTGCCAGAGCGGTGGATTTGATTGTAAATGCCTTCAAGAATAAAGGGCGACTATTTTATGTCGGCGCCGGCACCAGCGGAAGATTGGGAGTTTTGGATGCCGCGGAATGTCCTCCCACCTTTGGTACCCCTCCAAGAATGATAAGAGGAATTATAGCAGGAGGAAGAAGAACTTTGGTCAGATCTAAGGAGGGGGTGGAAGATGACTTCAAAGCGGGCGCAAAAGATCTGGAGAAGAATAAAATTAGCAAAAAAGATGTGGTGGTGGGAATAGCTGCCTCCAGAAGAACCCCTTACGTCTTGGGAGCCCTGGAAAAGGCAAAAAAGGTTGGTGCCAAGACAATCTCTGTTTTCTGCAATCCGACGCCCAAACTAAAGATCAAGGTGGATGTTTCCATATCTCCCATTTTGGGTCCGGAGGTGATCGCCGGCTCCACCCGGATGAAGGCTGGAACTGCACAGAAGATGATTTTGAATATGCTTACCGCCGCTTCAATGATCAAATTGGGAAAGGTTTATCAGAATTTGATGGTGGACTTACAAGTTAGAAGCGAGAAATTAGTGGAAAGATCAAAACGTATTATAATGATGGCAACCGGTGTGGACTATAAGAAAGCGGAAAGATATCTTGAAAGAGCTGATGGTAAAGTCAAGACCGCCTTGGTGATGATTTTATCAAATGTAGATAGAGAGAGCGCGGAGAAAAGACTAAAAGAAGCAGGAGGTTTTGTAGCTAAAGCTATCAGCAATTGAGAACAGGCCGAGATTCATATCTCGACACATAAGATGTCGATTTTAGAAAATCGACCCACTCTATTTTTTGGGAAAAATAAGAAAAGAGGATATTATGCCTTATTGTCCTAACTGTAAATATGAATACAAAGATAAAATCAAGGAATGCCCAGACTGTGGAGTTAAATTGGTTGATGAATTGGCGAAGGAGACCTTAGAGAATGTGAAATATGTTCGTTTTAGAAGCCTTCCTTCCAGGCTCTATGCGGAGATGCTGCAAGAAGCTTTGAGAAAGGAAGGGATACCCTCTATCATCAAGGGGGATGACGTAGCTATAACCCTGGGAAGTTATAGCACCACCTCCCCAGTGGAGGTGACCATTTGGGTACCAGAGCAAGATTTGGAAAGATGCGAAAAGATGGCAGATGAGATGTTCGATCATATCTGATAAGACATCGATTTTGGTTCGAATTCTGGATCCATAGGATCAGAAATTACTCAAATGAGAAAAACGAGCTAAGAAATATTCTCTTGTAGGCCGAGATTCGCCTCTCGGCGAGAAGGCTTCGAAATTCGCCAGATTTTCCCTTTTGTTCCTTCCAGCTTATTCTCCCCATTCTTGAAAAGTAAGGTTTGCATTTGACATGTCGATAAAAATATCGGGGACCCCTCTGGGAAGAATTAGGTCTCTGGAGGAAAGTATGACCGAAACAGAGTTTCTGCCTGAGGTCGAGGGAATTGACCAAAAAGAATTTGATTCAGCCAAAACCTTAGTTCAACTTTTGGCCAAAACCCTGAAATCCCTTTGGCTCTATCCCAAAAACAATCCAATTCCCCAGGAATTCAAAAGAAAATTGCACCAAAGCTTTTCTGATTTCCTGGATTCATATGAGGAGTTAAGATTAGAGGTGAAACATTCACAACTTCTTTACCTGGGGAAGATGGTGTACGAGGATCAGGATAGAGAGGAAGGGATGGCCTACACTTTACACAAAGATGGGGTAAGAGAGCTTGTCTTTATTAAAGGACTGGAATATGATGAACTCGCCGACTTTTTGGAGACAATCGAAATTGGTCTTAAATCCAAGGAGTTAGAGGACGATATGGTCACGCTGCTTTGGGAGAAAGACTTTAATCATATAAAGTATCTGGTGGTGGATGATCTTTTGGATGTGGATGTTCCCAATGCGGAGGATATCCCTGACGACTGGGATTTCAGCCGACTGCTTCAATCCGAGATAGCTTTATCCGGTGAGGCGGAGATGCCACCGGAACAGAGGGCCTCTCAAGATTTGGCTCTTCGGAAAAAAGAGGAACAAATAAAAGAACTTTCAAAAAAATTAAAAGAATTCTCCTCAGAGGAAATAAGAAACATTTATCAGCTTCTGGAATCTGATGCCCGTTCTCGCCTGTTGGAAGACTTTTTCACCATTCTTGAAGAGATTTTGATCACAGAAAAGGATTTCTTAGAATTCGAGGCGCTGGTGGAAAGGATTGAAAAGGTCCTGGGTTGGCTAATAAATGTGGGGGATTTCAAGTCTGCGTCCAATATAATCCGGCGATTGAAAAAGTTTGAGTTGGCCGCCCGGGATTCTCTCTCCCCAACGGATACTGGAGGACCAAGGAAGGCGGAGCGAGTCAAGAAGGCAATAGACAAAGCTGGAGATGAGGAGAAGATCAAGAAAATAGGCTCGGCATTAAATGAAAAAGAAATCGTGGATCTTTGTGGTGCCAAAGAGTTTCTGCTTTCCTTGAACTGGAACTCCATTCCTGGGATCCTCCATCTGTTGAGGGATCTTAAACATTTTACTGCCCGTAAGATGGTATGTGAGGTCTTGGAGGAGGTAGGGAGGGACCATGTAGGTATCGTGGGAGAAGGTGTGTATGATCGTCTCTGGTATGTGGCACGAAACGTGGCCTTTGTCCTGGGGAGAATTGGAAAAGAAGAGGGAGTGAAGTTTTTGAAGCAAATCATCAATCATCCAGACTTGAGGGTAAGAAAGGAGGTTATAATCTCCTTGACCAAAATCCAGGGCAAAGAATCAGGAGCTCTTTTGGTCTCAGCTTTGGATGACCAAGACAAAGGGATTCGTATTTTGGCTGCTCGTGGTTTGGCTCAGAAAAAGGAAAAAGGAGCAATTCCAGCTTTAGTGAAAATCATCCAGTCTGACCTGTTCGTAGGTACAGAATCAGAAGAGAAAAAGCAGATGCTTGAATCTTTGGCCGTGATCGGAGAAGATCAAGTCATTCCCTTCTTAAAAAAGTTGATCAATAAGCGGGCTTGGTTGAAAAGAGACAAACATAATGAGACCCGTGTATTTGCCATAAGAGCTTTGGGTTTAATGAAGACCCAAAAGGCAGGAAAGACTCTCCAAGAATTGGCTAAGAAGAGGAATAAGGTGATCAAACAAACCTGCCAGCGCATTTTGCGCAAGATGGATTCTCAACCAGCTCGAGAAATAGAGTCCGTGAAAACCCAATGATCTTGAATTCATGCCAAAGGAGGTAATTTGGCCTCTCCGGATGTGACCAAAACAAATTCGCCAAAAGGTCTGGATGAAAAAAGTTCCTCCAAGTCTTCTCAGGCTTATCTTTTGGAGCAAGGGAGGAATTTGATCTATCAGCTCTATGCCTCTTTGAAGACCGCGCAGATATATGAACGGTCTAACTTAGCCTATGTGAAACAGAGCGAGAGCTTATTTAATCTGGTCAAAGGCCTGCTGGAAAAAGAAGAAAAAATAATTTTAAGCTCCAAAGAAGGCTATTTGTTTCTGAATGAAACCAGATTGAAGTTCGGCTTTGAGGGATATTTATCCAGCAAGTTTATTCTGGAGATTTTTAGAAAAGTTCAATTTGAAAGTTTATTCGTCAGTCCTGAGGCGACCAAAGAAGAATTAGACGAGCTTGTTTCTCTGCTGGCACATGCCAATTACGATTGTGACGATCCTTTCGGAAGATTGGAGAGGAAAGCAGCTGATTTGGGGCTCCAACATATTAAATTGGAAAAGTTTGCCGAGGAGTGGGAAATAGGAGATGAAGCTTCTCCAGAAAATAGGAAGAAAGTTGCCAAGAAGAGATTTTTTAAGACTCTCTCTGTAGCCCAGGAAGTAGTGGAGTCGGCTAAAACCGGAAGGAGCATAAACACGGTAAAAAGCAAAAGGGCCATTCAATTCTTGATAGACCAGTTGATCCATGATGAGATCAACTTCATGAGTTTGACTGCTATAAAGAATTTTGATGAGTATACCTTTGCCCATTCGGTGAACGTCTGCATTCTATCAGTGGCCTTAGGGTCCCGGCTGGGGCTTTCCAAAAAGGAATTGAGTGAATTGGGATACGCTGCATTATTTCACGATATTGGGAAGGTGAGAATTCCTTTGGCGATACTTAATAAGCCAGACGAACTGGACGAGTGTGAGTGGAAGGAGATGAGAAAACATCCCATCCTGGGAGTGAAGGCGCTTCTTTCCACACGTGCCTTGGATAAATTCTCTCTGCGGGCGATGGTGGTGGCATTCGAGCATCACCTGAAGCTAGATTTGTCCGGATATCCCCAACTCCTCTTTAAAAAAGATTTGAATCTTTACTCACGCATCGTCACCGTTGCAGACGTATACGACTCTATGACCTCAGGAAGAGTCTATGCCAAAGTCCCGTTGACTCCGGATGTGGCTTTGAAAAGGATGATGGAGCAGATAGGCAGAGGCTTTGATCCGTTGCTTTTGAAAGTCTTCATAAACATGTTGGGGATATATCCGGTCGGCTCAGTGGTTCTTTTGAATACCGGAGAGGTGGGAGTGGTAATGAAGTCCAATCCTGATGAGCTTTCCCGGCCCGAGATGGCTATCATCGCCGACAGGAAAGGAAAAAAGGACAAAATCGAGCTGGTGGATCTGGCCAGCATTGATGAGAAGACCGGAGAATACAAACGAACTGTCATAAAAACCATCGAGCCTCGGCCGTACAAGCTGGACATCGCCAGATACATTTACTGACAGTATGGAGTTGAGAGTCGAGAGTAGAGAGCAAGAAGTTGAGAGTTGAGAAAAAATGGTGATCTTTATTTGGGATTCTCTGCTTCGGCGGGATCAATTTCTATTAAGCGGACACTCCACAAACTTTCGCGGAGACATCGCATTTCATCTTACGGTTTAATGAAAAAATCGCATTCCTTGCTCTGTAGTTAAATCTCTAAAATCTAACCGAAAGTAAGAGATTTATCTCTTTTCCTTCTCTGGATTGAGGGATTAAGCTAATGGAGAAGTCCGGCACCTTTTCCTTATCGAAATTATAGAGATGCGCATCCACATAAGCATCGAACATGCTTATAAAAATGATACCCGCAGTGATCCATAAGAACAGATTTCTTCGATCTTCGTAAAATCTGAATTGTTCGAATTCCCAGCTCTTGTTTGGGTGATCTTGGGGAAGATCTTCGAATTTTCTTTTATGTTCGTTTCTCCTTCTCCATTCTATGGCAGCCAGAGTGATAAAAGAGGTTTCGGTTCCAAATATTACCAGGCTTTTAAAATATCTCTCATTATAAAACTGTCCCCAACCCGGAAAGGCGACTGATCTGAAAAGTGCCCCCATGGGGGATTTGCGGGTTAAAGAAGTGTCAGCAAAAGAAGTTTCTATACCACCAGAATCCTGATCTACCTGTCCTGAAGTTTCATTTTGAAAAGCGAGCATAATAATACATGAGACAGAAAATATTAGAATAGATGGTCTTTTCATTTGTTGCCGCCTGAAAAATCACTGGTTCTATTTAATAGACACATTGATGAAAATAAAAGCATAAGGGAGAAATTACAACAATTTTTTGCCTATGGCTGTGGAATCAATGAGTGGATGAAAATACTACAATGTCAAGATAATGGAATTTAAATAAAAGGCTGACGCCTTAACTCCACAAAATCCGTAGGAGAAGTTACCAACCACGGATAGGGATAAATTATAAAATAGGAGTGGGCATCTGAAAAAGGGGAATTTAAAGGGGGGCATAAGGGAAACTCAGATACCCACTCCCGGGGAAATTTATGTTCTCTTCAAAAATACCTATTAGTTCATACTAATCCTCATCACAGACGCCCACTCAATCCCCAGGTGGAGGTCCACCTCTAAACAGATAATTAATCAAATATACGATATCAGAACTGTTGATTATTCCGTCACTATTGGTATCGCCAGCCTCCCAGGGAACCGGTTCAGACCCGCTTTTGAAAAGATAATTGATCAGATACGTGACGTCCGCTGAATTGATCACTCCATCTCCATTGGCATCACCGCAGGTAAATGCCTGCAACACCACTAGATCCTCCACGTTGCTCCAGGGTCCAATTTGATCCTGTTGATCCTTTGCTTTCACTTTATAATAATAGATTCCATCAATCTGCCCGGTAATTTGGTGGAAGGTATCCGTGATTGCATCAGACAAGACCACTGTGTTTTGATATGTCTCGAATGGAAAGATGTCATCTGCATAGAATCCTTCCTCATACACGTAACCGTCGGTTACGTAATGGAGACGAAAGTATATCTGTTCGCCTACATAGTCAGACAGATCGAATATCCCTTCCACCCATCCTCCTGATGAACCGGTTATTCCGTTACCCAGGTTGTTTCCATAGGGGTTGTAGTCAGTGGTGATATTTCCGGGAATGGAGAAGAAAATAGTTCCTCCATCCCTGGAGATCTCCACATAAGCGTAGTCCCAGTTGGTTTCGATATCATACCAACACCACACCTTAAGGGTATCACCAGCCTGAACGATTATGCTGTTTTGTGCGGTGACCCTGTTGTTCAATCTATCTCCCTGCCCGGAATAAAAGCTGTGAGAGGATGAGTGGTATCTATTTGTGGAGATGCTGAAACCGCTCAGGTCCCAGTTCGAATATCCGCTCTCAACATCGTAGGTGATCCTTTCAAATCCGGTCATCTCCACCAGTTCAAAAGAAGCGGCTGGATTCAGAGTGTCTTGAAAACTCCAGTTTACCACATAATAGGAAGTCTCCACCGTGTCCATCTCTATTAGAACGGGTGAAGCAGGAGGAAGGATTTGATAAGGATTGTCCGCCAACTCAGCATACAGAAGATTGGCGGGAAGCTCAAGCTGACATAAAGGCAATATTCTATCAGGCGGAGGCCAGAATCCATCGTCCTGGGTGCCGATCTCCGGGCTGATGGCAATGATCATAGGTTTGGAGACGGTGTCACCATATTCCCAGTCAATGCTCCCTCCATTAACCGGATACAAAACTTCCCAGGGTGTACCAGGGGTGTGGCCGTTCAACACCGCCATGGATTCTGCGATAGCTACATAAAGGTTGTGATGGGGGGTGTAAAACTGATCATAGCTCCAGGGATAAAGAAGCCACATCCCATGGGTATGATTGTCAAGACACATAACGAAATTCCGCGCGTTTATAAAATCTCTTATGACCTGGGTCGCCGGTTCGGAGAACGGTCCTGATCCTCGATAGGTCTCATCCCAGCAATAGGGGCTGGAGCCCTCATCATCATATCCCCACATATAGCCGAAGTTTCGATTCAGATCCACTCCCCAATTCCCTCCTCCGCAGTCTCGCCGGTTCTTCCTCCACATTCCACCGCCGTTGGGGTTGGTGTACTCATTATAGCAATACCCATCCGGATTGACCACCAGAACAAACCAGAGTTCGCGGTTGTCCACCAGATAGGTGGTCAACGAATCGGTCCCATAGTTTTCCAGAAGATACCACATAAAATACAGAAGTACCTCCATGCCTGCTGGTTCACGCGCATGAATCAAACTGTTGTAAAAAACCTCCGGCTCATCTTCATCCATGCTTGCATTATCCGAAATCTTGAAAGCCCAGATGACGCTGTCTTGCAGGCTATGACCAATGTCAATCCGACTGCTGGTGAGGGAAGCATAGAGTGTATGCATGGAATCCAGTTCCGCATTGATTTCACTGTAGGTGTGGTATCCACCCATATCCTTGGTCCTGTCCAATCTGCTCTGGTAGAAAGCCACCAGATCCTGATGGACGATTTCAACCTCATATCCTAAGGACCTCAGATACTCCACTTCTTCTTGATCTGTTACTATGTCTATATATTGACCATACTCCGCATAAGCAATGTCCAAATGCAAGCTTTGTATTTCTCGGATCTGCGCCTTCTCTGCCAGATGAATTCTTGCGAGCATCACTCTTTCGGCGGAAAAAGCCTGGTTTAGAAAGACAGATGCAAGCAAAAGGGACATCAGCAAAATGAACTTTGGATGTTTCATACTGACCTTACCAATTCTTTTTTCCCCTCTCTGGGTTAGAGCTTGTTTTTTCCCTTTCGGCGAACTCAGATGCCCTCTCATTCCGTGGATGAGAGACTCTAAGCTTCTATTATAATTTAAATAATTCAACAAATTTGTCAATAACAATCCATGCGCACTTTGGTCGCTTTTTAGGAGCAAAAAATTCCTCCTTGTTGGTATCTTTTGCACTTGATGACCTTATAAAAAAGCTCTTTTCTGCTCACTTAATTTGGTTAAGATTCGTTCATATTGCTTAAGATTTGTGCATACATGCTCTTCCAGTACCTTCAGTTATCTTTCGTTTGGACCGAATCCCAGCACAAGATCAGGATGAATCCTTTTTGGAGGACTTTTCTTCTTCTTCCTCCTCGATTATTGCCTTCTTCTCAAGCTTGGGTTTAATGGGTATACCCCCTTTTATCATCGCTTTTTTATTATCAAAGACGGGAAAGATGCCCTTGACATTGGGGCCCACAAATTTGAGCCTATTGAAAGGTCTGATCACGGTGGTGTCCAGAAAAAAATCTTGAAATTGAACACCTCTTTTCAGACTAAAATAAATCCTTACCACCTCCCCGTCTCCTTTCTTCAAGGGAGGATTTCTTCCGAACAAATCCGGAAGCAACCCCAGTAAAATCGTCTGTTTAGCGGTATCGATACGCGGGATTCTCATCGTGAAATATTCTATACGGGTTTTGTCAAATTTAATCGAATCACATCTGATGGGAGTTTGTCCATCACCATAACGAAAAGGTAAGGTCATTCCCGACAGTTCCTCATCGTTGAAGATGGATACAGATGCCATCACCTGATTTTTCTTTTCATCCTGAAAGGTAGTTATGCGGCAAGTATCTAGTTTTCCAAATGGATCCCTCTGTGCAAAAGCAAGAGATGAAAACATAAGCGTCAACGCAAAAATCATTGCAGCTACAAGGCCCCTGTAGACGTTTCGAAAAATACTTGGCAAAAGATTGTTGTGTTTCATTAGTTCCTCCATTTTGACTGATGCCGGCTTAGAAAAATAAATGAATAATTGTTTTCTGTTGATACGGGATGTCGATCTCACAACTACCAGGTTCAGCAAGCTCACCACACATGATTCGGGGCAGGAGAGTCCAAACTAACACGCAGCTTTATCTTTATTTTTGATATCGACCCCAAATCTAAAAGGTCTCCCGCATGGCGCAGTGTTCTCCGCACATGGTGCATTTTTTATAATCGGCCTCGACCTTACCTCTTTTCTTTCTTGCCCTTTCCGGATCCAAACTCAGATTTATCGTCTTTTCCCAGTCGAATTTCTTTCTGGCCTCAGAGATCTTATCATCTAACTCTTCAGCTTTCGCTACTCCTTTAGCAATATCCGCAGCATGAGCGGCAATCTTGGAGGCAATGATTCCTTGCCTCACATCCTCCAAATCAGGTAAGCTTAAATGTTCGGCCGGGGTCACATAACAAAGGAAATCCGCTCCTGCAGAAGCCGCAATAGCCCCACCTATGGCAGAGACGATGTGGTCATATCCCGGAGCACAGTCTATCACCAGAGGACCTAAGACATAAAAGGGCGCACCCTTGCAAAGCTTCTTTTCCAAAAGCACATTGGCTTCGATCTCATGAATGGGAATATGGCCGGGACCTTCCACCATTGCCTGCACTCCCTTTTCCCTTGCCCTTTCCACCAACTCTCCCAGGACCAGAAGTTCTTCGACCTGGGTACGATCGGTGGAATCGGCAATCGAGCCTGGCCTTAATCCATCACCCAAACTCAGGGCGGCATTATACTCTTTGGCCAAATCCAAAAGCTCATCGTAATATTCATATAAAGGATTTTCCCTGTTATGGGACTTCATCCATCTATACAAAAATGCTCCGCCCCGGCTGACGATCCCGGTGACCCTTTTCTTTTCCTCAATGATGGGGAATGCTCTTTTGGTGAGCCCGCAGTGGACGGTTAAGAAATCGACCCCGGTTTTGAGATGATCCTCGATCACGGAAAACAAAGAATCCTTGGTCATCTGCTCCAAGGATTTCCCGTTTTGAGCCAATTTGCATACCGCCTCATAAATGGGAACCGTTCCCACGGGGATTTCCGCCCGGTTTAAGATCTCCACTCTCAAATCACGAATCTCTCCACCAGTGGAAAGATCCATAACAGTGTCTGCCTTAAGCTTTTGGGAAAGTTCCAATTTTTTCAGCTCTAAGTCGAAATCGATCCTATCCGGGGAGGTGCCTAAATTCACATTGATCTTAGTCCTTAAGCCTTTTCCCACTCCCACCGGCTTCGCTTTTTGGTGCATCTTGTTCTTGAGGATGACTATGGTTCCTTTTTGCACCGCTTCTTTTACGAATCCAGTTTCGAGCCCCTCATCTTTTGCTACTATTTTAATATGTTCCTCTTTTACTGGCATAAGAGCTTCCTTAAATCAAACGATTTATTTCTCCCGGGAATGATAAACACAAATCGTTTCACATTAGATAATACAATGGATCGGCTTTGTCAAGCAATTATTTAGAAGTGCTCCGATCATATCTGCATACGGCAAGTCAGACCTGCCCGTTGGTATGCACCATATGAAGCATACCGTTGGCATGAACCATTTGGTTCATATAGTCAGAAAATAAGGAGTTTCTTTGTTTACAAATTTTTTAGTCGGGTCAAAACCCGACAGTACTCACGTTAGTTGCAGCGTACAACTCTGCCTACTCTGAACACCGTTGAAGGAGGGTGTGACGCTCTTTTATTTGCAGAATGGTCAAGGGTGAGACACCCTTGACCAACAAGCCATTTCTTTCGTCAGGTACAAGACCCGTAGCCATCTCATATTGCCTGTAGCCACGAAACTCCGGGTGCGATGCTTTTTCTGTGTGTTAAAGAAACAGTCGAGTAAACTCGACCATTACATCAATCCGTTTGATTCGATGACAAGCCCCTCCGCCATCTTTCCTATCTCTACATCTGTATTTTTCAAAAGCGCATCCTTGTTTAATTCTATGTTTTTCTTGGGTATGGTCAATCGATAAGAACCCAAGCGATTATTTTCAAAGAGAGCTTGACCCTGGTTTAGACTTGGTTTTATCTGGTTTTTTAACCTATGCAAATATCTGGCCTGATTTTCTCCTGGTTCGAAATCGTCTTTGTGAATCCATCCACCTTCATTTTTGAAGAGTGCCCAGGTCAGCTTAATCAAATATTTGAAACTCTTTGCAGGGAGATTTACCCTCTTTCCGTTAACCAAAACCGAAAACTTATCCTTTACTGCAGATCCATCAATCACCAACTCTATTCCCTCTTGTTCTAAACTTCGAGTCTCCTGTTTTTTTGACCTAAATATAGAATCTTGAACCTTGAATTTTGAATCGTGAATTCTTTCTTTCAATCTTTCCGCCACTCTGGTCGGGATGAGTTTTTCCAACTCAGCAAGTTTCGCTTCCTTTATTTTCTTTGGGTCGGAAAACTTGTTTTCCACCAAATTCCAGATGTAATCTCTGCCAAGTCCAGGAGTTCTCAATTTTGCCAACTTCAAACCTCTTTGATCCACTCCGAAGTTCACCCCTTGTGAGAGGTTTTTTAAGAAAGCAATTAACTTTCTGCTTAAGTTTAAAACACGAGCAATTCCACAAGCAGCATCCAGAAGCCAGCTTGCCTTTTTGCCAATCTGATCGATCTGACCTGACCGGCAATAATATTTGTTCTCTAAATTTAGGGTATTTTGGGGTGTTATCCAATCGGACAAAAGGAAAGAAAGTTTTACCAACTGGGTCTCTTTATGAGTGAATCCAATTTTTCTTTCCAAAAGGTCTTTGATCTCGTCATTTGTGCTTTGACTTTGTGGATATCTTTGCGACAATGCCTCTTCGTAGACTTTGTTCTGCTCCTCAAAAGGAAAAACATTTATATAAATATCCTCTCCGTCCTTTGTATCCAAAATATCATAAAACCAACTGAAAGGATCGAAATCTGAAGGTCCCTCTAATTTCCTCTTAAGAAGGAGTCCGGTTTGAACGGAGATACCCTTGAGAGCACACAAAGTCCCAAGCTTGGAGGCAAAGACTGTTTTTCCCTTGTCTGTGGTTAGAAGCATTTTATTTTGAATTAACTCTTCGACTTTTTCATCCAAAGCCCCGCCAAAGGCGGGATCGGAAATAAATCTTCCACTGGGAGCGGCTTTGATAACTTGTTCCAACTGAGACCTGTTTTTGGCGGCTTTGGATGTGATCAAGTCCAAGATTGTATCTTCCATATCCTTTTTATCTAACTGGAAAACGATCTTTTCGTCCTCTCCTTCGATATATCCTTCCCAAAGGGAATCGAAATGGAATTTATTAGCCGCAATCAGGATGGATCTGCCAAAATCTTTCTCCAGTCCGAATCTCCCTGCCCTTCCGGACATGTTTTCATATTCGCTCAAAGATATGGGCAGCATCACCGTCTTACCCGAATATTCTCCTAATTGATATTTTTGAGTCTCGATGAAAACGGTTTTGGCGGGAAGGTTGACTCCCATAGATAAAGTGGTGGTGGAGAAGATAACCCTGACCTCTCCCTGGAGATAGAAAAACTCAACTGTCCTTCTTTCGTCAAAAGACAAGTCTGCATTGTGAAAGGCTATCCCTTTTTGAAGGCATCCTATCAGTTTTTCTTTCAAGGTAGTGTTTTCCAAATCAGACAAAGCCTCGATTGCGTTCAAACAAGGAGGAAGGTTCGCTTTCTCCGAAAAAAGAGAGGCAAGAGTTTCTGAATCGAGTTTGCTTTTCAAAAAAACTAGGACCTGTTCGCCATCCTTGACTAATTTTTCCACATTAGCAAAAAGAATCGGATGTGCTTCTTCCGAATCCAAGCTCACCAATTCCTCTGTTCCCTCTTCCCTTGAATTATGTTTTTTGTAGAAAAAATTTCCATCCAGGAGTATTCCCTGCCAAAGCTCCACCGGTCTTGATTTCTCTAAAAGAAGCTTGCATTCTAACCAGGAGGACAATTCATCCACCTCACTCAAAACGGCAGATAGACCCAAAATCTGCGGGCGATACTTGGAAGTTCTAATTTTGAGCAAAGCCAACTCCAAAACCGGGCCCCGGGAGGGATCAGCGATCATCTGAAGTTCATCCACAATGATGAGATTGACCTGGTTCAAAATATCCATATTCTTGATCAGAAGCTGATTGAACTTTTCGTAGATCATGATGGCCAAATCGAAATCACCCTTTTCTATTCTTCTATCATGTTCCTGCCGATCCTTGGTGGAGATGACCACACCTATCCCTAGTTCTGAATATTTCTCCTGAAAATCTGAAAACTTCTCCTCGGCTATGGCTTTTAAGGGGACCAGATAGATCACCTTTTTCCTTTTGAATAAATTTGCCACCGAAGCCATCTCACCGCAGAAAGTCTTACCCGAAGAGGTGGGAGCGGAGATGATCAGACTTTGACCATTCAACAGGCCATGTTTGGTTACTGCTAAGGCTTGTAGAGGTAATAGCTCTTCACCCTGATTTTTTCTCCAGCTTTCGATGACCGACTCGGGAATTCCATATCTTAAAAGTTTTTCTACTCTCATTTTACCCCTCCTATTTTAACGGGTCTCATAGTCAAGGACTCTAGCATGAACCACATAACCGTTACGGGATGCAATATACTGCACATCTGTGCAGATGTCAAGGAAAAAAATATAAAAATGTTATCCTCTACCGGTGAACCCTCATAACTTTGGCTTGCCAGTTCCTCACTTAATGATGAATTTCTTCAACCTCTTTTCGTCAACTTGAGTATCGATCAATTTGATCAGATCTCGCGTCAGCTTTTTGTGATCTTTGTGTCCTCTCTTTACTGGCGTAATAAAAAGTACGGTGACAACTCTTTTATCGTGGTCTGTTTTTATGAATATCCTATGCCCTGTTCGTCCTCCCACCCAAAGTTTCTTTACCTTTCCGGCGAGATCCGGCGGTAGGAATTTTCGCGGGGTTCCAGCATTTGGCGGATCACTGGCTATTACCTGAAGTTGCGTGTCAACCTGACGTTTTAAAAACGAGTTTTCCTGCATATGTTTATATTGGTATTTAAAGATTTCGTGCCAGGCTATTTTATAAGAAGTCAATCCCCCTCCTCGCCACTCTAAACACGTCTCATGGCGCTTATAAAATCAGGGTCAAGGCCAAGCTCCAAATCTTCGCAATCATCATCTGATAAGTCGACAGGAATCCTTGGTGGCAGCTTTTCCTCAAAAATGTCTATTCCCTTTGCCACCGCCTCCAAATATTCTGGGTCGGAATGTGCCTTTTTGAGCAATTCTTCCTCTGGAAGATAACCGTATGTCTCTACCGATTTATTGATTTTTTCTTTCAGTTTGGCGTGAGTATGAGACATAGCCAGACTGTAGAATCTCATACTCTTTTTGTCTGTTAGAGAGTACTTATTCCCCTGGCCACTCTCAAGCGGGGTCGCCTTAGTATGATTCATGGACAATAGCTGTTCGTTAATAGTATCTAAATCACCGCTGTGCGGACCATATAGATCGCATTTAAATCCAAATGGTTTTAGGCTGGCGTTTTTTAGGCCAAAATAGGCAACTTTGTTCAGCCTAAGCAGTCCGTAAACTCCATCCTTGAAGCGTCCAATGGTATACAAAAGGACCAATCTTTTGAAGGTATCTTTAGATATAGTACCCATTTCGTTTACCTCCGTTTTGAAGCCTTTTCGACTTCATTCCACACAATTCAGAAAAATCTCGGTTTTTGATTGCTTTTTCTATTTTTTTGCACATATACCAGGTGGTTTTGTAAGGGAGCTCCAAATCTCTGCTTATTTGATTTATCGTCGCTTTCTTGGTTGAACAAATGAGATACAAAGCTATGAACCATTTGGTTAATGGAATGTAAGTTTTGTGAAAAATAGTTCCGGCGGTAACGGAGAATTGATACCTGCAATGGGAACATTCAAATTTTTTAACCGTTTCAATCCTTGTGATTTTCCTTCCACCGCATCTCGGACAAAGAACACCATTTGGCCAACGTACCTTCTCAAGATACTTCTCGCATTCCTGTTCGGTTGCTAACCTGTTTATTATTTCTAACAACCTCATAAGAATCATGTCCTATATTACTATACGGCATTTATTTGCTTCTGTCAAGTAATATTTTTGCTTGTTGCACATTTCATCGTCTGTGTGTCTTATTATTTAACTTCAACAATGATAAGCGGTTAAGTTTACATCTTGCTTCCGTGACGTTATAATATCAGAGGTCATTCTTCAGCCTGCTTTACTTCCAGCCCAACTGATTGTCGGATACACGCTTGCCTAGCTTTATGCCAGTGCGTTTTTCTCGCCCCTAACGTGCAACCCTCATCTAAATAGGCGACATATCACTTTCACCACAACTTTGATGGTGATGGAGATAAGTCTTGAGTTTTTGAGAGGCTTGAAACCATTTTTTAGGTAGAGGATAGATATGACTTCCTTTTTAAGAGATTTCTGGAAAAGGCTTTTTGCTCGCCGGAGATCGGTTCTTCCAATTAAAAGCGCGAATCAAAATGAATTTAATGTTATGATTGGTCAAAGTCTTGGAGGCATCAAGTCAAAGAAGTTTAACTTCTCCGCAGGCTCTGTGGGAAAAGAATTTCCCACCTCGCCGGTCTCTAAAAGAACCTCATATTTGGGTCAAGGAGGACTTCTACTACCTCAGTCCAGCTTATATGATAGTTCTTTTCGCATCAGGCTTTACCGTTTCCTGAGGGATAATATCCCGGTTTTGAACTCTGCGATCTGGACCTGGACTCGCATCTGTGCCTCACCCAGCTATTTTGAATTGAAAGGATCAGAGGAGCCCAAACTTTTGGATAATGCATTTGAGGTGCTCAAGAATTTGGATCGACGCATTTATCAACACAGCTTCCAGAAGTTCGGTGGAGCCGATGCGCTTTTGACCCAATTTTTTGGCTCGCTTTTCACCGATGGTGCAGTGTGTGGAGAGTTAGTTTTAACCGCGTCCAGAGATAAATTGGACAAGTTCTATTTCATCGATCCTGCCACCATCAGATTTAAGCTGAAAGATGATACCAATTGGGAGCTTTACCAGGAAGTGGATGGGGTAGAAGTTAAGCTTAATCCAGCCTCCATTTTCTATCTGGGTTTAGACCCGGATCCGGACGATCCCAGGGGGAAAAGCATTTTGAGCTCCATTCCTTTCGTGGCGAGGGTGGAACAGAGGCTTTTGGAGGATATGCAAAAGACCATGCACAATGCGGGTTACCATCGCTTGCACGTGAAGATAAAGCCACCGGAAAGGTGCTCCGGCGAATCGGATGAGACTTATATTTCGAGGGCAAATAAGTATTTCGAAGATACGGTTGAGATGATGAAAGAGCTGGCTCCGGAGGATAATCCCATCACCTGGGACGATATCGGAATCGAATACATCGGTCCCTCCGGACACGTTGCATCCTCCAATTATTGGTATATTAACCACAAAGCCTTGGTGGAGGACATCTGTGCGGGAGTGCATCTGGACCCATTTATGTTGGGCTATTCTTACGGACCTACCAGAAGCTGGGCACAGTTTAAATATGAACTGATGTTAAGAAACGTCATCTCCATACAGGGCTTAGCTAAAAGATTTATGGAGTGGATCAGAAACATCGAACTGGCTCTGTGGAGAATACCTTTGGAATGTGTTCATCATTTTGATAATCGGAAGTTCTTCGGGATGCTGGAGCAAAGAGAAGCAGAGAAGATTCATCTGGAAAATGTCATTCGAAAAAAAGAGTCGGGATTTATCTCAGAGGAGCAGGCGAAGAGGGAGATAGAAAGTATCCAGTAGGCAGTACTCAGTAGGCAGACTTCAAACCTGAGATGTAGGGGCGAACCTTCGGGTTCGCCCAAATGTGGGTGGAGCTGAAGCTCCACCCCTACATTTTAGCTTTTCGTTACCGTTAAGCGAGCTTCTAATTACGATGGGTTAAAGGGATGATGATTTGCGAAAATCACATGGTTCGACCAAGAAAAAGAAATTTTGGCGAAAAGCAATTTCAGATCCAGTTTTATTTGCCAAAGAATTTTTGGAGATCGAACCGCATCCGGGACAGATAAAGTGGCTTTCTGATTCTACCAAACCTGAAAATGCCCTCCATACCGGGAATCGTTGGGGGAAAAGCTTAGTTCAAGCCATCAAAATCCTTCACCGCTGTATTTTCAAAATCAGAAATCTTAAATACGATAATGCCGATAAATACGAAGCGGTCAACGCCTCCATCACCCAGGATCAGGCAAAGATTATTTTCAGCAACGTTATCAGATTGATTAAAGGGAAGCCACTTTTCGAGATTCTGGTGAAAGACGTAAAGTTTACCCCCTTTCCCCATATTATCCTTAGAAACGGTGCTGTCTTTTGGGCACGGTCGACTCAGAGAAGAGGAGAGTATCTTCTGGGGCACGATTATGACTATTTCAACTTCGATGAGGTAGCATTTGAGCCGCATCCCGAATATGTGGTTAATCAGGTTATTATGATGAGACTGGCAGACAGGGCTGGAATGCTGGACTATACCTCCACACCCAAAGGCAAAAACTGGTTTTACCGAAAATGCGGTGAGCTTCAAAGAAATCCTAAAATCGGTTATGTCCAAAACGGAGATTCCCGTGAAAATCCACATATAAGCCAGGAATATTTGGAGAGAAAATTGAAGACTCTATCTCCCAGCAAGATTGAACAAAACATAAAAGGACTATTTATCGACGATGCTTGCCAAATGATAAAAGAGGAATATATCCGAAATGCCATGACTGCCTCCACTGGTTTATCCAAACCAGCTCCAGGACACCGATACTGTCATGGTTGGGATTTAGCCCGAAAAAGAACTTTTACCGTGGGCATCACCCTGGATATAACCCAAAAACCTTATCAAGTTGTGGCTTTTGAGAGGTTTCAAAGAGAGTGGAAGGACGTGTATTCTGCGATCAGAAGAAGGCATAAGGAATATGGCGGAGAGGTGATAATCGACTCCACCGGATTAGGGGACGTAGTGTTGGCGGAGCTGTCGGACATTAAACCTCAAGGTTTCAATTTCGGAGAAAGGGGAGGAAAAGCAAAATCTGAGCTTATTGCCAATTTGGAACAAATGCACGCCTTGGGCAATATCGCCTATCCATATGTGGAGCAGATTGAAGAGGATGGGGAATTATGGACTTTGCAGGATGAGCTGCGAAATTTTTACTGGGACAAGAATCAGGAATGCGATGCAGTGATGGCATTAGCGTTGGCTTTGTGGCTGGTAAGAGAAGGAGAAAAATCGCCGTTGATTTTGTTGCCAAGGGTAGAAAAGATTTAAAGAACAAGTCAACGGATGGAGCGGATGAAGGGATTGATGTAGCGGAAGGCTTTAGTTTTCCACTGTGGAAACCTAAAGGTTTCCTCTACATTCTATCTTCTTGGTTGTTGGTCAAGGGTGTCCTCACCCTTGACCGTTTATTTGAGCGGGGTGGGGGCACCCCGCTCGAACGAGGGAAAAACGTGACGTCTGAGCTCGTCTCGGACGAAAAAACGTCGCACACTGAGTTGCAAGGCTGCACAATATAACGTAATAACTTAAAGTTGGGTCTTGTACCCGACGAGAGAGTTATTTCAGCAGAAGCATCTTCTTTGTTTCGGTGAGATCTCCTGCTTTTAATTGATAGAGATAGATTCCGCTGGCGACCTCTCTTCCCCGATCATCTTTCCCATCCCAGATAACTTCATGGCTACCCCCTGTTTTCGGTCCGTCTACCAAAGTCCTCACTTCCTGCCCCAGAATATTGTGGATTTTCAGGGTGATGTGGATGGGTGTCTGCCTACTGCCGACTGCATACTGAATTTTGGTGGTGGGGTTGAATGGGTTGGGATAGTTCTGGTTCAAAGAGAAGGCTCGGATCACTTCGGTTTCCTGATCCTCTGCTCAGTAGGGGGCAGAGAGCAAGCGATAACTGAGATGTTTGAGCCATAAAGCTTGGCGCAGTAGATTTTGTTGTTGGTCGGATTGTAGACCAAAGCTTGAGGATAACCATCCACCTCCACGGTGGCTATCACCGAGTCACCTGCTCCATCGACGATCGCAACGTTATTGCTTCCCCAATTGGCGCAGTAGATTGTGTTGTTGACAGGATTATACGCTAATGCGCGGGGACGGTTTCCCACCACCGCCGTGGCTACGACCGAATCTCCTGATCCATCAATAATGGTCACGCTGCCACTTCCATAATTGGCGCAATAGATTTTGTTGCTCTTGTGATTGTACACCAAAGCCGAAGGCTCATCTCCCACCTCTACTGTAGCTATCACAGAATCGCCAGCACCATCAAGGATGCTGATATTGTTACTGCGATAATTGGCGCAGAAAATCTTGTTATTGTTTAGGTTGAAGGCCAAAGTTCTAGGATAGATTCCCACCTTTACAGTAGATATAATCGAATTTCCAGCACCATCTATGATAGTGACATTATCACTTCCATTAGCACAATAGATCTTGTTGTTGATAGAATTGTAGAGTAAAGCCTTGGGACCCTCTCTTAGGTCAAGCGTAGTTATTCGCGAATCACTTCTTCCATCAAGGACGATGACGTTTCCGCTATTCAGATTGGCGCAGTAGATTTTGTTGTTCATGGAATTATATGAGAGAGCGGAAGGATTACGTCCCACCCTGATTGTGGTTATTGCCGAATCTCCTACTCCGTCAATGATGGTTACGTTATGATCGAAGTAATTGGCACAATACATTTTGTTGTTCTCGGAATTGCAGGCCAAAGCCCTGGGGTGACCTCCCACACCCACTATGGTTATCACTGAATCACTAGCCCCGTCAATTATAGTGACACTCTTACTTAACTCATTGGCACAATAAATCTTGTTGTTGGTCGTGCTGTAAGTTAGAGCCAGTGGATAATCTCCAACTCTAACTGTCGCTATTACCGAGTCATCTGTCCCATCGATGATGTTGATATCTTTAGTCCAGTAATTGCCGCAGTAGAGTTTGTTGTTTTGGGGGTTGTAGGCTAAGACACGAGGACTATATCCTACCCCCACAGCAGCTGTCACTGAATTACTTACTCCATCAATGACGGTAACGTAGTCACTCCCCCCGTTGACACAGTAGATTTTGTTGTTACTGTCATTGTAGGCTAAAGCTAAACCGTAAGGCTCGCCATCCATTGGCACTGTGGCTATCACCGAATCCTCCGCTCCGTCAATGATGGTGACACTCCCAGAATTGACGGAGTAGATTTTGTTGTTGGTGGGGTTGTACGCTAAAGCCTGAGGAAAATATCCCGCCACCACGGTGGTTATCACGGTATCACCAGATCCATCAATGATGCTGACATCGTCACTCTCATAATTGGCGCAGTAGATTTTGTTGTTTGTAGAATTGTATGTTAAAGCCAACGGTTCATTCCCCACGCTAACGGTAGCTAACACTGTGTCACCTGTTCCATCAATGACGAAGACGTTACCGTTGTCACGGTCAATACAGTAAACTTTATTGGCAGTGGGATTATAAGCTAAAGCACCAAGACCACCCCCTAATGTTACAACGGCCATTACCGAATCTCCCATTCCGTCTATGACGGTGATATTGGCACTCCGGGCATTGGCACAGTAAATTTTGTTATTGGTTGAGTTCCAGGTTAAAGCCGAGGGATAATCTCCCACAGTCATTGTAGTAATAACTGAATCACCTCCTCCATCAAGGATGGTTATGTTGTCGCTTCCTCGGTTAGCACAGTAGATTTTGTTGCTGGCGGGATTATAAAGAAGGGTTATAGCGTCTTTTCCCACGGTGATGCTGGCTACCTTTTGATTGGTTACGCCGTCTATAGCTACCACCCTTTCCCCACCGCAAACATAGATTTTGTTGTTAATGGAGTTGTAAGCAAAGGCACAAGGATAAGCTACTCCACCCAGCTCATCCGGCAGCCAGATGGTGGCGATGACGGAGTCGGATTGGGCCAAACAGAGAGAAGAAAAAGACAACGTGATGATGAAAATAACAAAGGTAGAACTCAGCTTTCTGTACATAAAAACCTCTGAGAGGACATTTTCGGAATTCTAAATCCAATATTATAATATTCTTTGAATGGCTTTTTGTCAAGAAAAAAAATGGAGAAAGGATCAACGGATTGAATGGTTCGACTCCGCTCACCATCTTCGACGGATGGAATGGATAAGAATGCAAATGGCGAATGACGAATGAATGATGACGGATAAGATCCTGTTGGAGGGACAAGGGTAGAGGAAGGCTTTAGCCTTCCACTGTGGAAACCTAAAGGTTTCCTCTGCATTTTGGTCCCGCTGAAGCGGGACACTCCAGGAAAATCATTTCAAGGGGAAAACCAGATTCAGCATTATCTTTTCCCGGTCGTAAGTGCAAAGCACTTTGGCAGAAGAAGAGTTATACATGGCGGAGAGTATGCCTAAGGCATCTACTGCCAAGTCTCTGGCACTCCAGCCTTCACGATAGGCATCCTCATACTCCTTGTATAAGCCTGCGGAAAGGATCAGAAACGCGGAGAGATATTTGTTCATATGTTTGGATAACAATTTCTGGGAAACATAACAGCCGGTGAAATGCTGCCATTTATCCGGAGCTTTTATGTCCCAGCGCTCCTCATCCACATAAAACCAGGGATCGCTTTTAGAAGAGAGGCGTTTGAATCTGCCATCCCGAGGATAGTTCCAA
>LJVD01000091.1 GCA_001304225.1 candidate division Zixibacteria bacterium SM1_73
CAGTCCCGCAGATGAGGCTGGAATAGAAAGGGAAGATGTCATTTTGGTCTTTGACGAAAAGAAGGTTGATAAGTCCGATGAACTGATAAGGTTGGTTAGACGGACCTCTCCCGGTGACAAAGTGAATGTATTAATCGTGAGGGATGGCAAAGAAAAGGCTGTCACCGTCGTCTTAGGGAAGGTACCAAGAGACGACTTACGTATGTTGGAGCTTATCCCTGGGTTCGAACTTGGTAAGTTCAAACCCTACTCCTATAGTTTCTCCGTTTTCTCCGGGGGGCGAATCGGCGTGAAGGTGCAAGATCTGAACGAGCAATTGGGAGAGTATTTTGGAGTCAAAGATGGCAAAGGTGCTTTGATCACAGAGGTGGATGAGGATGGACCAGCTTATGAAGCCGGACTCAGAGCTGGAGACGTGATCGTGAAGGTGGATGATGAAGAGATTGAGGATGTAGACGATCTGACGGATGAGATCTCCGATAAAGAGGAAGGGGATAAGGTGGCAATCGAGGTCATCCGCGATCGCAAGAGCAAAAACTTCACTGTCACGAACCAAAAATCATTTGGGAGGAAGCAAAATTTCGCGAACACGAAGAAAAACTCAAAGAGGAACTTGAAGACCTTAGGGAAGAGCTGGAGGAACTCAGAGAGGAATTGAAAGAGCTGAAAGAAGAGTTGCGATAGAAATTGTGTCAGGTGGTCATCCCATTTACTGAACTCACCATGAAGCCGGGTTCTTCCCCGATTTGGTTACTGGAATTTTTCAAAAGACTACCATTTAGGGTAGTTTATGAAGACGCCATTTTGAAAGATCTTTTTTTCCGTTCTCACTTTCCACATAAAGATGAGGGGAGATGGGGGCAAAAGCCAGCACCTAAGTTAAGGGCTGGACTGTAAAATAATAGCTCATGTATTAATGCAAAGGGATTAAATAAATTGAAATAGTCTCCCTCCCCCTTCCCTACTCCCGTTTCGCCGGAGGCGGATCCGCCTATGACAGGAAGAAACGTCTCGCTTGAGGCTACCTATCGTCTGTCATAACTCGTTGTCGTCTGCCGTGTTAAAATGAAAGACGAAATCGATACGTGGCCAAACTCCAAGCAGACGCTTGCCTGTCTGGGCAAACCAATAGACGATAAAAAGACTTAACCAACAACCCCATAAATACTAAATATGGATAGGTTTCCCATTTTCTGCTTGACAACTTTGACAATAAGGAAATATTTAGAGGTAATGGTTGTAACGGAGACTCGTTTCGGATTGAAGCTTTAAATTTTTGAGCTTTGATTAAAAATAAACTAATAATTGCAATATCTGCTGCCCTTTTCTTGATTATCCTTTTTATAATCTTTGACAGCCTGAAAACATCTTCTGAGCTTTCTGAGGAGAAATTTGTGGAAGTTTATGTGCAGTTTTCCATTGCTTCGGAGATGCATGGTGCAGAGCAAGATAAATTAGAGCAGGAAAGAAGAAAGATACTTGAAAAGTATAACGTCACTCAAGAGGAGATCGACCTTTTCATAAAAGAGTATAATAAAAACCCGGAGAAGTGGGCAAGGGTTTGGGAGAGAATCGTTCATAGATTGGAGGATGAGAAGGAAAGAACTAACTCACCATAAATGCATTCTTTATGTGCTCAATCTTCCTGTCTCCTTTTTCAAAGCTTACTGCTACCACGTCAAATCTGAAATCGACATCGCTGAAATTGCTTTTCTGTATGTAATCTTGTGCCACCTCGATCATACTTTTCTGTTTTCTCAGATTGACCCTTTCTTGAGGTGACCCAAAATCTTTTGACCTTCCGGCTTTGACCTCAATGAAGACTATGGTATTTTTATCTTTTCCAATGATGTCTATCTCTTTATGCCCGAATCTATAATTTCTTTCAAGAATCTCCAAACCTTTCTTTTTCAAAAAGGAAACCGCCAAATCCTCTCCACTTTTGCCTAATCGCTGTTTGTATCTTTTTATCATGCTATAGCAAACGAATTGAATGAATTGACATCATCGCCCTCCCCCGCACCCCTCCATTCCGCCTGAGGCGGATCCGCCTTTGGCGGACAAGGGAGGGGGGAATTTGTGAAGTTCCCTCTCCCCTTGTGAGAGAGGGTCAGGGAGAGGGGGCATATAACCTTGTCTTTTGCTTTTGTATTAAAAGCTCTTAACTCCTTTGCGACTTTGAGGTTTTAATTCCAACTCTAAAGGGCTATTTCTTAGCAACCACCAGCGTCACTACATATATTCCCACCCTCAAAATTCTGTTCCCATCATCTTTGCCATCCCAGGTTATTTCGCCTGCGACTTGGGGCTCGTCCTCCATTAGTGTTTTGATCAGCCTCCCTTTAATGTCGTAGACCTTCAGGGTCAACTCCGACATCTTAGGGAGAACATACTTAAAGGTAACTTTATCCTCAAATCCGTCACCATCCGGGGAAAAAGGGTTGGGAGTTATGGTCAACTCCATTTGATTTGAATATTGAGTATGTAGACTGTTTTCCTCTCCTGGGGAAGCTCCTTTAGGATCTACGCATTTCCACCAATTGTCCTCGTTATTTGAGGCAACATTGTAATCGATCCTTTCCCATGAGATGCCCTTGTCTGCACTGATCCCTGTATAGCTGACCTCATCTTCTAACAGATTTAGAGTATCTTTCAAAATGACTTTATCCTCAGTATTGTTCAGGCTTTGCCAACTCTCCTGTTCTATGACTTCACAGCTTACCTCACGATATGTTTCTTGGAATTTGTTTTTGTCCTGCGTTACGATCAAAAATCGTTTCGGCTCGATTATCACCTCATCCGGGGTTATCAGTTTCTGCTCGACCGAATCGCCCAATAGCCAATTTTTTACTGAGATTGGATTTTCACTTCGATTATAAAGCTCGACCCATTCAGTTTGAGAGAGATCCAAATCGGGATTATACATGAATTCATTTATGACCAGGTCCGGAAGGGCTACTCTCACCTTGAGATTTGTGAAAGCCTGATTGTTGAATTCCTTTTCGTCTTTTCCAATTCTCGCATAAATTCGATAATTCCCTTTTGGGAAATTAACCTCAATTGAAATCGTGTCTGCTTCACCTACCTCCAGAGGGGGTATCGTGATCATATCCCCCAATTGTTCGTGCTCTGCTAAGAACCCATCCCAATCTTGATCATTGAAAAAAGCCAGTTCATTGGCAAATGATTTCGCGCTGCCGGCATTCCTCACTACGGCTGTGATGGAAAAGGTTGAATCCTCTAACGGGATTTCGGGAGAAGAAAAAAGCTCTTCGCTTTGGATGGAGAGATCGTTTTCTGCTGGAGTAACCGAATTGACTTCTCCGGGAGTACTCTTATCTGGATGAACACAGCAAGACCAGTTGTCTGCTTGGTCACCTACTTCTGGAGATTGTTTTTCTAAGGAAACACCGTCACCACAGTCATCATCCCAGGTAAAGCTTTGAACATTCTGGCTTAGATCAATCAGACTGATCGTTCCGCCGCTGTTGGTCAAGGACATCTTGGCTTCAATGGCGGGGGAATCTTCTAATTCAGAGTCGCCCCAGACTCCGCTTCCATCCCCCCAATATCCCTCAAAACTGATTGAGTCCGGTGGTTGGGTCACAAGCTTTCGGGCAATGATCAAAAAGCCACCGGACGGAATGACCTTCCCACTGAGTATTTCCGTAGTATCATCCTTGCTCACAAAAAGCCAACCGCCTAAATCATGCTCAATCGAATCAGCATTAAAAAGCTCCACCCATTCCAATTTGGTATTAGAACCGGGCTCATTGGCTAAAATCTCATTGAAGATCACGTAAGGGACCGAGGAAATGCTTTGTTGAGCTAAAGCTGTCTTCGCAAAGAAGAGATTCAAAAGAAAAGAAAAAGAGATGCAAAAGAAAAGTATGGGGCGTTTTAAACAAATGTTTCTCATGTTTCTTAAATGTATTTTCAACCGATTTATCAGATTAAGCAGAGCTTTTCCCCCTTAGAGTGAGGGTGTACCTTTGCCCGAACTGAAGGAAAGCTTTCATTTTTTCTTCTCAACATAATACCTCATTATTGGCCGAGTAGGCGAACCTCGGTGTACTTCCACAAATCCTGCTTTTTGGAAAGCTGAAACGTGCCCGGTCCAGATAAAGGCGTCAGGCCATCTGCCTTTTTTCGGTTCTTTAGGGTATCCTTCGACAATTTTTGCGCCTTTTTTCTTGGCGTAGTCCACGGCGGCTTTTAACATCTTAACTGACACGCCTTTGTTTCTGAACGGCTTGGCAACAAAGAGGCAAACAACAGACCACACGGGCCTATCATCAACCCTTCTTAGGACACGAGATCTTTCCAGAGCAGGGTATGTTACTCTCGGACCCACAGAGCACCAGGCGATCGATTTCCCTCGAGCATAAGCGAGAATTCCCGGAACCTGGCCTGATCTTACTATCTTTTTTAAAGCGGCTTTATTCTTGCTCCCTTTTTGCCGCTCAAATTCCGATCTTGTAAGTCTCCACCACATACACCAACACCCGCCGCAAGCTCCGCGCTCTCCGAACAGCTCTTCAAGGTCTTTCCACCGATCCAAGGTTAGCGAGTGAAACTCTAAATCCGAAATGGATCCTTTTTTTGATTGCGTTTGTCTTAATGTCCTAATTTCGGCTTTGGCCCTCGTAGACTCTAAGAAGTGTTCGAGGATCTTAATACCAGGATTTCCTAATCGTTTTCCTTCCTTTGTATAGAATTTTACTTTACTGATGTTTCTTTGCATAATTGTTAAGGTTTCTTCTCTTGTTTGATTTCTTTCTTTTCCAACTTGCAAAGCCCTTTTAATTCCAAATTTCCCAACCGACTCCAATTTATTAGCATCGCTTACTAACTTTTCTTCAATAGTTTTGGGTTTTTTAGTGTGCCTGTACAAAGCTTTGATATATTCTTTTGGGAAACCCATTCTCACTATCTTTTTTTGATTCTCCTTAACATAATGTTTCAAACCATGAAAATATGCAAGAAATCTTAATTTATCTTCATCAATTTTCTTATAGCCTTTTCTTAATTTTGCAACTTTCCTTTTTATTCTAAGGATATGTTTAAAATTGTGCATCCTGTCCATCTTTTTATACAGAGGTTTCACAAGACAAACAATTTCTTTAACTTTCATAACTTTCCCTTAGGGTTGTGGCCTGCGCCCCCACCCCTCTTGCGGGCAGGGTGGATACTCTATGCGAATCGAAATCAATCAACTTGCCTTTTACAGAATCTGACCATTAGCAAGTTTTGCGACGTGCCTACTTCTTGGGAGCAGACACATTAAAGGGATAAATATTTTCTTTTTGAAAATACTCAAGGGATTGTATGGTTTTCTCAAGTGTTCCCACTTCGAATACTATTTCAGGAGCAATTCGGTATTTCTCAATTAATTTCGAAAACGTCTGCCAATTGATATTGCCTTCACCTGGGGCGAGCTCGTTATCGACATCCCCTTTGTTATCGTTCACGTGAATATAAACAATGCCCTCACCTAACATGGAGAACCATTCTTCAAGCGCTACCTTAGAGAAGATATTGGTATGTCCGATATCGAAACAAATCTTGAGGTGTGTAGAGTTGACTTCGTCCAACAGCTTTCTGAATATCTCTGGTGTTGGTTCCCAAAGATTTTCTAACACAATCACAATCTCGTACTTGTCAAGAACCTCGGACCAGAAAATTGCATTTTGTTTGATCCAGTTCTTTTTATAACCTTCATGTCTGATCAAGGGGTTAAAGTTTCCATGAAAGACTATGTATTTCGCGTTCAGAGCCTTAGCGAGTTCAAGGTTCTGAAAGATTCTATCCTTCGCAACTTCTCTAATTCTCCTATCTCTACTATGGATGATTAACTCCTTGAATGCCCCGTGAAGAGAAATGGTTCCCCCAAAGCCTTGTAGCTTCTTTTGATGATCTTTCAGTATTTCTTCCCAATTTGTGTCCAAGACATCACTGTATGCAAAGGATGCAATCTCCATGTTGTAATCATGCTCTTTGGCGTAAAACAGGAATTCATCAAAGCTATCATAATCTGGAGGCTGGATGAATATTTTTGACATAACTTACCTCTTCTAATATCTCATCTTAGCGAAAAGTGGCATAAAGCGGCTTGCAGGTTTCCGAAGTAAATCCCCCAACGGCCTCTATCCAGCTGGACTAATGATTTCTAAGATTTTCACATTTTATTTCATTCTCTTTTTCCTTTATGCACTAAGATAAAATCTTTTGCTGACTTTCCGATCTCTTGTGCCAAATCCTCAGAGAGATGTACTTTTTCAAGAAGTTCCTTGCTTACCTTTGCACTTTTCTGGTAGGTTGCCTCCAGGACCGCCAAATCTGCTCCTTTCACTAATTCTTTTAGAGAGGGGCAAATTCCTGTATCACCGCTTATCGCAATAGTTTCTCCTTTATGCGAAATCCTATAGCCCATGGCTGGAATTTGGTTAAGTATTCCAGAACCGTTTATGCTTCCAAAGTGCACGACAGGATAGGCTTTAATCATCATATCTGCAATTTGAAAGACTTGCTGAGCTTGAACTCCTCTGCAGGAGATTTTGAAGGGTATGGTATCTGGGTAGCACCTTATGAAATTATTTACTATGGAAAATACCTCTTTGCATTCCTTCGGAGCATAAATTGGCAAAAGTTCCTCTCTGCCTTTCATCCTGAAGAATCCAAGAAGTGAATGCAGACCTCCCACATGATCAAAATGACCATGAGTAAAGATTATCCCCCGGATTTGATTGGGAGCAAGGCGATTGGATACAAGATCTCTAAGTAACCCATCCCCGGCATCAATAAGAATGGATCCACTTTCACTTTCTATCCAAATGTGCTGGGCAACCCCCGCCCTTGAGTATAAAACGCTGACTCTAATACTTTTTCCTTGCCAGGATTGAACGTTCGTTTCTCCATTCCTCATTGTTTCATCTCTTTTTTGGTGAAGCGTTCCAAGCACACCGTCAGTCACCGTTTTGTGTTAGGCGCTCAAGTTCTTCCAAGGTAAAAACCGAAGCAAGTGAGCATCCTATCTCTTTGAGGTTCTCTGGACCGCCCTGTTGTCGATCGATCACACACACAACATGCTGGACTTCAAGTCCTAATTCTCGCATCTGTCTGACGGATGTGCACACCTGCCCAGCAACGGTAATTACGTCCTCTACCACCACCGCTGTTTCGCCTGCCTGAAACCCGCCCTCCACCAGGTTGCAGGTGCCATACGTCTTGGCGGTCTTGCGTACGTATAGACAAGGCTTACCGGTCTTTAGAGAGAGTCCCGCCGCCAGTGGAATGCCACCCAATTCCAAACCGGCCAGTTTGTCGAAAGATGCCGGCAGAAGTTTCTGCATCTCATCCACCACCGCGGTCAATAAAACTGGATCGCTTTCGAAGCGGTACTTGTCCCAGTAAAACGAGCTGGTTTTTCCGGAACGCAGCTCAAACTGTCCGGTCAAAAACGAAGTGGTCTTTATCTTCTTTGCCAGATCAATTTTTTCCATAAAGGTTCCTCTATAACCGAGATTGAAGCCAGCTTTTCGCTTGCTCTATCTGGCCCTCTCATAATTTTCTGCAGACCAATTCCCCTCTCTCAATGGGGACGATCAATGCATCCACTCTTTTGTCATTCAATGCTCGATTAAGCATAGGCTCAAGGATTTCCTTATGACTTATGGCATTGTCAGCTACCAGAAGTCCTCCGCTGACCATATTGGGAATGATAATTTCATAACAATCAGCATAAATCTCTTTCTCCGCATCCAAGAAACAGAAAGAGACTGTCTTATAATTTCTTAAATATTCTCGAGCGTCTCCTATTACCAGTTCTACTACTTTTTCGACACCCGCCAATTCGAAAGTTTCTTTAGCCAATTTAGCCTTTTCTTTTAGCACTTCAAAAGTTGTAATCTTCCTCCCAACTTCCTTACATGCAAGAGCCAACCACAAAGTGGAATATCCCGCACTTGTGCCGATTTCCAAGCAAGTGCCTTTTGGAGCACTCGCAGCCAACAGGGCGATGAATTTCCCGGTTTCTGCGGGTATCTGACGGAGCCTTTGTGAAGTAGGCGTTCCATCTCTTCTGTCTCCTGCATCAAGGTCTTCCAGATATTTCATTCGATCCATGATCGCCTGGGATATATTATGAAACACTTTGTAACCATCTCCTGTTTTTGTTCGTGATAATTAATATACCAGATTTGTTGTCTTTAGTCGACAACCACCCTATTTGTGTCTTTATATTTGCGGCAAATAAAGCGAGTTCTGTTCGTCACCTACCTTCTCAAGATCAGGTTTTTAATTTTTTGACTAAAAACGCCACTCTCTTTCCTAACTCCGCAGCATTCCGAGCAGTTTCTTTATCCGGGGCTCCCGTGCATGCTACGCCGTAGTGACCAGTTGCATCCAGAGGGTCCCCTACTATAATCATTCCATATATCAACATAGCTTGTATGATCGAGAAAATGGTAGTCTCCTTTCCCCCGGATGGATCAGCCGAAGTTGCGAAGGCGGCACCTATTTTATCTTCCATGTGTTTGCGGATGCCAACGAATTTATCAAAAACCTCTTTCAATTCAGCAGCCATGGTCCCGAAATAAACCGGAGAACCTGCTATGATTCCATCGGAATTCAAGAAATCATCCTTTGTGATATCGGATGCTGGTTTCAACACACATTTCACGTTTTCAACTTGTTGCACTCCCTTGGCTATTTCTTCAGCTAACTTTTTGGTGTTTCCCGATCTTGAATAGTACATTACCAGGACCTGCATGTTTTTTTCCTCCGTTAATCAAGCCTGCCAGTGATTTCTCCGCCTCCTTAATCACTACTTAGCTGTGGCATCCTCCTGCATGATCCCGAATACGTTCCCCTCGGTGTCTGCGCAATAAGCCACATAACCTACGCCGGGCACCGCTGTCTTTGGAACTACGACCTTGCCTCCGTGTTCTGTAATCTTCTTTGAGAGTTCGTCCACGGACGGGACATCGACCGTGTTGTAGGTACTGGCCTGAGGGTTCATTCGCTTCATGATTCCGCCGTTGATACCCGGTTGACCCTCTGGACCGGTCGTGACCAGCCAGTAATCAATGGGACCCTCCCACTTCTTGATTTTCCAGCCGAATATCTCCTGGTAAAATTTCGCAGCACGCTCTGGATCATCCGCATTGATCTCAAAGTGAACTACTCGCAGCATTAGTTACTTCCTTTCGACTTTTCGTTCATTACATCTTATTTTTAGGTTATATTCAGCAAGGAATAAAAAAAACAACTGCCTAATGAATTTGGATCTTCTCCAAAAGAGTTACCAATACAAGCGCAAGAAATAGGTTTACATACCCCTCACCTTTATCCTCTCCCACAAGGGGAGAGGAAACTTGAGAAATTACCCCCCTCCCTCGATGGGAGGGGGTAAGGGGGAGGGTGATGCGTATGCATTCATACGAATTATGTCAATTTATTTAATTCGTTTGCCATACCACATAAGCTTATGTTTTGCACCGAAAAGAGAGCTTTTGCTATTGTTTACCTCTCCCCTTTATTCACCTCTCCACATTATGGAGAGGGGGCAGGGGGTGGGGTTTTCAAAATATTGCCTTCATAAGTCCCTAAGATTCATTTTCTTATTAACGAATCCATTAATTAAAGTGGAAAAAAACCATAAGTTTTAACGTTCGGGAGATCTCGAAGAACTTTTTAATATTTGTACCCGCGAACTTCATCCGGCGTAAACTCCACTCCCAAACCGGAAGCGATACGATTCACGAAGTTAAAATAGCTGATGATCAGGTTTATACTCAAGATGTCTTCGTCTGAATAGCCAAATTGACGCAATACGTGAACGTCGTTTTGGCTGACGGCAGAGGGTGTCTTTGTTAGTTTAACTGCATATTCAAGCATTTGACGTGTTTTTTCAGGCAAATCGACTCCCTGGAAGTTTTGAATTAATTGTTGCACACGTCTCTGGTTTTTCCAATAATGGTTTAATGCTTCTGCATGATGAGTTACACAATAATCACAACTATTTACAGAGGAAACAACGGTGGCGATAAGTTCGCACTCCTCTCGACTCAACCTGGACTCTTCAAACATAACGGTAAGATACAAATCCATATGAGCTTTCGTTGCCTTTGGATTTAAGCTATGAACTCTCATGATATTTGAAATCTTTCCACGTTGCTTTTTGATCTCCTCGTAAATTTCCTCTAATTTTCCCGTAGCTTCGGGTTCATCCACTGTCCGAATCCATGACATAATTCATCTCCTCCATCGCCCTCTTTTTTCGTGACCGCGTGACTTGCGACCGAGAAAAGAGACCCTGACATTTCTGGATTTTCTCTACTTTGCCAAACGCATAAATGCTCTTAGGTCAAGGTTTTCTCTCAAAGGTTTTATGTACGAGATATGTATATCCCCCTTTTATGTTTTTCTTGTTTTTCAGGTAGTTTGTTATGTGTTGACCACAATTGCTGCCAATGTCATTTTCTGCTAATTCCCCTATGCTCAGGATAACCTCATATCCTACCTCTCTCAGCACGTTGATAATGCTATACTCTTCTTTATTGGGTAATATATGGGAGGATATCTTATTTTTGTCTGCTTGATAGGTGGGATTGACTGGAGTTATCTTGATTAAGAATTTATCAGGTGTCGGCATTGCATCAGCCAAAGCGAAGTTTAGGGTGATTTTTCTATCTCCTTTTCTGTAAAAGGACTCTCCATATTTGGCAATTTTCTCCAAATGCCATTTTCCTCCGGGAATAAACCAATCACGTAACTTTGCATCCGTAGTGTGTATGGAAAACTGAAGTTGAAATCTTTCTCTGTATAGTTTCTTTTTTATTTCCAATAACTTCTGAAAAAATCTATCGGTTCCTTTAGGGGCTATTGTAGAAAGTGAAGGCATTAGCCCAGGAGCATCATAAAGCTGGGGAAGCTCTTCAAGCACCTTAAGCACATTTTGATTGAATGCTGGTTCTCCCATCCTGGCAAATTGAATCTTAAACTTTTTAACCTCTACTTTGGCATCGGGAAAACGCCTCTTTATCAGATAATCTATTTGGGAGATCATTTCATCTTTAGAAAGCTTACCCTGATAATATCCACCAGCGTCGCAAAAACGGCAGCCTACGGGACATCCGTATAAGGTAGAGACAGTCAGAATCCATTTCTCTTCACGTGGAATCGGAGGTTGAAGCGACTCTGTAAATTCTACTAGCCTTCCACCATTCATTTCTGCAATATAAGCTATGGCAATAGCTTCAGTCCCGACTTTGGCTATTATCTTCATCCGCCCTCTTTTTCAATTTTTCTGTAAATTCTCATAGCCGCTTTGACACCATCTCCCACACAAATGGCCGTTTGCCTATAAATTCCATTTCTTACATCTCCTACCATATAAAGCGTGTGTGTCCTTAGCAGATTTTTGAAACATTTCTTAAGCTGGCTGCCCAAGAAATCAAGGCAAGGTTCTCTGCCTGTGGCAATCACCACATAGTCTGCATAAATTCGGTTTTCACCTTGACCGTCGCTGTGGAGACATGTCATCAGCAATCTTTCGCCCTTTTTATCTATTTTTCTAAGACTTACGTTGCATAAAAATGAAACATCTTTAGATTCCACGCATCTTTTCATAAGTGCCGGGATACACTTAGTCCGTTTGCTCCTGTTTAGGATTACAACTTCGTTCTTTTGAGACAAATTGAGAGCATAATCGAATGCTGCATCACCCGCACCAATGATTGCAAATTTCTTATTCTTAGCTTTCCGTATTGGATAGATCTCATAAAATATTCGGCCTTTTACACCATCTGAAATAGCAGGGGTAGAAATCTTTCTGGGTCGTGTGCCGGTGGCGATTACTGCAATGCTTGATGCTATCACTCTTCGGTTTGTCTTTGCAAAAAACACGTTATCCTTGTATTCCAACTCTCGAACCCTTTCAAAGCCAACCTTAACCTTATTGCGCGATAGTTGTTTTTTGAAGAGTTTTACCAGATCCAATCCACTGATCCCGTTAGGAAATCCCGGATAATTCTCCACCAAGTTAGCATTTTTCAAAAGACTGCCAACCTCTTCTTTTTCCAAAAGCACAGGTTGAATATTGCACCGCTTTAATTGAATCGCAGTTGCTATCCCTGCCGGTCCTGCTCCTATTATGACTACATCCTTAACGTCCACTTCTGAATGCCTTCCAGTAGTTTTGCAATCTTTCCACAAATCCCGGTATGATAAAGTCGCAAGAACAAATCAAGGGAAGCCGCCAAATGAATACCTTCTGGATGTTGCCGCTGAATCGTTTCCTGACACCGCTAAAATAGACATCCGTTTTTTGCATTTTATCCATTCCCTTCAAAAAGTCAAGATATTTTCTACCTTGACATAAAAGAAGAATTTTATCCCTTACTCAAGTTATATGTTGAGGTGGTTGCCAAAGCCTTGCGTGAATGCGAACCCTGATAGAAGACTTGCAGGCAATTCGGGTTATTGCGGGTTTGCCAGGTCCGGCGTTTGGCCGGATTTGGGCAATCTTGATTTCCAACATGATGAACCATATGAGCGACCTGATTCAACGTTACACACTAGGATTTATCTTACCAATTCTTCGTCTTCTGGTTTCCACGCTGGATCCACAATACACAAAAAGGCCAAATCCCGGGTACCGGTGTTCTTTATTCTCTGAACCGAGTTCGGTGGGATGTATATTACTTGTCCGGTAGAAACTTTTTCCTTTTCATCATCTATTTGCATTTCTCCTTCTCCCTCCAACATATAATACACTTCTGAACTCTTCAGCCGATGTGCATAAGTAATTTCACCGGGTTTAACCTTTGCGTGAGCAAGACTATACCTGGTAGTGATGTTTTCCTTTAAAGGATTCAACAACTCTCTTAAGATTGAATTGTCGCCTGCAATTATCTCTTTACATTTCTTTAAATCTTTGATAAACATATTATCCTCCTTGAAGCTCTAATTTCGTATAATGGTTTGCGTGTAAAGGGACTCCTGTCTTTGAGTAGGTTCTTAGAAAGATTCTTGATTTAGTTTTCAATTCACAAAAGATGGGCTTTTATTTCCTTGATTATCTCCCCATACTCCTCATCAGATAGTCTGACCTCAGTATAATCCTTGCCCCAAATGGGCCAATGTAGTTCAAGCGGATCCTTCTTCTGACGAGGAATAATATGCCAATGTAGGTGAGGCACCAAGTTACCTAAGAGTTCATAGTTCATCTTATGGGGATGATAAGCATCGTAGATAGCTTTTGCTACCTTGACTGAATCTTCCAGGAATGCCGTTCGATCTTCCTTTTCCAACTGGAACAGTTCAGTGACATGGGCTTTATTGTAAATAAGAACGGTATAGCCTCGACATATCTGATTACTGGCGAGAAACGCAGTTGAGACCCGCAGGTCGGCTATCCACCGTGGATGCTTTTTTCTGAAATCGATATCGACCTCCTCGCATAAGATGCATTTAGATTTGTCCTCTTTCATCTACACACCGTCTTTCTTCGACTCCCCTTCAATTACTTACTCAACGGGTACGTTGAAAAACTAAAAGGGATGCCATTGCGATCCCGTCGAAGGCGGGAGAAGAAATCTCGCTTTTTTATGAATCAAAGAGTTACAGATTGCTTCGTCGTCCATACGGACTCCTCGCAATGACACAAGAGGGGGATTTTTCAAAAGTCCCCAATTAAGCATATCTATCGAGTTCTTCGTTCTTTGCCTTCCTTAAGAACCTGATCCAACTTCTCTGCGGCGTGTCGATGGTCAAATTTTTTTGCCAATATTAAGGCGCCTTCAGAGATCTTTTTCCTGAGCCTGACGTCTTTCAAAAGCTTAATTACATAATCAGAGAAAACGCTGTAATCATCGGCCACGAACATGTTTTCTTCGTTTGTAGGATTTATTCCGAAAGTAGCCAGGGTGGTGGCCACCACGGGCAGGCCACAAGCCATAGCTTCCAAGAGTTTACCTCTGAAACCTGTGCCCAGGGCAATGGGTGCCACGAACACGTCACTTTGCCAATATATCCGCCGCACATTCTCGGACTCTCCTCCCTCCTGGACAATCACGTTCTTACACTTAGATGTCAATTCCAGAAGTTCAGGAGGTGGATCAAACCCGACTGCAAAAAACTTGGCATCCGGAACCTGCTTTAAGATTTTATCCCAACAGTATTTGATGAAATTTTTCACGGCATCCACGTTGGGATAATGCTGATAATTTCCTATATAGAGGATATTCTTACTATTCCTATTCCACACGTCCTCATCCGGCGGGTGGTAAAAACCTGTGTCGACTCCATGTGGCACCACCCTAATATTGTTTTTCAACTCCGGGGAGTAGTCTATCAGGATGTGGGCATCCTCTTTGGTCAAAGTCAAAAGCTTATCTGTTTTCTCATACATTTTGAACTCGTAATCGAATAGCTCCTTTATGGTATCTTCACTGATGTCTTCTCCCTTTTCGGCTCTCATTTTAAACGCCTTGGTATAACATTCATGCACTGAAATTATTGAAGTGGTATCTGCCGGGATGGACTGGTGATTTGCCTCTATGTATTGCCCCGGCATGGAATACTCTGCAATGATGGCATCGATGCGCTTTTCCTTTAAGGCCAGCTTCAAGGCCAGCTTCAATGCGTCTTCGACACCTTGGCAAAATCCTCCATCGCCATTCAAGAAGAATCTTGGCCTGTGCATGTTCAATCTTTCATAAAGTGCCTCCACTTCATCATGAGGCCTTTGCCTGACGGAGTCAATCTTGATGATTTTTTCGCAATAAGGCTCAAGACTCCTGTCTTCCCTATCTCGATCGTCATAAGCCGGGGCAATCACCGTTATCTTGTGTCCCATCAAAGAAAGATTCTTAATCCTGTGGTAAACAAGAATAGGTCCACCGATGATGTCTGCTCGGGGAAGCAGTTTCGGCAAAAACAAAAGATTCATTTTTTCTTTCCTTCAACGATTTCTTTTATGGCGTAACAAACTTTTCTTTGGCTTGTATATTCCATCAATTCCTTCCAGCGCTTCTGCAAGCTGCAGAGGTTCTCAAAAGGATCAAATTTCGGCACGGCATCGCTTCTGGCAAGCTCGATGTTCTTTAATGCTTCGTCACCTCCCTTTTTATCTCCCTGGCTAAGACATTCCTCAGATAGCAGTTTGCAACATTGCTCAATCTTTTCTTCAAGATTTGCTTTCAGAAAACAGCCGGGATAGGGATCAAACTCCTCCGGATAAATCCTGGTCATTCCCTCCCTCTCTTTCTGGCTTCGTATTTTTGCCCGTTCGTAGATAAAGCGATAAATATCTTCCCGCAGCCTCATCCAAACCGGATGCGTCTTGGGAGGTGGAAGATGCCTAATTGATAGCTGATTGTCCAAGAAGAATGGGAACCCAAACATCTTTGCATTGATCAAAAAATCTATATCCTCTCCTCTGGGGACTTTGGGGTCAAAAGGAACGCAAGAAAAAAGATTTCGATGAATGATCATGTTTCCACCAAATACAAAAGGGGTCTCCTTCAATCGTGGCTGGGTTGCAATGATTTTATCAAATGCCTCATTCATTCTTTCATATTGGTCCCAGTATTTCATCCAGGGATGAAATCCTTTCTTTACATGGTAATCTCCATCTGGCTGAAGATAATATCCGGCCACTGCGTCGACCGTTTTTCCTCCAATATCTTTACCCACAAATTCTTTAGCTTTTGACATGAAATCCGGGTCTTCAAACACTTCATCATCGTCGATGAGCACTGCGGATGCTGATCCCAAGATATGGGGGAGGAACATGCACAGGTTTCGCACATTGGAGTATCCCCGCAGTTGAATCAGATCGACATACTCACTCTTCCCATCAAGACTGAATAGATGATGTATCCGTTTTAGCTGAGACGGTCCAAATAATAATACTTCCATTCCGACAGCAGCCGAAGCGAATCCAATGATATCAGCGACCTTCTTTTCAACTTCATTTGCTATATCTTGGGAAGTAGGGACAGCAATTATTATCAGTTGAAAATCTTTGTCTTTAAGTATGCTTATACTCTGTATAGCTCTAAGTAATGTCCCTTCTTCATCCAAGGGAGTGGGATGGTCGTAGATTGAGTCTCCCTCCTTCCAGCCGACCCCGCTTTCCCTCCCCCAATAAGATGGAATGACCATGGTTGCTTTCACGACTTTACCCCTTTCACTTTATCTTTCCTATGTTCCCCGATTAGATGGTTGCATCTCTACCTTCTTAAGGACAAAGGTATAAACCTTAGCCGAATTCAGATAGCACAAGTTAGCAAACAAAGTTACGAGTGTCAACTATGAATTTGGATCAAAACCTGCATGAAGACGAACCGCTCTTTCAATATAGCAAATAAGCGGGAGTAAGATTGGACAATGAATTCTTAGCCTACAACCAGATAAGTTGAAAGAAAGAATATCATCAAAGCAAGTAATTCCATATTCAATATGGACATTCCAAAAAACCTTTGAACGTTTTTCAATGTGACGTGTATTACACGGTGAAATGGGTCACTTAAAAAAGAAGCAAACCTGTTAGGAAGGAGGATTAAAACAATGAAGCGATTTCACTATATCTTGTGGATATTTGTTTTTCTCTTTTTATGTATTGATTATGCGTGCATCGGACAGTCCGAAGCTACTAAGCCGGAAAAGGTATATCGGATCGTTTACGCCGGAAAAGGTATATCGGATCGTTTACGTCCAAAAACCCAACCAATGGTATGTCGAGCAGGCTGAACTCTGGAAAAAGGAAATAGAAAAAAATCCCAAAAACCCGGAAGCCTGGTACAACTACTACAACGCCGTCCGATATGCCCGTTTCGTGGAAACCATCGACACCGAGGAAAAAAAAGCCCACCTGGAGAAGATCATTCAAGATATGGGCCAGGCCATTCCCGAAACATATGAATACTACCTTCTCAGATTCTGGAACTGCTACAGTCTAAAGGACATCTCCCTTATTGAAAAAGCCTACCAACTTCGACCGGAACAACCCGACGCCTACTATCCTTTCATCTCCTATTATGAGTTCAATGGTCCCGAAAAAAAGATGAAGGAGTTCTGCGAGAAGTTATATGAAAGCAAAGATATTGCCCCTGGCCTGGTGAACTACAATTACAATGTATTGATGTCCACCGAAGATAATGCCATTCTGTTCACCAACGGTGATAACGATACCTATCCCATCTGGATGCTTCAGAAAGCTTTGGGTATAAGAGAGGACGTGACGGTCTTGAATGTCTCCATCAGCCGGGCTGGAAAAGAGTACCTGAAAAGCAAGTTGAAAGAGAAGGATATTACCATTGATTTTAGTGAATTACCTGAGTTGAAGGATAAAGAGTTTTTCCCGGAGCTGGCCAAAATCCTGGCCGCAAAACATCCCGATACTCCCATATATTTTGCCTTGACCGTTTACGAAAATCACATAAAGTCTATCACCGATGATCTATATATCGTCGGATTGGCCTATCAATACAGTCCCGAACGAATCGATAACCTGGCACTGCTGAAAAAAAATCTCGAAAAGAATCTTAGGTTGGATTATCTGAAATACGACTGGTACGACGATAGCTACCTGGCAAAGGACTTAATCGCCCACATGAACCTGAACTACATCGCACCCATGATCATGCTGGCGGAGCATTATAACACCAGTGGCGAACACAAGAAAGCTCAAGACTGGAAAGGCCTGGCACTGCTCTTAGCGTTCAAGGCCGGCAAGAAAGAAATGGCAGAGGAGATTGAAGAAAAGGTTAGGTGAGGGCGTATCAGTTATAGGTTATTGTAAGACAATCATTGTCGGAACGTCTCGTGGTGTCTGGATTCACTTATGCCCCTTTTGAAGCATCGATACAGGAAGCGAAGCGACGAGAAGCTGATGAAGCTCATCCAGCGGGGTGATGCGTCTGCATTCGATGAACTCTATCATCGTTACAGCCGGCGGCTGCTGTTGTATTTCTTCCGCGAGCTTGGTTGCGATGAACAGAAAGCCCAGGATTTCCTGCAGGACGCTTTTTTGAAAATACTCGAGAAACCGGATCTCTTCGATCCTGAGAGAAAGTTTTCCACTTGGATATTCACCGTGGCTTATAATATGTGCAAAAATGAATACCGTCGTCTGCAGGCCAGAGAAATCGTTGAGAATAATGTTGACATAGATGGCATATCCCGAGGTTGCGAAAGCGAATATCATCCGTCAGAGCAAAATGTAGATACAAAAATGTTCGAAAAAGCACTCTTGGCGGAACTGGAGAAATTTGATGATGGTCACCGAACTGCCTTTTTGCTGCGGTATCAGCAGAATCTTTCGATCAAAGAGATTGGTGAAATCCTGGGATGTTCTGAAGGGACCATAAAATCACGACTTTTTTATACCACACAGAAGTTGGCTGCCGAATTGAAAGCGTTTAATCCTTATAAAAGTGAGGTATCTACAGATGAAAAAATCAAATGAGAATACCAGCCTGAATTGTGATGATGTCGAGCGGTTATTGATCCATCGGATTTTTGATGGATTAACACCGGAGGCGAATCTTTCGGTAGAGAAGCATTTGAAATCCTGTGACCGCTGCCGAAGCTATCAGAAAACTTTATTGAATTTGCAAGACTCGATGCAAATCAGCACGGAAGAGAAGCTGGTTCCCGATCCTGCCATACGTCAAAATATTATTCGGCAGATGAAAACCTTAAGACCTGTGGAAACCGGAATATTTGCCAAAGGTTGGCTTTTTATCAGAAGTATTTTCGCATATCGCGTTCCCGTGTATCAGCCTTTGGCTGGTGTAGTTCTAATTGTGCTGATATTTCTTGCCGGAAGGCAATTGCCCTTGTCCCCTGGTCAAAAAACTCCAGAACCGCTAGGCTTGACCCAAATAGAAACGCCAACACCTGCTCAAATGAGTGTGATAAACAACCTCCGGATCATTGAACAGCAGAAGATCGGGCGGAACGTAAAAGAGGATTCTACATTAACGCGATTTATCGTCACGACTATGTAATGCAGCTGCCGCCAGGTTATGAAGGAAACGGAGGGCTGGCGCGCGATTCCTTTGGCAAGAAGATAAATGAGAGAATTTCGTAAAACTTGTGTGAGTTTTTCTGTATTATGTTCGGCTCGAAACCCACCTACAGGCTTTCAGCAAAAAGAGCTTCCATGAAACTTGAGACAAAACCGTCCCTTGATGTCACAAGAACTCCTGCCTGGTTTTTTGATTCTATCCCATGAATCTCCACCAGAGCCCGATGACAGGTAACGTAAATCCTTCGTCAATACCTTCAGGATTGAAGTAGCCGACGCCCAATTTCAATCGGAATTTTTCCCAGCCAAAAAGCACGGCCCCACCCAACCGGAATCCTTCGAAGGTGATGTCATAGCCTGCCTCTCCGAGGAACTTAGTTTTCTGGGAGAAACTGTATTCCAGGCCCCCAAAAACAGAGGTACCCTCGGAGGTCTCTTCCGCGTCAGCATCCTCGATGTCCGAATCACTGGAGAAATAGCTGTACTGTCCTCCCACATGCAGTTTTGTATTTCCTCCCACATTCTGGCTGTAAGCAAGATAGGGAGATAGAGAAGTAAAGGATGCTTCAATGTCGAAGACGTCTAAGTCAAAATGGCCGAAACCGATTCCTCCTGCCACGGCGCGGGTTGGCGTTTTGACCACGCTTATTTTGGCATTTGCGTTGTAGTATTGAAATAGGAATAAGAGGACATTCGTCCCGACCTGCACGTTATCGGTGATGCCGAATCCGATGGAACCAAGCCCGATCATGAACTCTCCTTTGTTGAGCGTGTAACCCGTAGGTTGCCAGACGTTGTTTGTGATGGGTCTTCCCTCGAACCCCACCTCTGCGAACGCAGAGGATGTAGACACTAAGAAAACCAATGCAATCGCTAAGAATTTCTTCATGCTATTTCTCCTCCGTGTTTTGTGATAGCACATACCGAACATCCAACTGGATAGATATACATCGCCTGACGCAGGATGTCAATCAAAAAACTGCGAATTAATGCAATTATGTGAAAGCCGCGACCATTAGATCGGTTTTTTGATGCTTCGGGAATGGGAATTCCCGAAGCCAGTGAAAGAAAGGCATCGGCATTTCTTCCGGCTTTGGCGGAATCTTGAGACTAATGCCGATGCATCAAGAAAGAGGATACTACGTTGATCCGATTTATTGTTACAACGATGTAATGCAACTATCGCCTCTTTATCAAGAAAATGCGGGACTGGCAAAGGATTTCTTTGATAAAAAGATAGAAGGGGTAATTTGAGAAAATCATCACTGGGGGTCCGGTTGCTCGCCCGCCTTCTCGCGGTCATGGGTATAAGTCCTGTCGGAACTAATGACTGTTGCGCGAGCTTTTTCGCAAGAAGTCGTACGATTTCTCCTCGACAGCTAGCCTATTTTTTTTAAAAAAATCCTTGACAATCGAAGCAGAGATTATTAGAATGATTGCAAGATTTAAGGTTTAGCGAATGGCTTTTTTGTGTGAGTCAAGGGTTCTAGCAAAACTTTGGTTGTCATCAATGACGGGCTGCCGTTTGGAGCAAAGCGCTTTTGGTTCGTCACTATTTCAGTAAGGAGAGAATCATGACACTTTCAAAAACAATGATGCCCAGCATCTTTCCATGCGTCCTTTTTCTACTGGCTCAGTGCCTTTCCATTCTCTCGATTGCACAGAGTCAAGAGTCAACGATTAGCGTCGAAGTCTCGGGGTCAAGTTTACAACTAGACCAAGAAGAAGCAAAGATGAAGGCCTTAAGAGACGCCTATGTTCTATCCTTAGAAAAAGCCTTAGACACAACAATTGCTGGGGAGACGGGCGAGGAGAGGTTTGCGAAGACTTTAGATTTCATCTTCTCAGGTAAAAAAGTATATCTGAAGTCATACGAGGTCGTGAGTTTTGATTTCTCACCGCAAAGGTATAGTGTTTCTACAAAGGCAGAAGTGCAGAAGGGTGATATATCCGACGATCTTCAAGGTTTGAAAATAGTCACTGACTTAGTAGGGAATCCCAAGGTGTTAGTGATTATCGATGAAGCAAATCTCGGGAAACACGTGCTCAGATCGGTCGCAGAATCTCAGATAAGTAGGGAGCTAAGCTTACTCGGATATAATGTTATTGATCATCCCGTTGATGTTTTAGATAAATTGATGGAAAGAAAAAAGCAACTTGAGGACAAGAAGTTGGTTGAGCGAAGGGAGAGGACTTTCTCTCCACAAGGGGTAGAGAGGACCACCACGGAGGCAATCAGCTACACTGTCGATTACTACGGCTTAGTTATCGGTTATGGGAATGAAAAGATTGCCTACGATTATGCTAAAGAAAAAGGTGCTGAGATTTTGATTCTTGGAGGGGTTTACACGGAGGAAGTGGATGTGGCCTCCGTCCTTCCGAGTGCGACAAAGTCGAACTTCCGGAGCGTTAGAGCTTATTCTACAATAAGGGCAGCAGTACTTGAAAGCGGAAGTATTGTTACCTCTGATGCTCTTGAAGTCACCAAAATGGATCTTTCGCCTACCACCGCTGGCAATGAGGCAATCAAGGATTTAGCTGAAAGAATTGTCATGGACTTCATCGCAAATATACCTTTGAAACTACAACTCTAAATTTTAAACAAATGTGGAGGATCAATGCGAAGAATTGCAATTCTAGTTCTGGTTACATGTGCGCTTTTTCTCTCGACCTTGGACCTTGGCTTGTGCCAGGAACGAAAGATATTCAGGATCGAGCCTGTGGTGGGTGCAATTCAGCCGGTTGGGGATCTTGCTGATTTCTATCAAATGGGCTTGGTATATGGAATAAAAGGAGAAATGGAAATAGCGGAATATCCTTGCTTAGCCCTGGGAATAGGGCTATTCTTCCAAGAACCAGGTTCGAAATCTGAAAATGGGGAAACAGAGTTTTCAATTCGACAAATCTCCGGTAGCTTGAGCTATATTATTGCCCCAGGCTCAGACTTCACTCCCTACCTAACATTTGGTGCAGGCAACTATCGTGAAAAAGTCGAGTCACCCCTGACCGAGGCCGAACCTTGGATAAAGGTCACAACCACAAATCAAAGATTTGGTCTGAATCTGGGGTTAGGCGGGAATCTGTTCCCTGACTGGGCTGAGAATGTTGGCGTTGATCTCGTAGGGAAATATCACGTTGTCTACGAGTCCCATTCTACGACAAAGTTCTTCGACTTTGTAGGGGGATTATTCTATCAGTTCTGATAGTCTCTGTAACATTACGCAGAGAAAGGAGTGTGCCCATGGCTAAAAGTTATATCACACAAAAGCTTCTTCTCAGTTTTGTTCTCTTTTCAATAACCTTCGTCGCCTGTGCAGGGAGTTCGCGTTATGTTTCGCCAGATGAAGTTAACCAATTTGATGACAGGTATAGTGAAACAGACATGCGAATAATGAGTCAAAAGATGGCTGAATCCATTATTTCCAATACAGAAATTGCAGGCAGAGAGGACCCTTGCACTATCGGCCTACTCCATATCGACAATAGAACTTCAGAATACATCGATACAGATGCAATCTCAGACAAGATCATGGTCGCGTTATTGAAAACCGGCAAGGTCAAATTCGTGGACAGAAAAATCTTAGATGATATTTTCAAGGAGCTTGGCCTAAGTTCTTCTGGATTCATTGATCCATCACAGGTCAAAAAAGCTGGTAAGGCGCTGAGTGTTGATTACTTTCTAGCTGGGCAACTCGAGTCCATCCACAAGGAAGATCGACGCAAAAGTTTGACCTTCTACAGACTGTCCATGCGACTGATAAACACTGAAACCACAGAAATCGTTTGGGCCGATGAGCAAGAGTTAAAAAAGAAAAAAACCAAAGGTATCCTGAAATGGTGAGCCAGAAGATAAGACATGTAACTTCGGTCAAATTGTAACAGGAGGAGTTCAGATGCACTATTCAAAAGGACTAAAGGCATTCTTCTTTTGGTTTCTTTTGTTGACATTTGGAACGGTATTTCTTTTGGGCTGTGCGGGCAAGTCAGCTTTTCAGAAAGGTCAGGAAGAGTATTACAAGGCCGATTTTGAGAAGTCAATTGAATATTTTGAAAAGACGAAAACAAAGAAGGAT
>LJVD01000092.1 GCA_001304225.1 candidate division Zixibacteria bacterium SM1_73
AGAGGAGGCAAAGGAACCCGTGCATGCTGCCTGGGGCAAGCTGTTTTTAGGGAAGACCAAGCTAAAATTAATCCCTGAAAACAAGGAAGAGGGATTAAAGGACTTAAAAGAAGCAAAGGCAATCTTCGAAAAAGAAAAGGACGATTGGGGACTGAAAGAGGTGGAGAAAATACTGAACAAATATTCTTCCGATTGAAGCCTTCCCATGATGATAGATGGGTAATATCAATTGCGGATCTGGTTAAAGCGCTGCGATTCCATAATTTCGAAACATTGATCCAGATCTTTCACAAGAGTTGAAAAGCTCCTTCCTGAAGCCAATGGGCTCTTCCTGGCTTTTCGCAGAAATCCTCTGAAAAATCCCTCTTTTTGCTTGACAAATTCATTATTAAAAGATATATTTAGATCTGGAAGCCGGTAAAAGCTATCCACATTAGTTAATATTCTAAACAGAAAGTCCAAAAAGGTTAAAAACAGCATTTTCACCTACACCAGCGCATATTCTAAAAATAGGAACGAAAACCGTGATACTTTTCTCTTTGGAACTGAGCCACAGCGGGAGACCTCTCAGATCTCTTGATTCACAGTCCACCACAGGTCAAAGAGCGGTTAAGACCTCTGTGTGTCTTCCACAAAAAATACCTTAGTGAAAAGTATCTCGAACTTGGGTGAACGGTGTTGGTGCTCGTATCGAGGTTCGACATACGTGTATCGAATATTGATGCGAGCTTCGGTATGAACCGTATGGTTCATACCAAGTAACCGATAAACGAAAGACGAAAACTGGTCTCAAGGCGAGGTGTAAAGTGAAGAAATGGATTCTTATAAGGTGGATGGCAACTCTGTTTTTCTTTCCACTTTTGCCATCCGTGGTTTTAGCCCAAGATCCGGGGATACCGGATACAGTAAGGTTCAACAGCGGGGAGTTACCGGCATGGACGGGGCGTGCACAAATTCCAATCTACTTCACTTCGGATGAGCATCTGGCTTGACTGCGACTGCCGCTTACCTGGCAGCAGGTAGGTGCTACCTGCGATTATTTTGTTTTAGACTCGGTCTCCTGGGCACGCAGTGAACCCACAATTCAACAAGCCGTCCACGAGGTCGATATCAATAATCCGGAGCATACCGTATATATCCGAGGAGTTACTGACATCTCAGAACCCATTGATTCAATACCACCTACTACTAATGGCATCATTTGTGATTTATGGTTCAGTTACCCTCCGGGAGCGGAATGCTGCTCCGTTTATATTGACACCACCAGTCTTCAAACGGAGCTCAGGTTTCGCACCCCTCAACCCACACCTATAATATTTACTCCGCAGTTTGTTGGGGGAGCATATCATATCTCCTCTTTGAGCTGGTATTGGAAGCCGGCTTATGAAGATTATGCACCCAGCGGGATGCCGGATTTTGACCAGAAGCAAGATGGTTGGACGAATATGATCTGGCAGTGGACCCACTGCGGTCCTACTGCGGTTGCCAACTGTTTCTGGTGGTTTGACTCCAAACATAATCTTCCACCTGGCATGCCAGGAGATGGAAATGATCAATTTCCTTTGGTAAGGGATTATGAGGATTCGCTTCCTCCTTATCCTCATCCCGTAGAGTTCCTTCAAGATGATCATGACCTGTGTAATGTGAATCACTTCGATACTCCCTGGCCAACTCCCGATACACCACCACCCCCAACGATTCAGCCTTTTGTGCCCGGATGGCAGAATCCACCTATTCCTATGCCTCGCTGGGGTGAGTTAGTGGAGAGATTAGCCTGGTTTATGAATACTAATGATATTCAAGGAACGGGATCAGGCCACACGGGAACCAGAGTGTCTGACATGCAATTAGCTATAGATGAGTGGTTTCTAAGCGAAACCTATGAAAATGGAAGCACTTTAGCTGATTCGTTGTATGAGATAGCCATTCCGCAGCCGACCTTCGCCCAAGTAGAGAGCCTGGTGGAGATATCAGAAGATGTGATCTTGCTTTTAGGCTTCTGGTATTATGAGGGAGAGCAAGAGTTTATCAGAGGAGATGTTAATGCGGATGGAATGGGTGGTACCCTGGCTGATCTGATGGCATGCGCAGGTGGACCACCTTTCTTTTGCGATGATGCTGCTGATGTTAATGATGATGGGATACTGGATACCGCCGACTGCGAGTATCTCCACCACTATCTAACTCATGGATATCCACCTCCGCCTTTTCCATTCCCGGATTGCGGCACCGATCCAACTCCGGATGGTCTCGGTTGCGGCAGTTTTCCTCCTTGTCCAGGCGGTGGACAGTGGTGGAGAGTCGGTGGACATTACGTCACCGTGGCAGGCGTGAATTCCGGGGATTCTCTGGTAGCGATTTCCGACCCTTTTGTTGACTGGGCAGAGTTGGGAAATCCGGGCAGGGTTCTTAACGGCTTTTGGATTCCACACTCGCCATCTCCTCATGATCCCACAGAACATAATGATGCTGGGAACGTCTCCCATGACATTTACCCGGTTGATTCCTCCCTCAGTCCAGGTGGATTATGGACTTTGCGGGATCATCCGGCTTCAGCTTATCCTGAGCTATGGATGGATAATTTCAACGGGCAAAATATTCCAGACGAATTCACACCTGTTACCCAGCCATGGAATGGAGTCTCCCCAATCTACACCGAGATAGAGTACGCAGTAGTGATCTCTCCTCACCCTGACTTTGAAATAGGTGCAGTTCCAGAAACACTTGAACTGATGCAAACTGAGTCGGGCAGCTATTATGTCACCATAACGCCTATTGGTGGATATTCCAATTCGGTCTTTTTGAAAGTGGAAGGAATGCCTCCTGAGGTAGGCTGGTATTTCGATCCTAACCCTGCCGTTCCTCCGGATTACTGTTCTTGGTTGAATCTTTCCACCAGCATGCTCACCCCGGCGGGACAGTATGATTTAACCATCATAGGTGCAGATTTAGATGGAAATGCTGATAGCGTTGAGGTAGTTTTGACAATCATCCCATGGCATCCTCCTTACATGGTCGATTGGATTGATGGACAATACGTAGCCATGGCGAAGACCAACTATGGACAGGAGGGTCAGACTCAAATCATCGCCCCATCTTTTGTGTGGCATGAATGGGACTATCTTTATGGTCCACCCGAACGGCGAGGAGGAGGCTCCATCGTTATTGGAAATGATTCCACAAACTTGGCTTTAAGCTACGGTATAAGCCATCAGGATTTTACTCCTTCAGAATCACTAAAGGTGGATACCATACGAGTAGATGAAATGTTGGTGGAATATGCCACTGCCAAATATCGACCACATCTTGAGCCTCCAGATTTAGAGATAACCGTGATAGCAGTGGGACTGATGGACACCTTACATGGAGGCGGAGAGGCAATCCTGCAGGAATTTATCGTGGAGAATAAATTCATGGATTCGGTCGATCTTCACTTCTCCCTATTTTTAGACTGGCAGGTGGGGGATCCATTGCTTGATTTGTCGTCATACGATAGTTTGTACAATTACTACTATCAATATAGCACCTCTGTTCCCAACGAGGTTTTGGGGGTGATGCGCACTCCGGATAGGGACACCTCCATTCTCAAAGGCTTTTTGGCGGCAGACAACCGCATCTACATCGATCCGCAGGATGGCTGGAGAAAAGATTCATTGTGGGCTTGTATGAATAGAGGAACATGGGATAACTCTGCAGGACCAGTTGATCTTTCTGCTCTTTTGACTTCTCAACCCTTCAGATTGGAATCGGGAAAGAAACATCTGGAGTCGTACTGGCTTTTCGGATATTACATGTTCGGAAAGAATTCTCAAGATCCATTCCAAAGGTTTCTCTTCGGTCTTTTGAAATTGAAGGGATACTACAGGGGAGATGTAAACTGCGATGGGAGGATAAATTCAGCTGACATCGTGTATCTGATCGATTATCTGTTTAAGGAAGGTCCAAGACCTTTACCTTTTGCAGATCATGGGGATGTGAACATTGATACCCAAGTAAATTCTGCGGACGTAGTCTATTTGATCAATTACCTTTTTAAAAGTGGGCCTCAACCCATCGATTATGACCGCTGGCTGTATTATATTTTAATGTGGAGATGGGGAGTCCCGCAAGATGAAGCTTTACATACAGCCGAAGCTTTGTCCACTCCCCCTGCACCCAACACCAGTCTATTCCGTACACGTTTTGGTAGCCTGGGTAAATCGGAATTTTAATGCGAAGATCCACTTAGGCCTGATAGATCACCAAAAAAGAGGCCTCCCTTTAGGTCAAAGGGAGGCCTCTTTTATTTTTTTAATACATCGGCAATAGCAATGGCCGACCGAAAAGTTCTAAAGCTATTTCAAAAATGAGGTAATCTCGACGTTACCCATCAACTCCAATCCAGTCTTAAGCTCCTCCGCTTTGCTCACCACCACCAGTTTTATATTATCCGGATCCAGATATTTTTGGGCAACCCGCAAAATATCATCAGCAGTCACAGCATTTATGTTCTTGCGGAAATTCTTAATGTAGTCCTCCCCCAGATCATAGATCTCGACGTTCAAAATCTGTGTGGCGATCTGCTCAGGGGTTTCAAACTGTAAAGGAAAATATCCATTGTAAAAGGACTTGGTCTCAGAAAGTTCTTTCTCCGAAACCTTTTCGGTGCGAATCCTTTGAATCTGATCCAAGGTGGCTTGGATTGCCCCCAGAGTTGAATCCACACGGGTGAAGGTGGTCACCGCAAAAGCTCCCTTCATCCGGTATGAATCAAAATTGCAGTGTATGCCATAGGTTAGCCCTCTTTTTGCCCGGACTTCATCCATCAAACGAGAGGCAAATCCTCCCCCTCCTAAGATGTAGTTCATCACCCTAACCGGAAAATAATCGGGGCTTTTTCTCTCGATGCCGAAATGTCCGATATTGATGTAAGATTGAGTTAAATCCGGCTTATCTACCAGAAGTATCTGGTGTCCCTTTATCTGGGGAGGCTGGGCAAAGTCGGGTGTGACAAATTCTTTTCTTCTCCAAGAGCCGAACTTGCTTTTGACCTTCTCTAATACATCGTCGGTTTTGATATCTCCGACCACTGCTAAGATGGCATTATTGGGCACGTAATAAGTTTTGTGAAAATCAACTATCTCCTCTCTGGCGATGCCGGAGACGCTCTCCTCGGTTCCTTCCTGGGGCTGGCCATAGGGATGCTCGCCAAAGACAAACTTTCTGAAGTTTTCTTCTGCTACTGATTCGGGATTATCTTTTTGTTGAAGTATTCCAGCGATGATCTGTTTTCTTAATCTTTCCATCTCATCATCCTTGAAGGTAGGATTCAGGATGATATCCGCCAATAAGTCCAAGCCGGTATCGAGGTATTTATTCAGCACCCGACAAGTTGCAAAGGTGGCATCCCGATCTGCCCCCGCCCCCAAAGTGCCTCCTACGAAGTCTATTTCCTCTGCAATCTGAGTAGCATTTCTCGTCTTGGTGCCCTTTCGCAAAAGTTCAGCGGTAAGATTGGCCAAACCTGCTTTACCTTGAGGATCAAAGACGGAACCCGATTTCAGTACCAATCTGAAAGCCACCACTGGCAACTCCTGGTGTTCGATCACTATCACCTTCAACCCATTATCTAAAGTCTCTTTTTTTATCTGGGGAAGCCTTATCTCTTGAGCAAAGGCATTAGTGAAATTGCTCGAAGTTAAAATCAGAAGAAAAGTTATAATAACCGTGTTCAACAGAACTGTGTTTAGACTTTTCTTTTTCATTCTTCAGCTCCTTTTGGTTAATTATTTTTCTTCAGTCTGATTCGCTGGTAGTCGTATGCTCCTCGGGCATTTCCGGAACCAACACCACCACGTTCCTATTTTTTTCATTGAGATATTCCTTTGTTACTCGCTGCACATCCTCGACTGTGACCTGTTGAAATTTCTCCGCTTCTTCAAACAATTTACTGTAATCACCTAACAAGATCTGATAATAGCCCATCCAGAAACCTTTATCGCTGACGGATTGAAGGCCAAAGATGAACTCTGATTCAAGCTGGTTTTTGGCTTTTTGAAGTTCTTTTTCATCTATCGGTTCAGTTTTAAGCCTTTCGATCTCTTCAAAGAGAGTATTTCTGCCTCCCTCCGCTGTGTGGCCGGGTTGCATGATAGCGAAACAATAAAAAAGTCCCGGGTCCTGCAATAGGAAGCAATCGCCTGCTACCTGCAAAGCCGATTGATCCTGGTAAACCATCTTCTGGTAGAGACGAGAACTTTGTCCGGTAAATAGAATTCTTGCAGCCACGCTCAAGGGATAAGTATCAGGGTGCCCGAATTCAGGGATGTGATAGCCGACCATAAAAGCTGGCATCTGCGCAATCTTATGGACATAGGCGATCCTCTCCCCCCTCTGCTCCGGTTCCACCGTTCCTACCTTGGGCGGAAGAGGCTGTGCAGGAATGTCGTCATAATATTTATGCACCAGTTTCATGACCTCTTTGGGATTCACATCACCAGCCACTACTGCTGTGGCATTATTGGGAGCGTAGTAAACTCCATAGTGATCTTTAAGGTCGTCTAAGGTAATATTCTCTATGTCCGACATATAGCCGATCACATGCCAATGATAGGGATGAGCCGTAAATGCGGTATTAAGCATCTGTTCGAATACCGCTCCAAAGGGAGAATTATCCACCACCATCCTTCTTTCCTCCTTTACCACCTCCCTCTCTGAGGTGAAATTCTCCAAAGTAGGAGTCAGGTTCTTCTGCCGTTCCGATTCCAGGTTGATGGCCAATTCCAGTTTGTCATTGGCAATTTTCTCCCAATAGCAGGTCATATCAAAAGAAGTCCAGGCATTGTCTATCCCTCCGTTAGCCTGGATTATACGGGCATGTTCCTCTGGACCAACGTTTTTGGAACCCTTGAACATCATGTGTTCACAAAGATGGGAAATGCCCGTGATCCCGGGTCTTTCGTTTCTCGAGCCGACCTTATACCACACCTGGTAAGTTACGAGAGGGGCTGAGTTATCCTCACAGATCAATACCGTCAGGCCATTGTCCAAAACGTGCTTCTCCACTGGAAAACTTATCTGGCCGAGTCCGCTTTGGCAGAGAAATAGCAAAAACAGAATGGCCAAAAAACCACGGCCTATGGATTTAAACATGACAACCTCCTTGGAAAAGGTTAAAGATCATATTTTGAAAATCATACAAAATCCAAAACTCGTTATCAATATATGAATATGGGTGAAAAAAACAAGCTTTTTAGAAAAATATATCTAACTGGTCCTTTATTTTATTTTGATTTCATACGGCATCAAAAAAAGAATCTGATCCGCCTCAAAGATGTTGCTCTCTTTAAGCTTATCCACGATAGAATCCAAATCAGGTGATAAAGAAAACATGTTTTTGAAGGTCGGTATGAACCATCCTCTCCTTTTGGGCAAAGTAACGACTTCGACTTCGGCTTCTTTAGGTATACCTGCTTTTTCTTTGGCGATGGCCAAAGCCAAGTCCATCCCACCAATCTCGTCCACCAGCCCATTTCCTCTTGCTTGCCGTCCGGTCCACACTCTCCCCTGACCTATAGCATCTACCTCTTCGTAAGACATCCCTCGACCTTCTGCTACCTTCTGGACGAAGTCATCGTAAAATTCCCTAATTTGACGTTTGACCACTTCCCTTTCTTCGTCCGTGAACTGACGAGTGGCGGTATAAAAATCGGCATGTTTTCCCCGCTTGATCACCTCCTTGGTGAAGCCGATCTTTTCGTATAATCCTTCCAAACTGATCTTGCCAGTAATTACTCCTATTGACCCGGTATAGGTTCCTGGAAGTGAGACGATGGTATCAGCGGCCAAGGAAATCCAATACCCTCCTGATCCGGCTACATCTGACATAGATACGATAAAAGGCTTCTCGCCTTTGGTGCGTATTATCTCTCTTAAGATCACGTCGGAGGCAAAACCCGATCCACCCGGACTGTCCACTCGGAAAACGATGGCTTTTACGGCTTTATCCTCACGAGCAGTTTTAATGGCATTGGCTATGGTTTCGGAGCCCATGATATCACCCCAGAGAAAATCCTTCCGATTTTCACCTTCAAAGATCGAACCGGTGGCAGATATAACTGCAATCTTTGGAGGAATTGCCCAGCTGTATTTGTAGTAGGTGCGGTTTGCGTATTTTTTGCCGTCAACTCGGTGAGGCTTTTCTCCAACCATCTGTTTAACCAGATCATCTATTTGATCATAATATATCAGGGTGTCCACCAGATTTGCCTCATGCGCCTCGGAGGCGGTAAACGGCCCCTGATCGATCTTGGACTTAACCTCCTCCTGGGTCCACCCTCTCTGAACAGCCACATCTCTGATGATCTGATCATACATGTCGTCCAGAAGGGAATTAACCACCTCTCGATGCGCCTCGGACATCTTGTCTCTGGTGACCAGATCCGAAGCGGTCTTGTAGTCTCCAATGTGTTCCAGATCCGCTACAACCCCCAGCTTATCCAAGGTCCCTTTGATAAAGGTGACCTCTGCATTCAATCCGGTAAACATCAAATAACCGCTGGGCATCATCCCGACTTGTCAGCAGCAGTGGCGATGTAATATTCTTTGTTTCCTCCAAATTCCAAATAAGCGACCACACTCTTCCCACTTTCCTTGAAATCTAAAATTGCCTCCCTGATCTCCTGAGTTTTTGCCAGACCAATGTCTAAAGGCGCAATTCGAAGGATTATCCCCTGGATCGATTTATCCTCTTGTGCTCTTCTGATCTCATTTAACACCTCTATCATAGTTGGTTTCTTTTTACCAAAGATCCCCACTCTGGTATTTTCCTCTACGATTTTTCCGGAAAGTTTTAGCTCCAGAAAATTGTCTTTTCTTTGAAACAAGGTCCGATATCTGTCTTCAGATAAATTAAGGAAAGTCACCCCTCGATTGAAATCAGTATCTTTTGTGATAGAATTGTAAGAACCCAAACCAAGATTGGGAAGATTGATCCTCCCCCCTATTCCAAAATTTCCATCATTATCAATGTCCCCAGAGATGACGAATCCGTCAAAGGGCTCCCACTCTGCCCTATATATCATATCTGCATCCTTCATCTTCTCCTTTTGACTCATGGATCCATCAACAGATAGAGTCAACCTATCTCCTATCGGTCTTACTGCCAAACCACAATCAAATGAGACACAGATCTTTTCACCTTGAAACCGGGGACGGTTAAGATCCTTGGCTATCGCTCCAAGGGAAACGAATTCAAAAGGTCGCAAGAGAAGTCCGAGTTTCCAAGAGGAGAGCTTAGCGTAGTCTTCATATCTTGATCCAAACCAACTATAACTGGTGCCCCAATAAAAACCATCCGCGAATCTTCCTCCATGAGCCAAGGTATATTTTCGATAGGTTTGGGGAGTAACGTTTCCCAGCCACTCAACCGAGAATCCCAACCTCCCTGTGGAAAGAAGCCAGGCATTGTCCCCTTCAAAGCTTGAGTCAGAATAAGTATGAAAGAAACTGGATTGAAACCCCCTTCTCAGTCCTAAGCCTGCAGGATTATATCCTACGGCAGATATGTCATCAGAGCTAGCGACAGAATTATAAGGAAGAACGAAGCTTTCTGTGGGGGATTGGTAGCAAAAGCCGGAAGCAGCAAAGAACATTAAAAAAAGAATTGAAGAGGCAAAAATTACTTTCCTCATTCTTAACCTCCATGAAAAAAAGTCTGAAAGTTCAAAGGTTGAAAGGTTCAAAAGCTCAAGGGTTGAAATATGCTCTATCCGTTTGATCCGTTCAATCCGTTGACTATCTTCCTTCCAAAAGTATCTTCCCGATCCCATCAATGTCTACTTCGATTTTGGATTCACCTTCTCCACAGATGCCTTCCAGTCTGGTTTTCTTCAAAACCGTGGGTGTGACCAGAAAGCCGGTGGTGTGAATCTTACCTCCACGATCAACGGTCAAGGTCAATCGGGCAGAAATATCTTTAGGAAAACTAATATTTACGTTGCCATACGTGTTCTTAACATAAAGTTCTGAGTCTTCGATCTCTTCAAGTTCCAAATCAATTTTTGAGTAAACGGTCTGAATTTTGTTGATCCCACCCAGAAGGCTCACACCTAAGGCATAAATGGGACTATAGATGGTCTCTACCTCAATCTGTCCCCTTATATCCTCTAAGTCAATCTTGCCATAAACCGTTTTAAAGAAAGCTTTACCCTTCTTGGTGTCTACATTCCGCGCATAGATGGAGTTGTAGGTGGTATTTACTTTTAAATCACCTCGGATGTCCTCCAGGTTTACTTTATTATATGGTCCGCCAATTCTGGTGTCGTCTGAAACATCGCTTACAAGAACTGTGCCATATTTGCTATCTATGTCAACTTTTGCTAAGGGACCACGAATGTCCAAGTCAAAACCAACGGTGGTTGTTTTGAGAATGAAATCTTCAGGAATGAAGATATCCAAGTTCGCCCTAATCCCATAATTGGCCCCCTCCCAGGGAGCTGGACGGGGGGCAAACAGGGTCAACTGAATCAAATCCTCTTCCCTATCCAGATTCAAGTCAACCAGGTCAACAAAATCTTTTGCTTTCTTTTCTGTATTTGCTCTTGCCCAGCATTCGAATTCCACCAAACACCTATCCTCTTCCCAAACCCTCAAATTTATGGAACCACCGAGATTACTGGGAGCATTTATGAGAAGCTTCTCAGCTCCTCTTGTCGAGATCTGCAATTGCCCAGAAGATGTATATTCCTCATCTCCGTGAGGCAAGTAGGCTAACTGAACGGCATCGGAACTTCTATTGACCCAAGAGGAAGCAAATCCAGTTGCATAAAAAACAACGCAGCACAGGAGCAAAAAAAACGGGACTTTTAACCTTGTTTTAACCCACATTCTCAATTTAAAAGGGCTCGACCAGCACCTCTGGTTTATCATACGATTTCCGAGTTATAAAGTTTCATACACAATCTTAATGGCCTTCTCCCACCAACCCCAAAACCTTCATCCTTTCGCCACCATCTTCCTTTTGTATATAATTCTGCGCACTGACCAGATTGTAATACCCAAAGCGACGATGACCACTGCTATTATCTTCTCATATTGTTTGAGTTGACCGACTAACGCTTCTAAGCTTGCTCCAAACATGTAACCTAAATTTCCCATGAGTATAGACCAGACCAGGCAGGAAACGAATGCCAGAAACAAAAAATTTCTCGGTCTCATCTTCATCAAACCGAAAAAGGCGGCTGAAGCGAATCTTAAACCGTAAAGATAACGGGTCAAAAAGATTGCCCACATCCCATACTTATCAAAAAGCCTTTTCGCTTTGGGATAATAGATTGCAGTCTGAGGAAACTTAGAGATAACCTTTTCTCCATTTTTCCTTCCAAGGAAATATAAGGCTACATCCCCCAGGTAAGCTCCAGCCATTGCCACTATTATGATGAGATTCAAATTCAAATAACCCCTTTTAGCCAAAAAACCAGCCGCTATCAAAAAGGATTCCCCCTCCAGAAAAGAACCCAAGAATAACGCAGGGTAGCCAAAATTGGCAATTAAATCTTCCATAAGATTTTGTCTTTATTATATGAATTTTATACTTTATGCAGCGAACTGATGACTTTGCGCTACAACTCACTCACTTCACTATTTCTTTCAGGTGGCTATCCTCCAGTTTCAGCTTTTTGATCATGGCGTCATAGTGTCTGATACTTCTGGATGCTTTTACGATCAGATAAATACCCCAGACCGCTAAACCCACACATAATACCAAAAGGGGTATAAACAAGGTTAGTATTTCATAGATCTTATAATATTTGGAGGTGACCACGAGTATGGTCAAGACTGACAAAGGAAGGGTAATAACTGCGATACCGGTGCGCAATACCGAAAGAGAAGTCCTCTTCTCTGCCAAGATCAATTGAATTTCGTTAAGAAGAAAATCTTCGGTTCTTTTTTCCATTTATTGGGTAAGATTCTTTCCGAAACACGAACTAACAAGCCGCAAATTTATTTCACCAGGATGACGGAAAGCATATACTTGACTGCAATTTTGATCTCCTCATGAAACTCTACAATCCCTTCAATATAACCTAACTGCAACTCTCAAAGCAAGGAATTTTTCAGCACTTCTGCAAACATTATTTTGTCACGGCCAAAACAAAAGACCATAAACATAAAGGAGATACCTTGGAACGAACTGAATTTTTTTGTTCACAATGGCGATTGGTTTGACTTAATTTGCCAGAATACTATTTTTTGCAACATCAAATTCGTATCTATGGGAGTTGAAAAAGTAATGAAGCCTGGATGATTTAATGGATGAAGAATTATGTTGTTCTTCTGTTCCATTTTTTGAATGTGGCATCTAACCGAATGATTGAGAGGGAAAAGGTACATGATCAAAGATCCTGTTTGTGATATGGAGGTTACAGAAGAAGCCGCTGCTACCTCAAATTTTGAGGGAAAAGTATTACTTTTGCTCAAAAAATTGCAAGGAGACGTTTGAACAGAATCCAGAGATATACATAAACTCAAAAACCGGGACAAAGCAAGAAGTGGAAAGGATTCGAGGTGAAACCAGAGTTGAGAAACTCGAAAAAACACATCTTCCCATAGTCGGAATGAGCTGCGCCAGCTGTGCCCAGATAATCCAAAAAAGTCTCTCCGAACTAAAAGGCGTAAACAGAGCTTCGGTCAACTTCGCCACCTCTAAGGCCACGGTGGCATATGATCCTCAGCAGGCAAAAGTAGAAGATTTTATCTCTGCCATCCGGAAAAACGGCTATGATGTGGGGACCGTCTCCATAGAAATCCCCATTCAGGGAATAGAGTGTGCATCGTGCGTTCAGAAGATCGAGAGAGCTTTACTTGTCACTAAAGGGGTAAGCACAGCAGTGGTGAATTTAGCTACTCAGAAGGCTAAAGTTGAATATCTCCCTTCAGAGACTCGTCTGGATGAGATCAAAAAAGCAATAGAATCAACTGGCTACAAGGTAATGGAAATTCCGCCAGAGGAAGAGGTGGAAGATGTCGAAAGGATTCAAAGGGAGAAAGAATATAAAAAGTTAAAGACGAAGTTCCTAGCCGGTTTGATAATAAGTGTGCTGATATTCTTAGGAAGCTCCGAATGGATTCCCGGAACACCTGAGATCCTGAGCAACTTTTTTGTCCTATGGATATTAGCTACGCCAGTTCAATTTTGGGTAGGATGGCAATTCTACAAAGGTGCGTGGGGGGCTTTCGTACACAGAAATGCAGACATGAACACTCTCATAGCCGTGGGCACATCCGCGGCTTATCTTTATAGTGTGTCGGCTACGTTCGTTCCCTCCTTCTTTATAAAAGGGGGCGTAGAGCCAAAGGTATATTTCGATACCTCAACTATCATCATCACTCTCATCCTTTTGGGGAGACTTTTAGAGGCCAGAGCTAAGGGTCAAACATCCGAAGCTATACTAAAGCTTGCGGGACTGCAAGCCAAAACCGCCCGGGTAATGAGAGATGGGAAAGAAACAGATATTCCGATAGAGGAAGTTTTAGTTGAAGATATAGTCTTAGTAAGACCCGGAGAAAAAATTCCTGTAGACGGGATTATAATAGAGGGCAAATCAGCAGTGGACGAATCGATGATAACCGGAGAAAGCATCCCTGTAGAAAAAGGCAAAGGAGATGAGGTTATCGGGTCCACCATAAACAAGACCGGAAGTTTCAAATTTGAAGCCACCAAGGTTGGAAAGGATACCGCCTTAGCTCAAATCACAAAATTGGTCCAAGATGCTCAGGGGTCCAAAGCTCCCATACAGAGATTGGCGGATGTAATCGCTGGTTATTTTGTCCCCATTGTGATTTCCATCGCGATCGCCACCTTCATAATCTGGGTTAACTTCGGACCAGATCCGGCTTTAACCTTCGCCCTTTTGAATTTTGTGGCGGTGATGATCATCGCCTGCCCCTGTGCTTTGGGATTGGCAACGCCCACAGCCATAATGGTGGGCACCGGCAAGGGGGCGGAAAACGGAGTTTTGATAAAAGGGGGAGAAAGTCTCGAGACCGCACATAAGGTGACCACTGTGGTCCTTGACAAGACGGGAACATTGACCAAGGGGGAGCCGGAAGTAACGAATATAACTCCAGCCAATGGCTTTATCGAGACAGAGATATTGAAGTATGCGGCAAGCACGGAGAAAGGTTCTGAACATCCGTTAGGAGAGGCAATCATCAAGAAAGCAGCCGATCAAAAAATCAAACTTTCAGATCCCAAGGATTTCTATGCCATTCCAGGTCATGGAATTGAAGCTAAGATAGATGGCAAAAAAGTTCTCTTGGGCAATCTGAAGCTGATGAGAGATCGCAACATTGAAATAGCAGATTTAGAGCAAAAAGCCGGAGAACTTTCAGGTGAAGGGAAAACTCCCATGTATATTGTTGTAGATGGTAGGGCAGCCGGGATCATCGCCGTGGCAGATACACTAAAGGATAACTCAAAAAAAGCAGTGGAGGGTCTTCACCAGCTTGGCTTAGAAGTGATCATGCTTACTGGAGATAATCAAAGGACTGCCCAGGCCATAGCCAGGAAGGCTGGAATCGATAGAGTCCTCTCTGAGGTGCTTCCCCAAGACAAGGTTGATGAGATCAAGAAATTGCAGAAAACAGGAAAAGTGGTTGCTATGGTTGGTGACGGGATAAACGACGCACCAGCTTTGGCTCAGGCGGATATAGGAATCGCCATCGGAACCGGAACGGATGTAGCTATGGAAGCCTCAGACATAACTCTGATTAAGGGTGACCTTCAAGGTGTGGTTGCATCCATCGAATTGAGCAAAAAGACCATCAAGACCATCAAACAAAATCTATTCTGGGCGTTCTTTTACAACACGGCCGGCATTCCCATTGCTGCCGGGATTCTTTATCCTTTCTTTGGGATTCTATTGAATCCCATCTTTGCCTCAGCCGCTATGGCTTTTTCATCGGTTTCAGTGGTTTCAAATTCCTTAAGATTGCGAAGATGCAAATTTAAGTCTCAAGATAGTGTGACGTTTTCAAAATAACATAATATTTTGCCGTGTCATTGCGAGGAGCAGAGCGACGAAGCAATCTGATTGAATTCGGCTGTTGAAAGATTGCTTCTCCCGCCTTCGGCGGGATCGCAATGACAGATTATTGTGACATTATTTAGGAACCGATGCATTAGAGAGAGATTTGTGCAGACACAGATTTTGATTACAATCATCGGTGTTTTGCTTATAATTTTGGTCAACTGGTATTTTTTCTTTTCAAAAAGGAAGGTGACCCAGGCGACGGTCGAAGCTGAAGGAATTCAGGAGGTAAAAGTAATTGTAAAGGGCGGCTATTCGCCTGATGTTATTGTGGTCAAGAGAGGCATTCCGGTAAGAATAAATTTCTATCGCGACGAAACTGCTGAGTGTTCGGATACCGTTGTGTTTGGCGATTTGAAGATAAGGAAACCTTTACCTGCCTTTAAAACCACTCCCATACAGTTTACCCCCGAGAAGCCTGGCGAATACACCTTCACCTGTGGAATGGGAATGATGAGAGGAAAGCTAATTGTGGAATAGTGGTGAAGTCCCCTGCTGAAGATTCTTGTTGTGTCTGGAGTTTCCGAGCGTGCAGTGTGTAGGAGTTGAAGGGTCTGACACAACGACAAAAATCTGCATTAATTCCTCTTGCAAAATGCCCAAAGGTTGTATATATTGCTTCCGTTTTGAAAGAGAACTTTTGTCGAATTTAAGAATCTTTTTTCAGCAACAAGGAGGGAAAGATTTTGTATCAGCTTAGTGTTGACGAACAAAACAAAAGGATGAATATTCTACTGTCTGGCAAAGTGAATCTTGAGGAAGCCAAAAAGTTATCCGAGGAGTTCAAGGGGAAAGCATTCCTATTTCGGGGGTCGAAATTTACTGTTTTGATTGATTCTTCCAAAGCTTTGTCCATTTCCGAGGAGAGCAGGAGAGTACTCAGAGATGCCTTGGCTGCTGCGGATATTTTCGGCATGAGGAAACTTGCTTTGGTGGCTAATCAGCCCGAAGAAATAATCAAGTTGCGACAATCTGCTAAAGCGAGGGGAAAATCTGAAAAGGAGGGGTATTTCATCGAAAAGGAGCAAGGAGAAGAATTTTTGAGCTTGTGAGATCAAAGGATATCTTGCTGAAGGATTAGCATTATTTTTGAATACGTAAGAATAGTTGAAAAAATCTTCTTTAGAATTTATATTGATTCTTAAGGAAAAAACAATGCGCCCATAGCTCAACTGGATAGAGCGCCTGACTACGGATCAGACGGTTGGGGGTTCGAATCCCTCTGGGCGTACCAGAAACTGAAAAAGTCCCGCCAAAGGCGGGACTTTTTTGTCAATTACTGAATCAATTTCTAGGAGAATGCAAAATTAAAAATCCAAAATTGATATCGCTGGAATAAACTTTGGCGTTTTGCTTACTCGGATAATGCTCTAAGAGCTGAGGTGTGATTTTAAATTATCGAGGTTTATGAGGTTCAATGACCACTTTGATGCACTCCTTAGCCTGGGCGACAAGCTTGAAACCCAAAGCTGTTTCTTCTAAGCCTAACCTGTGTGTAATCATCTTTCGCACGGGCACACGCCCAGCGCGAATCAGTTCTATCGCCTGCAAGCAGTCCAATGGGGCGGCACCGTATGAGGGCAACAATGTGATTCCGTTGCGCCAGAATTCATTGACTGGGACAGGAAGTTCAACGCCTGGATCTGTCGGTGCAAAGAATAGAACCGTGCCACCTGGATCCACACTTTGTAAGGCCTGCGTGAAAGCCGGCAAATCCCCGGTGCAGATAATAACCAAGTCAACAAGTCTCCCGTCATTAACTTCACGCAGGCGGGCAGGAACATCCTCCTGGGCGTGAATGACCGCATCTGCACCAAACTCTTTCGCTGCATTCATGCGATATTCATTCACATCCGTG
>LJVD01000093.1 GCA_001304225.1 candidate division Zixibacteria bacterium SM1_73
CAAAGCGAAGAGAATGACTACAAATCTTTGTGTTAATACTAAAGATATAAATTTATCCATATAATTTACCTTTCCTTCTTATTCAGCACAACCGGCGCCTAATTTGGATTTCAACAGTTCTGATTTAAGAAGAAAATTTCCCTCAGTAACCACATTTTCGCCTTTTTTTAGGCCCAGAACAACTTCCACAAGGCCGTCAGCTTCTCTCCCAAGGTCCACCTCTCTCCGGTTATAGGTATTATCGCCCGAGGAGACAAAAACAATTTTGTGATCTCCATCAACCAGAATCGTCTCCTTAGTTACCGCTACCACCGAATCATTACCTGTGATGATGGATATTCTTGCAAACATCTCTGGCTTTAGTTTTCCTTTTGGATTGGGAACTTCTATTCGCACTTTGAATGTGCGGGTCTTCTCATCCAAAACGTCCCCTATTACCGAAACTTTTCCCTTGAATGCTTCGTGGGGATATGCGCTGGTAGTGATTTCAGCCACCTGACCAATTTTTATTACGGCTATGTCCTTTTCGTAAACGTCAGCAATCGCCCATAAAGTGGAAAGGTTGGCTAACTTGTAGAGATTACTTCCTGGCTGGACATAATTGCCCTGAATGACGTTACTCTCAACAATCGTTCCTGAGAAAGGAGCGCGAACAGTCAAATACGGCTGTACAATATGGGTCTTCTCCAATTCGGCAATTTCTTTTTCTGGTACACCAAGAATGATCAACCTTTGTTTAGCTGATTCGCAAATTGCTTCTGCGGCTGATTTTTCTTCACTACTGGACACCTGTTTTGTTCTTTTCAGACGTTCTTCCGCTTGTATATATTCGGACTGGGCAGTTAGATATTCCGGACTATAGAGAGAAACTAACGGTTGGCCGGCTTCCACCTTGCTTTGCAGAAAGGCAAAGACCTTTTCTGTGCGTCCAGAAACGCGAGAGGTTATGTGGGATAATTTTTTCTGGTTGAAGGTGATTTTACCTGTGGCTAACATTTTCTTAGCCAAGGATGTGATTTCAACCTTTTCAGTCTTTATTCCTGCCAGTGATTGACTTTCGGGGGAAAGCAATACTTTCCCGGCTAAAGCCGGGTTACAAATATCACATTGTGATTCAGGAAGGTTATGTTCCTTGCACCAATCGCCTTTCTGTTTGAATTCAGGAATGAGCGAAGGATTGCATCTGATGCACTCATCCTCCAAAACTCCGTGTTCAGGACAGATTGTGGCTTCCTTTTTGCTTACCTCTTCAGAGATGTCCAGCGAAACTTTAGTCTCTTTATCACAACCCCCAGAAAACCCTGCTAAACTGAAGATCGCCAGTAGAATTATTGCTTTTTTCATTGTTTTTCCCTCCGGTATTTTTTTAACTTAAAAGCTAAAATAGAATTTTGCCTTCGCACAGGCTGATTGTCCTTTCTTCACTGATTTTCCTCTCCCGCCACCTCTAAATCTGCTAAAGCTGTCCGGTAATTGTACAAGGTTCGGTAGTATTCGATCTGGCTGGTTTTGTTGGTGCGGTAGATATCCAAAAGGTTCAAAGCATCAATCTGGTTGTTTTGATAACTGTTGATCCCTGATTCTAATTCCTCATCAATTTCACCTAGCAGTGTTTGCTCGAAAAGCAATACCTGTTCCTGAGAGGCTTTTGCCAATTCATAGGCTCTTTCGATTTCACTTCTTATGATCCTTTCAGAGGCTTTCAGTCTCGCTTGGGCGATTTTCAAATTGGCTCTATTTTCTTGAATCTCTCCCTTGGGATTCCACCACCACAGGGGCAAGGTGAACCCGATTTCAAAAGATGGAGTAAACTTTCCTCCCGCCTCGCTTAAGAACCCTCCGGAAAAGCGCAAATCCGGGATAAAACCACTCTGGGCTAACTTGAGATTTTTATTCTCCCTTTCTCTGGAAAGTTGAGCAATCTTAAGGGTCCTGTTCTTCTGGGTTAGCTCTTGGACAACTTGTTCTTTGCTTTTTTCAAAAGGAACATAGGAAAGGGAATCTTCCAATTCAAATTCTTCAAAACCTTTTTCGCCCAAAAGCAGATTGAACTCTGATTTGACAGAAACCAATTCCTTTTTAGCTTCTATTATCTCATTTTGCGTTTTTGCAATCTCTACTTTCCCCCGCACCACTTCGAAATAGGGCAAGTCGCCAGCCCGATACTTGAATAAGGTGGCATCTCGGAACTCATTCAACAATTCCAGAGTGGACTCTAAAGTCTCCACCAACTTTGACTGATGACTTACCCTGAAATAAGCCTTTTTGACCTCAGCAGTAATCAGTGCTTTGGTCCGATCCAAGTTCTCAGTGGCGATATCAATTTCCCTGTTTGAGATATCTTTTTTTAGTAAAAGCTTGTAAGGGAACTCAACATTTTGGTCTAGGCTTATGGTTCTTTCGTCCGCTCTGCTAATAGGTTCCCCGGATGGAATGCCCTCCCAGCCAAAAGTCAACTCTGGTTGTTCAAGTGAAGTTGCCTGCAATTTTCTTCCTCTGGCTGATTCAATTTCCCTTTGGTCTATCAAAACCTCAGGGTTATTTTGTAGAGCCAGCTCAATTGCCTCTTGCAGTGAATAGGTATGTTTCTCTTGCGCCAATCCTGGAACAATTCTCAAAAATAGAATCAAAAATAATAGAGCAATCCTTACGGTCATCTTAGACCTCCAAAATACTTCAGTTGATTTAGATGATAGAAAAAGAAAAGCCAAAAAGGCGGGTAGATTAAGCCTCAGGGGGATGATAGATAGAGTTTAGGTGGATTTGTTCAGTAAAAATAGAGTGTGCCGCGTGCAACGGAGAAGGAGGCAAATCTCTGTTGGAGGCAAACTCCTTCTCAATAGGGGTGAATAGTTGGAGACTACATGAACAATGGAAACAATGAGGAAAAGCATCCTGGGAGACATCTTCTTCGTGATCTGAGTGCTCATCTGTGAGCGCTTCAGATACACACATAAATTGGATGCGACAGCTGTGCCCGACGAAGCAAAAACAGACCATGTAATTGGCTAGCCAAACAGTCACAGCAAGCAGTATAATCAATCTCCCATTCAGCATTCTGCTGTTTTTACGCTACGGCCATATTAGCTATTTGCTGATTGAAAAATTTCTGTTGCTATTTTTTGAAAAATCGATAATATTGCACGTTGCAAAAAAGGACAGCTATGAAAAACGAAATCATCAGCCTATTTCCGGAGATTGATCAGATCAAAGACGAGGATTTGAAGAAAAAGGTGATCTGCGTTTGGGAGGAAGCCATAACGCAGGGTGGTTGGATGGTCAAAGACTTGGACAAGATCCCTTTTACCTTGTTGATTCCCGATTGCAAAACAAATCTGATCGAGCATACCAGAGCTGTTACTCATACCGCCATGGAAGCGGCCAAAGTCATTTTGAAGTTTTACAAAGAACAAGTGACGATTGATCTTGATCTTCTGCTGGCCGGAGGAATCTTGCATGATGTGGGAAAACTTTTGGAATATGCTCCAGTTGAAGGCAAGATCACCAAAAGCAGAAGAGGAAGGCTGATTAGGCATCCTTTTTCCGGTGCGTCTTTAGCTTATAAACATGGATTGCCGGATGAGGTCATCCATATGATTGCCACCCATGCCAGGGAGGGAGATGGAGGTTTCAGGTCAGTCGAAGCTGTGATCATTCATTATGCCGATTACATCAACTTTGAAAGTTTAGGCGGGAAAGTTTAAAATTCAAGGTTCAAAGTTCAAAATTGCAATTCAAAATTAAGAGATAGCACCTAACCCAAAGGCGGTCTTTTTCGAGAGGGATGAATAGTTTTCGTTTTTTATCTGCAGTTTTTAGTTTTTCGTTTTGAATTTTTAGTTTATTTAAACCTAAAGGAGACATAGAATGCCCACCAAACAAAGACAAGTGAACCTGGACGTAAAAGAGATGCCGACCCAATGGTATAACATACTTCCTGATTTGCCGGAACCTCTTCCGCCCCCTCAGGATCCGCAAGAAGGAGAATCAAGGATCAAGAAGCTGCCGGAGATATTGATCGGTGAATGCTTGAAACAGGAATTTTCAAATGAGAGATGGATCGACATTCCGGAAGAGCTTCAGGAAATCTATCATCAGGCAGGCAGACCCAGACCTTTGTTCCGTGCCTTGAATCTGGAGAAGAAATTGGATACCCCGGCGCGACTTTACTACAAAGCCGAATTCTACAGCCCCACCGGCAGTCATAAGGTGAATACCGCTTTGGCTCAAGCTTATTATGCCAAGAAGGAGGGCTACAAAAGACTCACCACCGAGACCGGAGCAGGACAATGGGGCACTGCTCTTTCCTATGGCGCGGCTCTGGCTGGTTTGGAGTGCACCGTCTTTTGGGTTAGAGCGGTCTACAGCTGGAAACAGGATCGGAGAAGCCTGATGGAATTATATGGAGCGGAGGTGTTTGCATCACCCAGCGATGAGACCGAATTCGGAAAAACCTTATACGAGAAAAATCCGGATCATCCCGGCTCTCTGGGAATCGCCATCTCCGAAGGGATGGAGGATGCCAAAAAAGATTCGGAAGCCATCTACTGTTTGGGGTCGGTCTTAAATCACGTATTGATGCACCAGAGCATAATAGGTCTGGAGACCAAAAAAGAGTTTGAAAAATTTGATGACTACCCGGATTTGGTTATATCCTGCTTGGGAGGAGGAAGCAATTTCGGAGGATTTGCACTGCCTTTTGTGCATGATGTATTAAAGGAAGGAAAGAAGATAAAATTTATCGCCGCCCAGAGCGAAGTCGCTCCCAATCTACAAGGAACGTATAGGTATGACTTCGCTGATTATGCTGAGCAGACTCCCTTGTTGAAGATGTACACCTTGGGACATCAAGTAGACATGGGTCCTATCAGAGGAGATGGATTGAGATACCACGGATGCTCTCCCATAATCAGTCTTTTGAGAGATAAGGGATACATTGATACCGTCGCCTATCCCCAGGATGAGAAATATGTTTTCGAAAAAGCCAAATTGTTTATTCAAACCGAAGGCTACCTGCCTGCTCCTGAATCCGCATACAGCATTGCCTGTGCCATAGATGAAGCCATCAAGTGCAAAGAAAGTGGTGAAAAGAAGGTGATTGGCTTCAACGTGAGTGGGCATGGGTTTTTGGATATTGTGGGATATCGTGCAGTTTTGGGATTGAAATGAGAAATTAAGAGGAGTGTTTCTAAAATAACATTATACCCTGATCTGTCATTGTGAGGAGTCCCGCCTCCGGCGGGACGACGAAGCAATCTCGTTGAATTCCAGCTACTCAGAGATTGCTTGGTCCCGATTTCATCGGAACTCACAATGACAAATTATTGTAATACCATTCTGGAACCGACAAACGAGGGATACGGAAATGAAGCTGGATGATGTGGTCATAACCAAAGCCATAGTAGAAAGGTTTTACAAAAAATTTTTGGAATATTCGGAGGTGGATGTGGCCATTGCTGGAGCAGGTCCAGCCGGACTTTGCACTGCCTACTATTTGGCCAAGGAAAAAGTCAAGGTAGCCGTCTTTGAAAGAAAGCTTTCCATAGGTGGAGGCATGTGGGGAGGAGGGATGATGTTCAATGAGCTGGTAGTGGGCGAAGAAGGAAAGAGGATATTGGAGGAAATTGAAGTTGGGTATAAGAATTTCCGGAAGGGATACTATACCGCTGATGCAGTTGAGTGCATCTCAACTTTGTGTTCAAAGGCAGTTAAGGCAGGAGTGAAAGTGTTTAATCTTATAAGCATCGAAGATGTGATGCTTGAGGATGAGAAAGTGTGCGGTTTAGTGCTGAACTGGTCGGCGGTCGAGCTGGCAAACCTTCATGTGGACCCTCTGACCATTCGAGCAAACCATCTGGTGGAGGCAACCGGTCATCCAGCAGAGTTGGTAAAGATAATTGTCAAAAAGATTGGTCCCAAGCTTTTTACGACGACAGGTGACATTGTCGGAGAGAAGCCGATGTGGGCGGATCGGGGAGAAAAAGAGGTGGTGGAAAATTCAAAGGAGGCTTTTCCCAACGTTTATGTGGTGGGAATGGCAGCTAATGCCGTGTTTGGCTCGCACAGAATGGGACCAATCTTCGGTGGAATGTTGCTCTCAGGAGAAAAGGTAGCGAAGGAGATCATAAAAAAATTAAAAGAACAAAGATAAAAATTGAAAACCACAAATGAAGATTCAAAGATATTTGAAACAAGAATCTTAGGAAGGTGATAATAATGCGGAGAATTTTGTCTTTTATTTTGTTAATCCTGCTATGTTCAATCATTCTGATTCAGTCGGTTCCGGCGCAAAATCAGTCTGAACAAGAGTCGTCAATTCCCGCCATGGCTGACAGTTCGGAAGAGGCTTTGGCGCAGACCATTCAGACTCAACTGGAGAAAGAAGAGCGCTTAGAGAAGGCCATCAAATATCAAAAAGAAAAAAATATACTCTATTTTGCGGACCAGGGGTACACCATTCTGTTTTTAGTTCTGTTTTTATTCCTGGGAATCTCCGCATATCTGCGAAGGCAAATTGAGAAGATCACCAAAAAGCGATTTTGGGTAGTGGCATTCTATACTATTTTATTTTTCATCATAGCGTTTGTAATCGGGTTCCCTTCCAGCTATTATGGCTTTTCCTTAGAACATAAGTATGAACTCTCCAACCAGACCTTCTTCCAGTGGTTTGGAGAAGGGCTTTTAAGCTTGTTAGTTCTTGCTATAATCGCTCTAATCGCAGTAGAAGGAATATACCTGGCACTGAGGAAGGCACCCAGAACCTGGTGGATCTACGTCTCGGTGGTCTTCATAATCTTCACCGTCATCTTGGTGAATTTGGCTCCCATTTTGATCATGCCACTCTTTAACGTTTATACTCCTTTGCCGGAAGGTGAATTAAGAGATAGATTGGTAAAGCTGTCCCATAAGGCGAACGTAGAGGTGGAAGATATCTTCACCATGGACATGAGCAAACAGACCAAAAAAGCAAATGCCATGTTCACCGGATTGGGCAACACCAAAAGAATCGTTTTAGGCGACAATTTGATAGATGAGTTCACACCAGATGAAATCGAGGTGGTTATTGCACATGAGATGGGACATAATCTTTTGCGTCATATCTGGTGGGGGATACTCTTCTCATCAATTCTGATGGGCATAGGATTTTTCCTAATACATCTTTCCGGTCCCAGAATCATAACCCGATTCAGAAACAGGCTGAAGATTGAAAATATGGCTGATGTGGCGAGCTTGCCCTTGATATTCTTAATATTCGTCATTTACGGCATAGTTACCATGCCCATAGGGCCAGCCTTCTCCAGACACATAGAAAGACAGGCTGACAAATTTGCCTTAGACATGACCTATGACAAGGAAGCTTTTATCTCCACCATGGACAAATTAGCTTATATCAACTTATCCGACCCCAATCCCAGCCCGGTAATTGAATTTTTGTTGTATGATCATCCACCCATATCGAAAAGGATAAAGTTCGCCGAAGAATATACATTTTAGATATACTGGAAGCCTTGAATCTCTTGACGTTATTTAAGGAATGCACCACAGAAGGCGAGGGATTTTGTCCACATTCGATGCAACATCTAAGAACTTGTAATTAGCGAGGTAACGGTTTGGAAATACTTAATATTCCTTTAATAAATTTGAGATTCGAGTTTTTCACCTATTATGATGCCTTTCACAAGGAGAATATCGAAGAGGTAATAGATAAGAACATTAGATTGTTTAATGTTCCTTTTTGCTTATTGTCAATTCAGAATAAAGAAACCCTTTTTACATCAATCCTTCAGAGAGTTATTCTCGGATTTGAAGCTTTTTATACGGGGGCAGTGTCTGAAGTCTTTATAATGAAGGGGACGGATATTGAGACATTGAGATCCTTAAAACAAGATCCCAAGCATTGGTCTAAGGCTAAAAGTTATTGCCATGCTGCCTTCGTTAAAATCCCTAGCCAGCTAAATGAGGATTACCGATTGGATAAAAGTAACAGGAGATTATATGATGAAGTTCGCAGGTTCTATAGGGATGTTAGAAACCAATTATTTCATGGTTGCCAATTTAGGAAAATTGAGATTGGTGAATTCAAGAATTTTCTAACAATGTATAAAGGCCTTTATGACTGGCTTTGTGATTGGGTGCAATTAGAATACGAAGTTGTAGCAAAGAACACAGGTTCCCCGATACCTGGGAACGATATTATGAAATCCATTTTTTCGAAAGATTTTATTAGTTGAACTTAGTGTATGAGATTTTTTACAAAATTCGTCAACTAAATGGGAGATAATCCAGAATAGAGGTTCTCATGTCTGGAAAAACCATAATTGAAAAAATTTTATCTAAGGCGTCGGGGAAAGATGTTTTTGCCAATGATCGGGTGTGGGCGGAGGTAGATTTGGCGGTGATCAGGGATTTTGGAGGTCCTAATGCGGTTCTGGAGTTTGATAAGTTTACTAATAAAGGTAAAGTCAAAAACCCGGACAAAATCGCCATTACCTTCGATTATCAGGCTCCTGCCAAAGATATGAAGGTGGCACAAAACCAGGCTTTGTGCAGAG
>LJVD01000094.1 GCA_001304225.1 candidate division Zixibacteria bacterium SM1_73
GCGTCCATGACGAACTGAGAAGTATCATGGTTAAGATTGCGTCATGTGGACTCCTTTTGAAAGACGCTAAGGTCTTGTTAGCTCTTCGTTCCAAAAAGCTATCCTTTTACCCAGATGTGTGGGATGCTATCGGAGGACATTGTCAACCCGGTGAATCGCCTGAATCTGCTTTGTTGCGAGAACTACAGGAGGAAATCGGAGTCACCCCTACCGAATACGAAGAGATCATTGTTCTTGATGATCCCCATCCTGAGGTTCATGGACGCTACAAATATCATGTTTTTCTGGTGACCGACTGGATTGGTGAGCCAAAGAATCTCGCTCCGAAAGAGCATGAATCTATGGTTTGGTTTGAAATCGATGAAGCCAAAGGGTTGAATTTAGCCCATCCTGCTTTTCCACAGGTCATTGAGAGAGTTTGTAAGAGGCATAGAAAAGGATTAAACAGGAAACGAACAATATAAACGAATGTCAGGCTGAATCCGCTCAGGGTAAACCCTCATTCCAACACCAAACGTAAAATTTTGAATGGTGAAAATTCAGCCCTTAGAATTGTCATGGCCAGACTGGAAAAAGTTGTACTCTTCGCTTGTGCCTTCATAATTCTCATTCATGCCGCTGCCTCCTTCTTCCCTAAGGAGAGGTTATGGGGCCTTAATCAGTTAGCCTATGTTTCTTTTATTCCCCGCTGGATAATAATCGTCTTAGCTATTCTCATTTTAGTCCCAAAGGTCAACAAAATATTTTATAACGTTTTCGCCGGATTCTTCAATCTGGTGGAAAAGAATCTCAAGAGGATAAATAGATATTACAAATATGTCTTTTTCAGTTTAGGCAGCATCATACTCTTTTGGCTCTTTAAAGCCAAAACCCCTCTTTTAGGTGATGGATACCTGAGGGGAGGGGAGATTATGAAGGGAGCGAAGTTTTCTGTCACCGAGCCATTGGACTTTTATTTGCATGCTTTGGCTTATAGGTTCTTGAAATTAGATGGATACCAAACTTACACCTTGATCAGCTGTTTGGCAGGTGCATTATTTATATTTCTGGCCTTGTGGCTTTCTCATCTTTTGGGAAAAGAAAACCAAGAAAAGGTGTTGGCCTCTGTGATTTTGGTTAGTATGGGATCGATTCAGCTTTTCTTTGGTTATGTGGAAAGTTATACTCTTGTATATGTGGGAATAATGGCTTATTTTCTCTTTTCTTTATGGTTTCTGGAGGGGAGATGCAGTCTCATTTTTCCCAGCCTGACTTTGCTTTTCTCAATCAGTCTCCATCTTTCCGCAGTCTACCTTCTTCCATCTTTGATTTACCTTCATTTGGCCAATTCCCAAAAGAAAAAAATGCAATTCAGCTTTAAGAAAATTTTGAATGTGGTCTTTATACTTTTGTTGGTGGGAGTAGGTTTTGTCATTTTGATCAGTAAAAATCCGAACCCCACAAGGGTCAGCAATTATTTGATTCCATTGGCTGGAAAAGAAAATGACCCCTATTCCCTTTTTTCCAGTGCCCATCTGGCGGATATGATAAACGAACAACTTTTGCTCTCCCCTATCGGAATGGTTCTCTGGGCGGTAGTGATCTTTTGTGCAATAAAGATTAATTTCAAAGAGAGGGTGGTCACATTCTTCATGATTGTGACCTTATTCTCATTTATGTTTGCCTTCCTCATGGATCCTAAATTAGGCTATGCCAGGGATTGGGATCTTTTCTCCTCCACCGGATTGGGCTATACCCTTTTGGGAATCTACCTGTTGTTCAGTTACTTTAGAGAAGCCAAAATCAAGAAGGTGAATTATATAATAATGACTTTAGCCTCGACTGCCCTTTTTTCCACTCTCCCCTGGGTATATGTTAATGCTCAACAAGACAAAGCAGTGGAAAGATTCAAAGCTCTTATGGATATGGATGTGCAAAGAAGCGCATATGGGCATGAGATCTTAGCTTTATACTGTAGGGACAAAGGATTGTTAAATGAGGAAGTGGAGGAGTGGAAAAAGGCGTTATCCGTCTTAGAGATTGAACGCTACGCCGGAAACCTTGGAATGAGCTGCATGAAATTAAGAAGGTATCAGGAAGCTATAGCCGCGTTCAAAAAGGCAGTCCAATTGAATCCGAATTCTGCTGAGAGTTACAATAATCTGGGAATCTCTTTTTATTATCTCGGTCAATATGAGGAAGCCAGAAAACATTACCAAATGTCTATAAAGGTAGATTCAAATTATTTCAGAGCATACAGTAACTTAGGAATATTGCTCGGAGAAATGGGACATTACCAGGAGTCTCTGGAGATACTTGAGTCGGCGATCCAGATAAACCCGGATTATTTTGTGGGTTATAAGAACTTAGCTGTCACCTACCATAGCATGGGAAAGCCAGAGCAGATTATTCCGCTTTTTAAAACTTATCTCAAGCGGAATCCGCAAGACTTTGGAGAGGTACAGCAATTCTTAAAAAAGATGAACATTAACTTAGACTAAAGTTCCATTTTTTTAGAAAATTGGTTTTCTTCCTTCTTTAGGTTAGAGGTCCAGGTTGGATTGTTTTGCAAGCTTCACAAAAATCAAACAAGTAGACCATGATAGTTTATGAGGAAAAACTCAAAGTAAGTTTGGGTATGAAATTGTTTTGGGGCTTGGTGGCTTTAATTTTCTTTCTGTTAGGAGTTCTATGTTATCTTTCACAGGCAACCGTAGGGTATTTTTTGTGCTGGGCATTATTTGTCTTAGTTGTAGTTTTAGCTTTTGCTTTGACACCTAGAAAACTGATTTTGTGTGAGGGCAAACTGGAAATAAAGCTATATCTTGGCTACACGGTGACCATACCTTCTGGTAATATCAAATCTGTAAGTAAATTGCCCAAATCTTCGGTTTTTTTGTCTCAAGATGCTCCTTTCAAGTCGAGTTGGTCAACACCGGTTCACATCTTTCAAAAGAAAGGATTTGCTTTTGTCGTAACTCCGCTCAATCCGGATAGGTTTGTAGCGGAAGTTTCGAAAATGATAACTGGCGCTAATCCTGATTCATCTGGATAACCTGTCCAGATGAAACAATTGTTTCGGTTTTAGCCAAAGATCCGACTTAGGTCAGAAAATGCAGATCAAAATTGGTTGTTGCGGATTTCCGGTTTCGAGGGGAAAATATTATAAGAGCTTTAGGGTGGTAGAAATTCAGCAGACTTTTTACCAGCCACCTGAGGAGAAAACTGTTTTGAAGTGGAGAAACGAAGCACCGGATAATTTTGAATTCTCTCTAAAAGTTTGGCAACTTATCACTCATGAACCTTCCAGTCCCACCTACAGAAGACTCAAGTTCAAAATTCCCGAGTCAAAAAAGAAAAATTACGGTTTTTTCAAGCCCACAGATGAAGTCTGGGAGGCATGGGAGAAAACCGAGAGGGTTGCTCAGATTTTGAAATCGAAAATTATCGTCTTTCAATGTCCTCCCAGGTTCGAGCCAAATTCGGAAAATAAAAAGAATTTTGGAAGGTTTTTTAAGACCGTGAAAAGAAAAAATTGTCTTTTGGTCTGGGAACCAAGAGAAAGATGGGAAAGAGAAGAGATTTGTAGTTTGTGTGAGAAACTTGATCTTGTTCCTTGCATTGACCCTTTTGGAAATGAGCCTCTCCCCTGCAAAATTGGATATTTCAGGTTGCATGGAAAAACCGGATACCGCTACAAATATACAGATTCTGACTTGGAAGAACTGAAAAAGATTGCTCGATACCCTCTGGAGCGGGATTCACCACGAACCCCAAAAAGCTACAGTTTGCAATATTTTATGTTTAACAACGTTTTCATGTTCGAAGACGCTTTACGGTTTAAGAAAATAATGGCTGGTTAGTTCAGAGTGTTCTTCAGGAGGAACCCTCACCCTGAACGTAGACTGATCAGGGGTTAGGCAACCCCTGACCAACAATCGATGGTTGACCTAATGGCGAAGGCGTGAAGCCTTCGCTACGCGTAGCAGAGCCCTCATGGGTCGGAATCTTCCCTTGTTCGTCACGGACCCCTCGTCCATGACGTTTGCGGTAAACAGGAGGAAAACAAAATGGCTGAAAAAGAACGTATTTATATAGCCGCTTGCGGGATCTGTTGCAGCACTTGTGGTTTGTTTGCCAAGGGAATATGTCTTCCGTGTGGCTCTGGTCTTCCAACAGATAAAGATGTTGTGAAAAAGAAAATGGCTGAGCAGAGGAAAAACTTGGGGAAAATCTGCCCAAAACTTCAATGTGCCCTTGAAAAAGGCATCGGTTATTGTATGAGAGACTGCCTCGAATTTCCCTGCAAGGTTTACAAAGAAAGGATGTTTCCCTACTCCGAGGGATTTTTAAATATGTATCAAGGAAGAAACAGGTAAAATTTGCCAACTTCTCCTAGAGACGCCACACGTTAGCGTTCTGCCACGGCTTTCCGTTTCAAGCTTCTATTTTGCTTGACAAAAAGATTTTTTTGGGTTTATTAGAACAAAAATTCAACTGGGTTTTTTTATTGACGTTTTCCAAGTAGTGTGACTAAGGAGGATCGAATGAGAAGAATTTTAATCCTGGCAATAATTGTAACAACTTTGTTTATCTTCCCAGCCGAAACCGAGACAATCATGAATTTCTCTTTGGACGAGCCACGCTCTGGCTTGGCTGGAAACAGCATGGGTGACATTGTTTATGATGGTGAATATATATGGATTGGAACAGGAGACGGGTTGTCATATTCCTCTGATGGCGGAGAGACCTGGTTCACCTACGACAATAATAATGGTTTAAATTCAAATGACATTTCGGCTTTAGCCGTGTTCGATTCCACCCTGTGGGTTGCCTGCGCTTATACAAAAATGATTGAAGGTGAACCTATTCCATTTGGCAATGGTTTTAACAAAACCACCAACCGGGGGAAAGAGTGGGAATCCTTTATTCCGAAGCAGGTGGACTTTGCCGGAGAGATCGTTTATGACATAGCTTTCGACGATACCAGGGTCTGGGCCGCCTGTTGGTATGGTGGTTTAATTCATGGCTGGATGGATAATGATACCATGATATGGGAGAATGTCTTTGTGAGCGAAGCGGCCAGAATAGATTATGATTCAGGACTGTACGAGCATTTGGACAATAGATTCTTTTCTGTGGTTGTCGATACTTTCTGCCCAAAAGATAAGAGACTCAAGAATTCTATAAACGACATAGTCTATGATGGCAGATTCCTAACGGACTTAATGCCAATGGCGTTCACGCCTTAACAGGCTTTACCTCCTTTTCAGATGACGACAACGCTTCTTTTCTTTGTGTGGGAGTTTATAGTGGAGAAAAAGAATACGAGCTTCCACTTTTGCCCGCTTTGGAAGGTGAAGGTTTCAATTATACCTCCGACTATGGGTTTTCTTGGGATACCTCCCTGACAGTACAGGCAATCGATCTGGAGAAATTCGCCTATGACATAGCCATAGCTGATACCCTGATCTGGGCCGTTTGCGGAAAAGGTGGGCTTATTCGCAGCTTTGACTGGGGAGAAAACTGGGAGAATGTCTTTGTCGATGCCAACGCGGAAAAAAGATACAAGGAAGGTAATCTTCTGGATAGAGACATATTTATTAGCATTGCCGTAGATACCTTTTCTCAAGACACGCCTATAATTTGGGCTGGCACGAAAGATGGACTCTACAAGTTTATTGATAGCCCTGGATATGCGACTGCTACCGATTGGATCGAAGCTCCTGTAGTTCATGCCTCTTCCCCAGAGGTGAATAAGGTGATTATCCCCAACAGGGTTTATGAGCGGTTCGGGTACGGAGACTGGGTTCCTCCCGACAGCATCATCGTGGATGATTTCTGCTATCCGTATCAGGGCATCGATCCGGGTGATTTCTTCGAGATTCCGATCATTTTGAAAGCTTTTCAACCCGAATACAGGATTGGTGGATTCTTGTTAGAGGTTCAGTTCGACTACATCAATCTGACCTTCATTGATGTTGAGAGAGGTGCCCTGCTTAGTAAGCGCTGGTTAGAGCCATATGAATCTAATCCCACAGATACCGTTTTATGGAGATGGGAGTATTTCAGCTATCGGGTTATGCCGTGCGCCGAGCCTGGCTGCCGGAAGTATAAGATTTTGCTCTATGGTCAGGCGGAGATGCCGGATGGTCCATACCGCAGAGGCTACTGCTTAAATCCAGAAAATAACGTCCCTGAGACCCATTGGGCTGTTGATTCCGCCAAGTACTATCATAACGGTCAAGTTGAGTGGGTGGAAGTCGGTGCCACTTTGGTCTGGCTGAAGTTCCAGATAGCCAACAATGAGTTGTTGAGAGACCAGACACTCCCAATCGTCTTTGAGTGGGAACACAAGCTTTCGCCTGATCCACCTCATGAGATCATCGAGGACTGGGACTGCGCGGAGAACACTATGTCCAGCTGTGACATGGTGGATCTGTACGTGAGCAAGAATCCTTTGCAGTATGAGCCAGACGTTTGCGGAGAAAGCCAGCCTGAGGGCGGAGCCATCTACCCCATCTTGGACTTTATGGATGGTGGAGTCTACATCTGTGCGTCCGATACTCCATTTAGTTGCATCCGCGGTGATATTGACCTGAATGGCGTAGCATATGAGATTGCAGATGCGATTTTGTTCGCTCACTTTTTCGTGTATGGGCTTTCGGTGTTCACCATTGATCAGGATGCACAGGGTTGCGCCACAGATGTTAATGCGGATGGCCGGCATCTCATGCTTGCTGATCTGGTCTACCTGATTCGAGTGATTCACCACGATGCGGTCCCGTATCCCGTGGATAGCCCATCCTCAGATACAGCTGGCTTCATCAACTCGTGCGGTAGGATTACGGTTGAGTGCGCTTCTCCGATTGGCGCACTTCTGTTTGAATTTGATGGTGTAGTCACTCCAACTCTGCTTAATGCCGAGATGGAGATTCTTTTTAACGAAGGTAAGGTATTGGTGTGGAGCAGAGAGGGTAATAGCATACCTCCTGGTGCTTCACATATTCTGACCGTCACTGGTGCTGAGTTAGTATCAGTCACCGCTGCGGATCGCGAGGGTCGTGATCTTGCCACCACCATCATCACCAAGGGTGAACTTTGTTCGAATTCTGTTCTTGCCTTGGGAATTCAAAAATACGACCAGAACAAAATCATCTGGGCTAGTGCCTGTTCTGAGGAAGTGGATATTTCCTCCTGTTCAACCTACAAGAGCACGGACGGTGGAGAAACATGGACAAGTTATCTAGGCGGCGTTTGGGTGCGAGATTTTGCCTTTCAGGGTTCAGCAGTTTGGGCCGCTACGAATGAAGGGCTAAAAATGACAAGAGATGGTGGAACAGTCTGGGATAATTTTGAGATTCCTGATACGCTACGGTTCTCAATTCCTTCAAATTTTACCTCTGTGTGTTTATCTCCGTCCCAAATTGATACTGTCATTGATACCATCATCTGGGTGGGCGCGATGGATGGACTGGCGAAATTCAAGGATGATACCAGAACTTGGGAGGTTATCAAATTCGCCCAGTCATTCAAGAAGGCTATCTGGGCTGGAAGTGCTGCAGGGATTTTTAAGTTCATTTACAATTATCGGGACGTTTTCGATACCGTGCTCAATTATAATTCCTATGAACATGGAATAACCGGAGACTTTGTGGTCAGCACCGCCATTCAAAAATACGATGATAGAAAGATCATCTGGGCAGGAACCCAGCCCACCTATTCAGGGGGAAATGGTGTCAGCAAAAGCACAGATGACGGAGAAACTTGGAGTGTCACCCTTGAGGGGGATAGAGTGTGGAATTTTGCATTCGACGACTCGGTGGTTTGGGCCGCCACCAGCTCTGGATTGAAGAGATCATCTAATGGCGGAGAGAGGTGGGATATATTCAATTACATGAAGGATAAGGAGGAAGTAACCGAAGACGGAATCTTTTCTACCGAGTTCACCTCAGTCGTTGTAATTGATGGAGAGGTGTGGGCTGGAAACGCCGATGGACTGGTGAGGACTCAAGACAATGGCAACACTTGGAATGTATTTCGAACAGCCGTTCCCATCGGCTCAAAAGGCTCTGAGACGGCTTACGCTTATCCTTCACCTTTTTCCCCAGTGTTGTCGACCGGCGGGGTGGTTAGAATACATTATAAACCACAAAGAGGTGGACCTGTGACCATAAAGATTTATGACTTCGCCATGAATCTGGTTACCACTTTGGTGGACAATCAAGACAGGATTGGCGGAGAGGAATATGATGAACCCTGGAATGGGAAAAATGAAAATGGGGATGTAGTTGCCAACGGAGTTTATTTCTTCAAGGTCGAAGCCCCTGGAGGGCAGACCGAATGTGGGAAATTGGTGATTTTGAAATAAGTTTTAGGGTTTGAAAGTTGGAAGGTTAAAAAGTCAGCGAGATTTCACTTTATAAAATCGAGGAAGATGATGATAGTCAAAAAATCCTTTTTAATCATGAGCGTGATCTTTTTGAGTTTGACCTCAAATTTATGGGCGGATTCCGGAGATGGCGGATATGCTGGATCATTCCAGCAATTGGGATTAGGGGCAAGAGCTTTGGGCATGGGAGGTGCATTTGTGGCGGTGGCAGATGATGCCACCGCTGGATTCAGGAATCCAGCAGGTCTCGTTCAGGTTCAGATGCGCACCTTCGGAGCTTCTTATAGAAAGATGACCCTGGATCGAAGACTGGGTTACATAACCTACTGCCAACCTATCCGGGAGGAAGCCACCATCAGCATAGGTTGGACCAATGTCGGGGTGTCGGACGTGAAGGGAAGAAATGAGAACGGGGAAATAACCGAGGAGATCAAAAACTACGAGAACGCTGTGGAACTTTTTTTTGGACGCAAAATTTTAAATGAATTATCTGTGGGACTGCGCATTGGATATGTGCAATATAACTTGGCTAATATCAGCGCTTATGGAGTCGGTTTTGGTTTCTCCGCATTTGGAAAGCCAATACAAAAATTACGACTGGGAGCAGCAGTCGAGAATTTGGGTATGAGATACTCATGGACCTCTGGAGATTACTGGAAAAAATTTGATCTTTTGGGTTCTTCCTCAAAGGATGAGTTTCCGATCAACCTGCGAGCTGGAGTTTCTTATCTTCTGTTGGAGGATAGAATACTGCTCAGCACGGAGGTTGAGAAAAACGAAAAACAAACGGGAAGAATTCATTTTGGGTTGGAGGGTTGGATACTGGAGAGCCTGGCGGTGAGGGGTGGATACGATAGGGGTTCGTTAACCTTGGGAATGGGCTTAAGACAGAAGATGGGAGGGTCCACAATCCTGGGCTTCGATTACGCCTATGTCGGAAGCCGGGTGGATGACGATCCGGATCATCTGATTTCTCTTCAGCTTGAGTTTTGAGAGTTAAGGAAAAGAAGCAGAATTTAATTTGAGCAGATTCAACTTAGCAAATCTCTTGTGGTTGCCTGATTTGTCAGGCAAGAAAATAGCTTGATCCTTCGAGAGGCTCAGGATGGTGAGCTTGTCGAACCATGAATCGAGCAACTACATTTATCACTTCTTTTGAAGGCTTAAAATCCATCATCTTTACTATGGTTTTAAAAAGAATCACTGAAAATGTGTTTTGCATTCTGGGAGGAGAAAAGAGGATAAACACAGGTTTTGTTATAGGTAAAAACGGAGTATTGGTGATCGACTCAACTTTCTCTCCCGAGGATGCCAAAAAGGTCCTGAAACAGATAAGATCAGTGACTCGAAAGCCGATCAGATATCTGTTCAATACCCATCACCACTCGGACCATACATTTGGAAACCAGGTTTTTTCTACTAAGGTGGTGGCGCATCGGGAATGTAAGAACATCATGACCAAACTTCTGGAAAGAGAATGGTCACGAGATTCCATTCAAAAGTATGTGGAGGAAAATCCAGAGTGGAAGGAGAAGCTTAATAATCTAAAGATAACCTTACCTGATTTAGTTTTTGACGATAGCTTGGAAATAGACTTGGGAAATCTAAAAATCAATTTGATTCATATGGGCGGACATACAAAAGATACCTCGATTGCACACATAGCTTCGTCGAAAGTTCTGTTTGCTGGCGATCTCATCTTTCAGGGACGATATCCTTTTATGAGAGACGGGAACTCTCAAAGGTGGCTTTTCGCATTGAAGAAAATCCGTGATTTGGATTTTGATGTTTTGGTTCCGGGACATGGATACCTGTGTGATAAGAGGGAGGTAGAACATCATATCGGCTATTTTGAGAACTTGCTGGAGAACTGCAAAAAATTCATTCAAGAAAATCTCTCCTCAGACCAGATTGCAAAACGGAATGAGTTCACCAGATTCGCTCGTCGTAACGTAGATAGACATGAAGAGAATATTAAAAAAGTCTGCAGTGAGCTAATACAAATGTAAAAATCTTTCTTGCGTATTGTTTGATTTCCCTTTCGCTCTTTCCTCTCCCCCTGGGGGAGAGGGCAGTTTCGTATGAGAAACAGATGCGTTTGTATCAGGACAGTCAAAACAAGATCCATCAACTTTTAGATGTGGTTTCACAAAACCGAAAAAATAAGGTAGTGAACTTTGATTAGTGAGGAGAACAAGTTGAAAATCAAAACACCGGTGATCCTATTTTTTTTCTTTTTAGTATGGAGTGTTTCTGCTTTCAAGGCACCAGTTTACGGCAAAGCGGATAACTCTGGCTTTAGCTTTTTAAAATTTGGCATGGGAGCCAAGGCGGTAGGGATGGGAGAAGCTTTTGTTGCCCAGTCCGGTGAAGTTATCTCCGCTTGGTGGAACCCGGCTGGACTTTCCGGAATCGAAGGAATACACCTCAGCTTCACTCATAACCAGTGGTTTCAAGATATGACTGTTGAACATTTCACCTCAGCTCTAAGTGTTGGCAAAAACACCCTGGGCCTCTCTTTGGCCATGGGGAAGATACCCGATATACAGAAAAGGGAAGGTCCAACTGATCAGCCCATTGCTCTGTTTGATGCTCACGATGTAGTTTTTTCGTTATCCTTTGCCCGAAAGGTAAAGGAAGGAGTCGCCCTGGGATTTTCCGCAAAATGGCTCTACGAAAAGATTGACATTCACTCGGCAAGTGGATTGGGATTCGACTTAGGCGGAATTTACTCCCCTTTGGAAAACTTGAAATTTGGGCTGTCGGTGTTGAACCTTGGTGAAAAAATGAAATTTGAGAAGGAGAAATTTTCTCTGCCCACACAGTATAAAGCGGGGGTAATCTATTCTGTGGAAAAGAAGGACTTGAACAGCGATTTCACTCTTGGCTTTGATCTGGTGAAGCCCAGAGATGATGAAGTCAAGATCCATTTGGGTGGGGAATATGGACTTTACCAAGCTTTGAGAATCAGATTAGGTTACCAGGGCGGATATGACGAAAAAGGTTTCTCATTTGGCCTGGGAACAAGTTTCAGAAACTACAGCATCGACTATGGATACCTTCCCCACAAATCAGAGTTGGGTGATGTTCATTCTGTATCTTTGAACATCGAGATAAAGTAGACGTAAAGGAGTGTCAAGCTTCAGCTTGACCATGATCCGTGGTCTGGTCTGCCTGAAGGCGGACACTCCATTAAAAATCTACCGTTAAGACGGTGTGATCTTCGGCTAAGTTGTTTCATAAAAATGACGATTTCTGAGCAAAGGAGCAACTTTCTATGGCAAAATACAAGATTGCTTGGTTACCTGGTGATGGAATCGGAATAGATGTTTTAAATGCTGCCAAGATTGTTTTAGATGAATTAAAATTGGATGCCGAATATATCCCCGGTGAGATTGGGTGGGAATTTTGGTGCAAAGAGGGAAATGCGTTGCCTGAGAGGACCATTGAACTTTTGAAGAAAACCGATTGCTGCCTATTCGGAGCCATAACCTCCAAACCGAAAGAAGAAGCGGAAGCTGAGCTTGATCTAAGCCTGAAAGGAAAGGGATATGTTTACTACAGCCCAATAGTCAAGCTCCGCCAGCTTTTCAATTTGCGAACAAATTTGAGACCCTGCAAGGCTTATCCTGGCAATCCCTTAAATTACCGGGATGATATAGATCTGGTCGTTTTCAGGGAGAATACCGAAGACCTTTACTCCGGCGTGGAGTTTCATCCTTTGCCCCAAGAGGTGATGGACGTTCTTTTGAAAAATCATAAGTCCATGAAAAAGTTTGAAAAGACCTCTTTAGATGATATGGCGGTGAGCTTACGAATAGTGACCAGAAAAGCCTGTCAGAACATAGTTCGGGATGCTTTTGAATATGCCAAAAAACACAAGAGAAGATCGGTTACCGTGGTGGAAAAGCCGAATGTGATAAGAGAAACTTCAGGTTTGATGATACGGGAGGCAAGAAAAATAGCCAGAGAATATCCTGGAATTCCGCTCTGGGAGACCAACATCGATGCCATGTGCATGTGGCTGGTAAAAAATCCCCAGGACTACGATGTTTTGGTCACCTCCAATATGTTCGGCGACATCGTCTCCGACCTATGTGCTCAATTAGTTGGAGGCTTGGGTTTTGCCTGCTCAGGGAATATCGGGGATGATTACGCTGTTTTCGAACCAACTCACGGTTCTGCCCCGAAATATGCAGGGATGAACAAAGTCAATCCCATCGCCACTTTCTTATCTGCAAAATTGATGCTGGATTGGTTACGCGAAACCGAGAAAGCAAATCGCTTAGAAAATGCAATAGCCGCAGTTATTGCAGAAGGAAAAGTACGCGCCTATGACATGGGCGGATCATCCACCACAACTCAGGTAGCAGAGGAGGTGGCAAGGAAGCTTTAAGGGATTCTTAGCGGAGCGCATCTGCTTTCTGATGCGAAGTCATTTTTTGGTTTGAAGAGACCGCAGAAGTAAGCTTGTGCACCCCGAAAAAAACCTGGCTAAAACCCCAGATCGTATTTCCGCCCCGCCTGTCGGGGCTTCGTTCTCATGGGCTTTTGTACTTTACCTCTAACTTTCCCAAAATTTTCCGCAACATCTTTTGGTTTTTTGTCATTTTTGTTTATATTAATAGGTTATAAATGAACTGAGGCGTAGTCAAGGCTTTATGCCTTGGTGCCATCCATATGGATGGCTACGTGTTTTAAGTGGTAGCACCGGCTTTAGCTGCGATCAAAAGAAAATGATGCATCAAATATCAGATAAGATAAAGAAAGACTTACTTCCCTTTGTGATGAAACCGGGAAGATACATTGGAAATGAACTTGGAGCGATAAAGAAGGATCATCAGGGAAAGCTTTCGGTAGCTCTGGCTTTTCCGGATGTGTATGAGATCGGAATGTCCTATGTGGGGCTTTCCATACTGTATCATCTGATCAATAAAAGACCAGATTGTGTGGCCGAAAGGGTCTTCGCTCCCTGGGTGGATGCGGAAGAGTTTTTAAGAAAAGAAAGCATTCCACTTTTCTCTTTGGAAAGTCATACCCCGTTAAAGGAATTTGATATCATTGGCTTTTCGTTGACCTATGAGCTGAATTATACCACGGTTCTTAATCTCTTGGACTTAGCAGGCGTGCCGGTTTTTTCTTCACAAAGGTCTGAAGATGATCCCTTGATCATCGCCGGAGGTCCCTCTGCCTTGAATCCTGAATTTATCGATCTTTTTGCTTTGGGAGATGGAGAAGAAATCATTGATGAGATCTTGGATGAAGTGGAAAAGGGCAAGCAAAATGGGATAAAGAAAGAAGAGCTGTTATTGAAACTCTCAAGAATTCCCGGAGTTTACGTGCCTTCTTTTTATGAAATCAAATACGATGCCCAAAAAAGATTTGAAAAAGTTGTTCCCAACTCTCCGGAGATTCCTGAAAAAATCAAGGTAAGGACCATACCTGAATTAAAGAGCGAGTATTATCCCACCGCTCCTATAGTTCCATTTTTGGAGACAACCCATGATCGTTTGACCATAGAGATAATGCGCGGTTGTCCCATGGGTTGCCGGTTCTGCGAGGCGAGGATTGCCTATTATCCCAAAAGGGAACGATCGATAGAAGAGATAGTCAAACAAGCCGAAATGGGAATAGCTAATTCAGGCTGGGATGAAATATCTCTTTTGTCTCTTTCCACCACCGATTACTCAAAGCTACCAGAGTTGGCCGAAAGATTGCATGAGAAATTTTACTCAAAGAGGGTTTCGATCTCACTCCCCTCGCTCAGACCTGACACCTTCTCATTGGAATTGGCGCAACTTTTAACCAAAACCAAAAAGCCAGGCTTGACCTTCGCTCCGGAGGCAGGAACGCCAAGGCTAAGGGAGGTCATCTGTAAAAACCTGGCAGAAGAGAGTCTTTTCAATACCGTCAAAATCGCCTATTCTTCTGGATGGAACCTGATCAAACTTTATTTCATGATCGGACTTCCGACCGAGAAAAAAGAGGATTTGGATGGTATCATTGTCCTTTTAAAAAAGATTTTGAGAATTGGAAAAGAGATCAGGAAAGGCAAAAACTTGAACGTGACCATTTCTCCTTTTACCCCAAAACCTCATACTCCTTTTCAGTGGGAAAAACAGGAGGATATAGATGGTCTTCAAAAAAAGATGGATTACCTGAAATCAAATCTCCGGCGCGGAAATCTAAATTTAAAATTTCGCGATCCCAAGGTTTCCTACCTGGAAGGGATTTTGGGCAGAGGGGATCGGCTTTTGTCAAAGGTGATCTATTCTGCTTGGAAAAAGGGGGCCAGGCTGGATGCCTGGACCGAACATTTCAAATACCAAATCTGGGAAGAGGGTTTTGGTGAAAGTGAAATCGATCCATCCTTTTATTTACCAGCCAGAGATTTGACCCAATCTCTTCCCTGGGATCACATTGATAAAGGGATCAGAAAAGAATATCTGCAAAAGGAGAGAAACAGAGCTTACTCAGTCCAAGAGGAATTCGTTCCTTCTAAGGGTGAGGTGAGAGTGGGAGATATGATCGGAAAAAAGGTCTTCGAAAAACTCAGCTCTCAACCTGAAGAATTGGATAAATCTTCTTCAGAAGCATACGGTCGCACAAAGAAAAGAAAGGGGATTTCTCCTGCGCACACCATAGCCCGCAGCCGGGTAAGGCTTAAGTGGAGTAAATCCGAAGAAATCAGATTCACCTCCCATTTGGATGTGGGACGCACATTCGAGCGTGCCATCCGAAGATCGGGAATACCGATTGCTTATTCGGAAGGATTCCATCCTCATCAAAAAGTTGCCTTTGGACCTCCGCTCCCATTAGGATTTATCTCGGACTCTGAATACTTGGATATGCAGCTCACCCAACCTCATTCCAACGCGGTCCTTTGTCGCCTTAACCAGGTTTTGCCGCCTGGATTTAAGTTCCTGGAGGCAAAACCGATCCTGGGGAAATCTGAATCCTTGAGCTCTGCCATAAATTTAGCCTCATATGAGGTGGAGTTGGATCTTCCTGAAGAAGAAATAACCACAAAGAGCCAATCTATTCTTAGTCAAAGGAATCTATTGGTGAAAAGAAACTTCAAGGAAGGACCAAAGGAAATCGATATAAGAAAACATATTAGAAAATTAGAGTGCCAGAAGAAGGATTCAAAAAGCAAGGTAAAGATGCTTTTGGGATTGGGAGCAGGAGGATATGCCAGGCCTCAGGAGATTCTAATTTACGGTTTCGGACTGAAGGAAAATGATATTCAAAGCCTGCTTTTCAAGAGAAGCAATCTTTTTATTAAAATGGATTCCGAGATTTTGACCCCCATGGACGTAGTTTAGCTTTTTATGTGTCGGGTAGCCCCCTTTGAGGTTGCAACCCGACCTACAGGTTTTTCAATTTAAATGAAAAAAGCGCCAATTCCAACCGCTCGAGAGATCGTCTTGAAGATTTTGTATGAGTTAGAGATAAAAGACGCTTTCGCAAATGAAACCATTGAACTTTTTTGCAAGAATTACCATCTGTCAAATTTGGATAGAAGATTTGTAAGCGAGTTGGTCAACGGAACTGCCAAAATGAGAAGGAAGTTGGACTATGTTCTGAGTTTCTTTTTAGAAAAAGAGATAAACAAGTTAACGCCGTGGATAAGAAACATTTTGAGATTGGGCGTTTACCAGATAGATTTCATGGATAGAGTGCCGGATAGTGCGGCCGTCAATGAAGCAGTGAACTTGGCCAAGAAATTTGGACACAGGGGCATGGTGGCCTTGGTTAATGCGGTTTTGAGAAACTACTTGAGAGATAAAAGCAGGGTGCGCTTCCCTTCCTGGGAGGAAAACAAAGTAGAAAACATAGCTCTGTTTTATTCCTTTCCCAGCTGGATGGTAGAAAACTGGCTAAATATGTTTGGAGAGGAGGAAGCCATAAGGCTTTGCCAGGCTTTCAATGAAAGACCCAAGTTATGTTGTAGAATGAATTCGGTAAAAGTAGACCATCAATCCTTAGAGGAGAAATTCACTGAGAGAAAAATCAAGTTCAAAGCAGGTAGATTTTTGGAAATTTTTTATTATTTAGAATCGAAAGTGGATTTGAATCGTTTTCTACCTCTACAGGAAGGCTTAGTCTATCTTCAGGATGAAAGCGCAGGATTTCCGGTGATTTTGTTGGATCCGCAACCGGGTGAGACAATCTTGGATTTATGCTCAGCCCCGGGGGGCAAGACCACCTTCATAGCGGAGTTATTGAAAGGTAAGGGAAAAGTCCTGGCAGTTGATAAAAGCTGGGAGAAAATAGAGTTGTTGAAAAAGAATTGCAGAAGATTAGGAATCGATTGGGTAAACTGTATCTGTGGAGATGCCTACCACTTTCAATGTAAACCTGTGGGTCGAGTCTTGGTGGATGCACCTTGTTCAGGCTTGGGGGTATTAAGGAGAAATTCAGATTCAAGATGGCGAAAACAAAAAGAAGATTTGCTCCGATTACAAAAGCTTCAACTCCAGATACTCTTCAATGCAGCGAACCTTGTAAAAAAAGGGGGCGTTTTGGTCTACAGCACCTGCACCATCACCCCGGAAGAAAACGATCAGGTGATTGAACTCTTTTTGGAAAAAAGAAAAGATTTCAAAGCGGTGGATGCTTCGCTTTATGTGGAGTCTCAGCTGGTGGACGCATCTGGCTTTGTCCGAACCTTTCCCCATATTCATAAAATGGATGGGAGCTTCGCCGCCAGATTGGAGGCATCCTGAAACAGAAAATAGTGGATTTTATTGAAATGAGGTCGTATTTTAAAAGATTAAGATCTCTAAGGAGCAAAGCAATTTTTGGAAACCTTTTATGAGAGAAACTGATAAGTCCGACGATCCAAACCAAGTCGCTCAAAAGATAAAATTCTTCATTTGGAGAAATAAATATATTGGATACCCCCTTTCAGCAGTTTTGACATTGGGGGCTCTTTTTGGTTTTTTGTATCTGCTTGATAGGTGGATAATGCCGGCAGTGATTCATACCGGCAGAGAGTGTATCGTACCCGAGATTATCGATAAACCTTTAGAAAAGGCAGAGGAAAATTTACGAGAGGCGAATTTATCTCTTCAGGTGCTGGCCGAGGAATATAATCCTTTGAAGCCGCCCGGAATCGTTTTATCACAGAGCCCTGCTCCTGGTGCAAAAGTTAAAAAGGGGAGAATTGTGAGGGTGGTGGTGAGCAAGGGGGAAAAAATGGTGCTGGTGCCTTATCTTAAGGGAGTATCTTTAAGGCAAGCAGAGATAATGCTGCATGAGAAAGGTTTGGAAGTGGGGGAGATAAATTGGGTTCCCTCCGACACCTTCCCGGAAAACGTGGTGGTTGAGAGTGATCCCTCATTCGGCTTGTCAATTCCCTCAGGGATGTCAGTCAACCTTACGGTTAGCTTAGGGAGCTTACCGGAGAGGGTGACTATACCCGATTTGGTAGGCAAAAGCCTGAAAGAGACAAAAAGCATTTTAAAGGAACTTGGTCTGGATATTGGGGAAATTCAATTTGAGGCTAAAGATTACCTTCCTCCAGAAACCGTGGTGGAACAGTTTCCCCAAGAAGGTGCCGAAGTAGAACGGGGAACTAAAGTTGATCTGAAGGTAAGCGCTGTAGAGTTATGACGCATAACGAATAAAGAATCACGGATAGATGCAATAGGTGTTTGAAGCTCGTTTAACGGTGACGAAGTTCTTATCGATGCTCGAAGTTCGAGCAGATGATTTTCCGAGCTTCGAGTTTCGATTAAACGATTGCCGATATGGGCTTCGCCAACGAACAACGACACACGAATCCAATGGGGTAAAGAAATGACAAAAATAGCTCCATCATTATTGTCCGCTGATTTCAGGAATATCGAAAAGGAGATCAAGAAGGTGGAAAGATGCGGGGTGGATCTTTTGCACTTAGATATCATGGATGGACATTTCGTCCCGAATATCACCTTTGGTCCCATGATCGTTAGAGCAATAAATGAGTGCACCAAACTTCCTTTAGATGTCCATCTGATGATCGAAAATCCGGATTCTTATGTGGAGTCTTTTGTGGAAAGCGGCGCGGATTATCTTACCGTAAGCATCGAAGCGTGTCGGCATCTTCACCGTACTATAAGTCTTATTAAAGATTTCAAGGTCAAGGTGGGATGCGCTTTGAATCCTGCAACGCCTTTTGAATTAGTGAAGCCAATAATCAAAGAGCTGGATTTGCTTTTGTTGATGACGGTAAATCCCGGGTTTGGCGGACAGAAGTTCATTGGCTCGGTTCTTTCCAAAATAAGCGAGGCTAAGAAATTTATGGAAGAACATAAGCTGAAAACGGAAATAGAGGTGGATGGAGGAATTAATCCAAAGACCGCCAAGCTGGTGAAAGAGGCAGGTGCCACCATATTGGTGGCTGGTGATGCCATATTTAAAAGTAAAAATTATTGCCAGATAATTAAAGCCTTGAGAGAACAATAAAAACTCGTTGGTGGAGGGTGCCCTTCCCTCGGACTGAGTCCATCGGGAGGAAGTCAGTGTGAATATCTTTCCTTAGACTCTGAGGTCTTCCCTCGACACTGAGTCTTCCTTCGACCCTGAGGTCTCAGGACCGAAGGGCGGGACGAAGTGCAGGATGAACCCTCACCCTCGACCTTAAGCAATGTGACAGGGAAAGGGTACCCTGCCGCAATAGTATGGACTCGGGATTTCTGTTGCTAACGTAGTCTGAATGGTTATATTATAAGCCTTAAATTTGGTTTTATTAAACGTATGATAGCTAAAAGGAGTGGGAGAACACTCTGTATTAGGTTTGGGCATGTAAACTAAATTTGAGTTTGAAGATATGTTTGAGGATTTAACCACAAAGTTAGAAGGGATTTTCAAAAAGCTCCGGGGGCGGGGAAAGCTTACGGAAAGCAACATCAAGGATGCTTTGAAAGAGGTCCGGCGTGCACTCTTGGAGGCGGATGTCAATTACAAGGTGGTGAAAGATTTCATCGATCAGGTTCAAGAGAAATCCATTGGTCAAGAGGTTCTTCGAAGCATAACCCCTGGACAGCAAATAATAAAGGTAGTGCATGAAGAATTGATCGGCCTTTTAGGTAAGATCAGAGTAGAGGTAAATTTTTCCCAAAAACCTCCTACCATTTTTATGTTAGTTGGTCTGCAAGGATCGGGCAAAACTACTGCCTGTGGAAAGCTGGCCCGTTATTATCGAAAAAAGGGCAGATTCCCTCTTTTGGTGGCAGCAGATGTCTATCGTCCCGCCGCAGTGGATCAGCTAAAGATCCTGGGGAAAAGTTTAGATTTACCGGTTTTTTCATCAAACAAGAATCCAGTGAAGATTTGTGAGGATTCAATTGATCAGGCGAAAAAAGATGGACGAGATCTGGTAATAATTGATACTGCTGGAAGATTGCACATTGATGAGCCTTTGATGCAGGAGCTTTTGGATATAAAAAAAGACATCTCCCCTCAGGAGATCATCCTGGTGGCAGATGCCATGACCGGTCAGGATGCGGTCAACATTGCCAAAACCTTTGAGGAAAGAATCGGTCTGGATGGAGTATTTTTAACTAAGATGGATGGAGATGCCAGAGGAGGGGCAGCACTTTCCATAAGAGCGGTGACCGGAAGGCCCATAAAGTTTGTGGGGACAGGTGAGAAACTGGACGCCCTGGAGATGTTTTACCCGGATCGTATGGCTTCCCGTATTTTGGGAATGGGGGATGTGGTCTCTCTGGTAGAAAAAGCTGAAGAGACCATAAGCTTAGAAGAAGCAGAAAAGCTGGAGAGAAAACTAAGAAAAGAGGCTTTCACCTTTGAGGATTTCTATAATCAGCTCCAGCAGATAAAAAAGATGGGACCTCTGGATTCCATCCTGGGGATGATCCCGGGAATGGGTGGAAATGTGATGAAAGGTTTAAGGATTGATGACGGAGCTATGGTTCGAGTGGAGGCGATGATCAACTCCATGACCAAAGAGGAGAGATTAAAGCCCCATATCATCGACGGAAGCCGAAGGAAAAGAATCGCCAAGGGAAGTGGTACGTCGGTGCAGGATGTGAACAAGCTGTTGAAACAATTTTTCATGATGCAGAAGATGATAAAAAACTTAGGAAAGATGGACTTCCGGAAATTCGGTAAAGGTCTCTTCTCATTTCGTTAAAATGTCCGATGACTTATTATGAGTTGAAGATAACAAATAAGAAAAACGACGAAAACTTCAAACTATCATGATGGGAGGTAAATTTGGCGGTAAAGATAAGATTAAGACGGATGGGGTCAAAGAAAAGACCGATGTATAGATTTGTGGCTACAGATTCCCGAATGCCCAGGGACGGCAGGTTCATTGAGATTCTGGGACATTATAGTCCGATAGAAAGACCTGCCTCAGTTAAGGTAGATGAGGAAAAGGTCTATTATTGGCTAAAGCAAGGGGCAATCCCAACTGACACGGCAAGCAGTCTTTTCAGGCAAATCGGACTGCTAAGAAAATGGGAGATGATACAAAAAGGAGAGGACGTATCCCAGATCACTTTGCCCACCCAATTGAAAGAAAAACCCAAGAAGAAGAAAAAGAAAAAGGCAAAGGAAGCCGAAGTAGCCGCACCCCCAGCAGAAGAAGTCACCGAAGAAAAAGAAAAGAGAGAGGTGAAGCCTGAAGAAGCTCCTGCGAAAAAAATCACAGAAGCCAAAGAGGAAAAAGAAGAAAAGGAAGAGCCAGAAAAGAAGGAGACCAAACCCAAAGAAGCGGAAGTCAAAGAACAGAAAGAAGAACAGAAAGAGCCAAAAAAGAAAGAAGCAAAGCCCAAGAAAGAGGCGAAGCCTGAAGAAGCTCCTGCGGAAAAAATCACAGAAGCCAAAGAGGAAAAAGGAGAAAAGGAAAAGCCAGAAAAGAAGGAGACCAAACCCAAAGAAGCGGAAGTCAAAGAACAGAAAGAAGAACAGAAAGAGCCAAAAAAGAAAGAAGCAAAGCCCAAGAGACTAAAGAGCCAAAAGAAGAGAAGGAAAAGTCTGAAGGGTCTTAACAATCCTGTTTCTTCAGATCAAATCAAAAGCTTTCGCAGCCGATTCGTTCTTACTTCTTCCTAACTGTTAGCTTAGAAGTAGTAAATTGGAAGGAAAGAACTTGCCCTTAACGGATTGCTGTGATTAAACCGGTTTGCGGTAAATTGCCGACAGCAGACGGTGGAGATGCAAAGAATAACCATAGGTCAAATCTCCAGGGTGCGTGGAATCAAGGGAGAGATGGTAGTGGTTCCTTTGACTGACGATCCAAAAAGGCTTTCTGGGCTTGAAAAAATATTCGTGTCAAAGGATGCAAATATAGCCCAGTTTGAGATAGAAGAAGTCCGAACGAATCTCAAGAGCAAAAGACTCAAAGAGAGGGTCTTGCTTAAGTTAAAAGGAGTGGAGACTCTGGAAGAGGCAAAGAAATTTGTGGGGAGCTTCTTGGAGATAGAAAAAGAGGACTTGATCAAGCTTCCAGAAGGGAGATATTTCATTTTCGATATAATTGGATTGAATGTGATTACCACCGAAGATAAAGAGGTGGGGACGGTTAGGGAGGTCATTTCGCTTCCGGCAAACGATGTGTACGTGGTACAAGGAGAACAACAAGAATATGATATTCCTGCCATCAAAGAGGTGGTAAAGAAGATAGATCTGGATAAAAAGGTAATGATAATCGAACCAAAAGAGGGTTTGTTGGATTAGATGCAGATAGATGTTTTAACTATTTTCCCCAATATGTTTTCTGGACCTCTGAATGAGAGTTTGATAAAGAAAGCACAAGAGAAGAATTTAGTTGAAATCAGGGTGCATGATATCAGGGATTCCACAGAAGATAAGCATCGGACTGTGGATGATATCCCATTTGGCGGTGGCGGTGGGATGGTAATGAAGCTCGAACCTTTGTGCAAAGCTTTGGAATCGATTTTTGATGGAAAGGAAGACGAAAAGCAAACAAGTTTGATTTTGACTACTCCACAGGGAGAGAAGTTTTCTCAGGAAAAAGCAAAGGAATTATCTTTGAAGAACCATCTGGTCATAATTTGTGGGCATTACAAAGGAGTGGATGAGAGACTGGGGGAACTTTATCCTTTGGAGGAGATTTCCACTGGAGATTATATTTTAACCGGCGGCGAGATTCCTGCTCTGATAATTATGGATGCGGTGGTTAGACTGATTCCGGGAGTTTTGGGTGATTTTGAATCCGCTCAGGCGGATTCCTTTTATGATGGAATCTTGGGTCCTCCTCAATATACTCGTCCTGCGGAATTCAAAGGATTAAAGGTTCCAGAGGTACTATTGTCCGGCGACCACGAAAAAATCCGATTTTGGCATAAAAAAGAAGCATTAAAAAGGACTTTACAACGAAGACCCGATTTAGTAAATTGGGACCAGCTCTCGGACGAAGAGAAGGAGATGCTGGAGGAGATCAAAAGAGAGGAGAACTAAAACCGGAGTGTCCCGATTTAGCGGGATCTAAAAACAGCGAAAGATCCAGGCAGATCCCCATACGGAATTTCCAAACTTGACTATCTTAGGTCTTTGCACGGAGGATAAAATGGACCTGATTGCAACGGTTGAATCAAAATATCTGAAGGATAAGCTTCCTGATTTCAATGCGGGCGATACCTTGAAGGTGCATACAAAAATCAAAGAGGGAGATAAAGAAAGAACTCAAGTATTTCAGGGAGTGGTGATTCAGAGAAGAGGCAAAGGAGTGGGTGGAACCTTTACCTTAAGGAAGATCTCCAGTGGAGTGGCGGTGGAAAGGATTTTCCCCTTGCATTCACCCAATATCACCAGAATAGAACGAATCCGTGAAGGAAAGGTAAGGAGAGCAAGGCTATTCTACCTCAGAGGAGTTAAGGGAAAATCAGCTCGCATCGAGGAAAAAAGAAAAGAAGAAGAGGAAAAAGAAACTTGATCTCTCCGGGTTGCTACGGAGATCCTTTCGGTGACGATGGCCGTGGAAGGTTAGGGATAGTCAGAAGGTCAAGATTCAAATCTTGACAAGAAGAATCTAGAGGCCCCTATCCCCGTCCTTTGGGATTGGGGTTTCTTTTTTCTCATAAAGGTATGAATGTATTTGGCTATCTGCTCCAGAAGCTCACGGAACCTGTAGGTTACAGCTACCCGGCGCAAAACTACAAATCCCCCTCTTTAGTGAAGACCTATGCCTGCCAGAGAACGTAGTTTTTTGCTTTGCGCAGCATCATGACGACGTCAAGCTTTTCGGGCCGCTGATAGATGGGCAACTACAACAATATTTACATCACCGGACACCGAGTATCATGCAAATTTTTGTTGCGTCTTGTTGGAGATCCTGTTAATTTAAATCAGTGACGACAGTTTTTTTTCAGACCGGATTCACCCTTTTCTGCGGGATATAAGGTGGAATTCATCCACCCGGAGAAGTAGAATCCTCCACTTTTGATTCGAGTTCTTGATATGGACAGAATTGTAGGATATGCTAAACTGACTCGCCCCCAGAACAATCTGATTGCAGCTTTGTCCGTTTTGGTTGGAGCTTTAGTGGCAGGGAATATAGAATACTGGCGGGGCGTCGTTTTTGCCTGCATTTCTGCCTTTTTTATCTCCGGGGGAGGTAACTGTATCAATGATTTCTTTGATGTGGAAATTGACAGAATCAATAAGCCTTTTCGTCCCCTTGCCAGAGGAGAGGTTTCGAAAATATCCGCCCTTTGGTTCTCTGGCTTTCTTTTTCTTGTGGGACTTTTTTTAAGTCTTTTCATAAGACCTTTAAGCGTGATGATTGCGACAGCAGCTATTATATTTCTAATCTTTTATAGCTCAATTCTAAAAAGAAAATTTTTTTGGGGCAACTTTACAGTAAGTCTTGTAGCGGCTCTGGCTTTTGTCTATGGAGGGATCACCACCCGGGATTTTAAACTATCCCTGATTCCCGCTGTTTTTGCCTTTCTTTTTCACATGGGCAGGGAGATAATTAAAGATGTTCAGGATTTGAAAGGGGACCTCTCTTTG
>LJVD01000005.1 GCA_001304225.1 candidate division Zixibacteria bacterium SM1_73
GATGTGCTTGTATCCCAATTACTTAATTTTTGAGAAAAACCGCACCAGCAAGCTGGTGCACTCCGGTTTTTAGGTTTTTCAACAGTCCCTAAAGATTGACACTCCAGAAAAACCTTTCCCTTTCAAGGTGGACCCAATTTGATTTTTTCAGAACCCTCAATTAAAAATCTTGATTTTGGAGCAGAAATTTGTTATATAAAACTAAGCAAGGTAAATATGTCAGCCAAAATCTAAAGAGGAGGTTTTTGCTTTGAGGAAAACCTTTATCATTTTAGGACTAATGCTTGCAGCATCTGCAAGCCACGCCCAGCAAGGCTGGTTCTGGCAGAATCCTCTGCCTCAGGGGAATCACCTTGAGAGCGTCTGTTTTACAGATGCTGATACTGGCTGGGCAGTGGGATACGCTGGCACAATCTTACACACCACCGATGGTGGAAGCAGTTGGAATTTTCAGACTTCCGGAACTTCCCAAAACCTTTGCGATGCCTGTTTCACAGATGCCAGTTACGGCTGGGCAGTGGGGGAGGAGGGCGTAATCACACATACCATTGATGGAGGAAGCAACTGGGATGCTCAAACTTCTGGAATTACCCAACAGCTTTACGGTGTCTATTTTGCAAATGCCGATACTGGCTGGGCAGTAGGACAGAGTGGCAAAATCCTACACACTACCGATGGTGGAAGTAACTGGAATCCTCAAACGTCTGGCGGTTCACATGCCCTCAGGAGTGTCTTTTTCACAGATGACAGTGCTGGCTGGGCAGTAGGATATTATGGGAAAATCCTACACACCACCAATGGCGGAAGCGACTGGGACTCTTTAACTCTTGGAGTTTCCACTCACTTTAATGATGTCTATTTCACAGATGCTGATACCGGCTGGATAGTAGGAATGGATAGCACAATCTTACACACCACCGATGGAGGAAGCAGTTGGAATTCTCAGAGTCCTGGGACGCCTTCCTATGCCTCCCTTTTGGATGTCTATTTCACAGATCCCGATACTGGCTGGATAGCAGGGGAATTCGGCACGATCTTATACACCACCGATGGTGGCAACAACTGGAATGCTCAAACGCCCTGGACTTCAGCTTGCGTTAGTGGTGTTTATTTTATTAATGGCAGGGTTGGCTGGGCAGTAGGAAGCGGGGGCTCGATCTTCTATACCACTGACGGCGGAAGCTACTGGAACCATCAGACTTACGGGACGTTGGAGAATATTTATGGACTGCATTTTATAGATGGCAATACTGGCTGGGCAGTAGGGCGTGCTGGCACGATCTTACACACCAGTGACGGTGGAGACACCTGGGCTGGTCATGAGATTTCCTACACTTCAAAGGACCTTACGGGCGTTTATTTTGCAGATGAGAATCTGGGCTGGGCAGTAGGGCGGGATAGCACCATCTTACACACTACAGATGGTGGAGACCACTGGAATGCTCAAGCTCCCCCAACTCCGAGACACCTCAACGCTGTCCATTTTGTGGATGCGGACACTGGCTGGGCAGTGGGAAGTAACGGTACGATTATACACACCACCAATCAAGGCAGCAACTGGACTGCTCAGACTTCTGGAACTTCGATTTATCTTACAAGTGTCTATTTCACAGATGCCGATACAGGTTGGGTGGTAGGAGGTGATAGCACAATCCTACACACCACAGATGGCGGAGAGCACTGGAATCGCCAAGCTCCCCCAACTTCGAGGGACCTTGGCGCGGTCTGTTTTGTGGATGCCAACACCGGCTGGGCAGTGGGAAATGATGGGACGATCTTGCACACCACCAACGCTGGAAGCAACTGGACTCCCCAAACTTCTGGAACCTTCAATCACCTCTATGGTGTCTATTTCACAGATGCTGATACTGGTTGGGTAGTGGGATACCCGGGCAGAATCCTACACACCACCGATGGTGGAAGCAACTGGAATGAACAAAGTTCTGGAACTTCAAATGAGCTCTGGGGTGTTTTCTTTACAGACGCCAGAACCGGCTGGGCAGTAGGTAACTATGGCACAATTATACACACCACAACTGGTGGTGTAACTGCTGTAGAAGAAGAGGGCGGCGAATTTACCAGCTTGCCTGAGAATTTCAGCCTAGCTCAAAATTATCCAAATCCTTTTAATCCTCAGACAACGATCCGGTATGCTTTGTCTAAAGGAAGCAGGGTCACGCTTAAGATTTATAATCTATTGGGTCAGGAAATCAGGACACTTGTAAATGGTTTCCAGCCTTTGGGAACTCATTCGATAGCTTGGGATGGAAAAGGCAAATCTGGAGAACCTCTCGCAAGTGGTATCTACTTCTATAAACTTACAGTTGAGAGAAATGAAGTTCGGTTTTCCGAAGCAAAGAAGATGTTATTGTTGAAATAGTGAGGAATAGCACTGAAGAAATTAAAAAGGAGATTCTGATGTTCAAGAAAACCGCTATCGTTTTAGGATTAATGCTTGTGGCAGTCACAAGTTATGCCCAGGGAGGCTGGTTCTGGCAGAACCCTCTGCCACAGGGAGATGCTCTCTATGGTGTCTCGTTCGTGAATGCTAATACCGGCTGGGCAGTAGGAGACGGTGCCAAAATCTTAAACACTACTGACGGAGGCAGCACCTGGAATACTCAAAGCTTTGGAACTTCAGAAGAACTCTATAGGGTCTATTTTGCAGATGCCAATAATGGCTGGGCAGTTGGAGACTACGGTGCGATCCTGCATACCACAGATGGTGGGAGCAGTTGGAATGCTCAAACCTCCGGAACTTCGGAGTGGCTTTATGACGTCTGTTTTGTGGATGTCGATACCGGCTGGATAGCAGGTGATAACGGCATAATGTTGTATACCACGGACGGGGGCGGCAATTGGAATTCTCAAACTCCAGGCACCGCCGAGGGATTGGAGGCTGTTCACTTTATCGACGCCGACACCGGTTGGGCGGTGGGAGCTAACGGCACAATCCTGTATACCGTGGACGGTGGAGACAACTGGAATCCTCAGACCTCAGGGACCCAAAGGCGCCTTAAGGATGTCTGTTTCGTGGATTCGAAGACCGGTTGGGCGGCTGGCTTGCGGGATACCGTTCTATACACCACCGATGGTGGAAGCAACTGGGGTTTTCAAACCTGTGCCACCAACGAATGGTTGGTTGCTCTCCACTTCACGGACGCCGACACCGGTTGGATCGCGGGAAACGATGGGGCTATCGCTCATACAACTGATGGAGGCGCCAATTGGATAACTCAAACGTCCGAAACCTCTAACAGCCTTTGTGATATTCATTTCACGGACGCCAGAAATGGGTGGGCCGTGGGCCTCAGTGGAACCATGGTATACACCGCGGATGGCGGAGCCAACTGGATCGCTCGAAGCTCTGGAATTACAAGAAGCCTTAATGATGTCCATTTCATAAACGCCGATACCGGCTGGGCAGCGGGAAGCGCCACCATCTTACACACGACCAACGGCGGAGACAATTGGAATCCTCAGGATCATGGTTTTGACTTTAACTTCTACAGCATCCATTTTGCCGATGCCAATACTGGCTGGGTGGCTGGACAGAGCGGTTTGATCTTGCACACAACTGACGGCGGAGACAACTGGGATCCTCAGACTCCAGGAACCGGAGATCATCTTTACGACATATGCTTCACAGATGCCAACGACGGGTGGGCTGCAGGATGGGATGGCACCATCTTGCACACCACCAACGGCGGAACCAACTGGAATCCCCAGACGTCCGAAACATCCGATCATCTTCAAGGTATCTATTTTTCTGACGCCGATACGGGCTGGGCAGTAGGGGGTCCTGGCACGATTCTCAAAACCACCGATGGCGGAGCCAACTGGGATGCCCTGAGCTCCGGAACGTCTGAATACCTCTACGGTCTCTATTTTGTGAATTCCAAAACTGGTTGGGTAGTAGGACAAAATGTCACCATTCTTAAAACCACTGATGGCGGGTCCAGCTGGAACCCCCAGAGTTCAGTCGGCTCGGCCCTCCTTGTAGACATTTACTTCACGGACGCAGACACCGGCTGGGCCGTAGGCACGAACGGCACTATTCTGCATACCACAGACGGCGGAGACAACTGGCTCAGCCAGAGTTCAGGAACCGTGAACAACTTCGAGAGCGTCCATTTCACCGATGCCAATAACGGCTGGGCAGTGGGCGTTGGCGGAACAATCTTACATACCACAACTGGCGGTGTAACTGCTGTAGAAGAAGAGGGCGGCGAATTTGTCAGCTTGCCTGAGAGTTTCAGCCTTGCGCAGAACTTCCCTAATCCATTCAATCCTCAGACAACGATCCGGTATGCTTTGTCTAAAGGAAGCAGGATCACGCTTAAGATTTATAATCTATTGGGTCAGCAAATCAGGACACTTGTAAATGGTTTCCAGCCTTTGGGAACTCATTCGATAGCTTGGGATGGAAAAGGCAAATCTGGAGAGCCTCTTGCAAGTGGTGTCTATTTCTATAAGCTTACAGTTGAGAGAAATGATATTCGAGTTTCTGAGACAAAGAAGATGGTTTTGTTGAAATAACAAAGAATTGTTGAAAAACCCAAACCAAGAACAGTTGTCATGCTGAGCGAAGCGAAGCATCTCCGTCTCCGGCAGGATTTTCAACTGCCTTTTTAGATTCTTCTCTCGCCAAAGGCGGAATCAGAATGACACGAAAATTGTGTTTTTTTTGAACAATGATGCTCAAGGATAAAAAAATAATCCTGGGAATAACCGGTGGCATCGCCGCATATAAGTCTTGCGAGATAATCAGGAGATTGAAAAAGCTGGGCGCGGATGTGCTAGTGGTGATGACCGAGAATGCCAAAAAGTTCATCACCCCTCTTACTTTGGAGACTCTTTCTGAAAATGAGGTGGTCACCGAGATGTTTCCCGAAAGAAGATTTGTGGGGGTTAGGCATGTGGATTTGGCTGGCTGGGTCGATTTGATCCTGATCGCTCCCGCCACAGCTAACGTAGTTGGCAAAATAAGATCGGGCATTGCGGATGATATTTTGACCACCATAGTTATCTCCTCCAAAGCTCCCGTATTGATCGCTCCAGCCATGAACGTCAACATGTATGAAAATCCCATCTTCCAGGAAAATCTTTCCTATCTGGAAAAATTAGGATATAGATTTGTGGAGCCAGAGGTGGGAGAGTTAGCCTCCGGCATCGTGGGAAAAGGAAGATTAGCCGAGCCAGAGACCATCGTTGCTGAGGCGGTGAAGCTTTTGACCAGAAAAAAAGACTTGGAAGGAAAATCAATTTTAATCACCGCAAGCAGAACTGAAGAGCCCTTAGATCCGGTAAGATATCTTTCCAACCGCTCAAGTGGCAAAATGGGATATGCCATAGCCTGTGAGGCTTACCTGAGAGGGGCAAAGGTGACCTTGATTAGTGGACCTTCAAACTTGCCTCCTCCTCTTGGGTTGAATTTTATCCAAGTTAAAACTGCCAAAGAAATGTTGGGCGCGGTTAGATCTGCTTTCAGAAAGGCGGACGCTTTGATCATGGCCGCTGCGGTCTCGGATTTCTCTGTCAGCGTAATCTCAAAAGATAAAATTAAGAAAGGAGAGGAGAAGATCCTTTTGCAGCTTAAGCCCACCGTGGATATTTTAAAAGAGATGAGCAAGAGGAAAAAAGACAAAGTCCTGGTTGGTTTCTCTTTGGAAACCGAGGATGAGATAAAAAATGCAAAAAAGAAAATGGCAGAAAAGAATCTGGATCTGATCGTGGTTAACAACCCCGATGTTCCTGGGGCAGGCTTTGAAGTGGATACCAATCAGGTCACCCTGATTGACAAACGAGGAAGAGCAGAAAAGCTTCCCTTGCTTTCCAAAAAAGAGGTAGCGTCAAAGATTTTGGATAAGGTGAGTTTACTTTTGAGAAAAAAGAGATGAGGGTCTTTCCCAAAAGAGTTGTTAATAACATAAGATAAAAATAGTCTTAATACCCCTCACCTTAGTCCTCTCCCCCAAGGGGAGAGGAGACTTCCAAATCTCCCTCCCTCGACGGGAGAGAGTCAGGGGAAGGGTGAAGTTGTCGAAATAAGAATTTCATCAAGTTTTCTGTAGAGAAGAAACCGAGATGGTATCGGATGATCGGTACGAAAAAATGATAGAAGCCTTTGCCTTGGCAAAAAACTTTTTGAAACAGCAGGTTGATCTGGGATTTGATGAGGTTTATATAAACAAAAAATCAAGTCCGAAAAAGGTTTTTAAGGCTGCAAAAACTCTAAATGATTTCTTTCAAGAGATAAAAGATTGTAAAAAATGCCATCTCTATAAAACCAGAACCAACTTCGTCTTTGGAATGGGAAACCCGAATGCTAAGATTATGTTCGTAGGAGAAGCACCAGGAAGAGAAGAGGACCTGCAGGGAGAACCTTTTGTGGGAAAAGCGGGACAGCTTTTGGACAAGATTTTAGCCGCCATAAATTTCAGAAGGGAAGAGGTTTATATCGCCAATATTTTAAAATGCCGTCCTCCGGAAAATCGGGATCCCTTGCCGGATGAAATCCAAACCTGCGAGCCTCATCTTCTGGAGCAGATAAGAATCATTCAACCCAAGATAATCTGCGCTTTGGGAAGGATAGCCGCTCAGGCGCTTTTGAAAACCAAGCTTCCTTTAGGACAACTGAGAGGAAAAATTCACGATTATCATGGGATAAAGCTTTTGGTAACCTATCACCCGGCCGCTCTTTTGAGATACCCTCAATATAAAAGAGCTACCTGGGAAGATGTGAAACTGTTAAAAAGAGAATATGACAATTTAGGTTAGAAAGTTATAAGGTTGGAAGGTTAGAAGGTTACACCTGTAAACTTTCAAACCTGCAAACCTTCAAACTTGCTAACCTTTTACTTAACACCTGAGAGGATCGATCATGGCAGAACGAAAAGACTCTTCAATGCCCGAGAAAATCCCTCCACAATCTGTGGAGGTCGAACAGGCGGTTCTGGGAGCTATGCTTTTAGATAAAGAGGCTATCGGAAAGGCTGTGGAGATAATCGACAAGGATTCTTTTTATCGGGATGACCATCGGAAGATCTTTTCCGCCATCGTGGACCTCTATGACAAAAACCAACCGGTGGACATTATCACGGTTTCGGATGAATTAGCCAGAAGAAAAGAACTGGATAACTTGGGTGGAAGGGTGTACCTTTTGGAGTTAACCGAAAAAATCGCTACCACCGCCAACATAGAGTATCACTCAAACATCGTTTTGGAAAAAGCTACCCTGCGGAGACTGATCGACACCTCCACCCAGATAGTGTCCCAATGCTATGACGCCACCCTGGAGGTGGATGATCTTCTGGATCGAGCAGAACAAGGGATTTTTGGCATATCCGAGAAAAGAATAAAGGAAGGATTTATCTCCATTGGTGACCTTCTCCCCCACACTTTCGAAGCCATAGAGGAATATCAGAAGAAGGGAGGGATGGTCACTGGAATCTCCACCGGCTTTTTTGAATTGGACACTTTGACCGGTGGCCTTCAGAATTCGGATCTCATCGTGGTAGCCAGCCGTCCTTCCATGGGAAAGACTGCCTTCTGTCTATCCGTGGCCGAACACGTGGCCATCGAAGAGAAGGTCCCGGTGGGAATCTACAGCTTGGAGATGGTAAAAAGTCAGGTAGCACAGAGGATGCTTTGCAGTCGGGCACGATTTTCCACCCATAAGATGAGGACCGGAAGGATATCAGACCATGAATACAGTAACCTGGCAGTGGCGGTGGGACCTTTGGCGGAGTCCAAGATATTCATAGATGACACCCCTAATCTGGGAATCCTGCAGATGCGGGCAAAAGCCCGAAGGCTTAAAGCTCAATACGATGTGGGATTGGTTATTGTGGATTACCTGCAACTGATGCAGGGACCTCGCGGCGCCGAATCAAGACAACAAGAGATCTCCATGATCTCCAGATCATTAAAAGGATTGGCCAAGGAACTTAATGTTCCGGTAATTGCGGTGTCGCAGCTTTCCCGAAAGGTGGAGGATCGAGGCGGTGATAAAAGACCCATGCTGGCCGATTTACGTGAATCCGGCGCTATCGAACAGGATGCAGACGTGGTGATTTTCGTATATCGTCCCGAATTCTATGGCATAGAAAAATTCAAAGATGGAGCTCCCTCTCAAGGGGTAGCTGAGATAATCGTGAGCAAGCATCGAAACGGTCCCACTGGAAACTTACGATTGACCTTCATAAAAGATTATGCCAGATTTGAAAACATGGAGTTCATTCATCACGAAAAGGAAATACCATTCTAAGAAGGTGAAAGGCTTAAGGTGAAAGGTTTAAGTGGGCCTCTATACTTTGCGAGTGGATAGGCAAATACTCCAATTGCTTGTTGAAAATCCCGCCAATGGCGGGGAAGAGAAGGAGTTCGGAGTGTTCACCTTTGGTTCGACAAGCTCACCATAAATAGGTGAACCAGGTAAAGGTGAGAGGGGTAGGGACTTAACCTTTCACCTTGAAAAGGAGAAAAAAACGAGATTTCTAACTACCCAAGAAAACGCTTTCAGCTTGGTGGGAAGGAATACCCTGGTATTCTTTCAGGATGTAGGCGGGCTGGCAATACTGGTCAAAAGAGTCTTTCTGGGTCTGCCCAGCGCTTTCACCAGGTCACGACTCACCACTGAGCAAATGCTTCTGATGGGCGTAAACTCTCTTCCTTTGATTGCTTTGGTCTCCATTTTCACCGGCGCGGTGACAGCAGTTCAAGCGGTCTACCAGATATCGGATTATGTCCCCATGAGGTACATAGGCACAGCTGTAGGCAAGGCGGTGATGATCGAACTGGCTCCTGTGCTGACCGCTCTGGTGGTTGCAGGAAGAGTGGGAGCCGCCATAGCAGCCGAATTGGGCACCATGAAGGACACCGAACAGATCGATGCTCTGGAAACTTTGGCTTTAGATCCGGTCAAATATCTGGTGGTCCCCCGGTTCGTGGCAGGTTTCATCATGCTTCCGGTCCTCACCATCTTTGCAGATACCATTGCTATACTGGGAGGATTAGGGGTATCTACTGCTTCCTTGCACGTCTCGCCGCACGTATTTCTTAATGGGTTAAAAGATTTTTTTAAAATGATGGATTTGACCTCTGGACTTTTGAAAGCGTTTGTCTTTGGCAGCATAATCTCCATCATCGGCTGTTATCAGGGGTTCAAGACCACAGGGGGAGCAGAAGGAGTAGGAAGATCAGCTACAAAAGCTGTGGTGATATCATCAGTTTTGATCTTGATCTCGGATTACGTGGTGGCATCGATACTATTTGGCTGAGGAATTGTCGCTTCTTAGAATGCGTCATTCACCATTAATTGTGACTTATGATAGAGATTAAAGAAGTCCATAAATCCTTCGCACAAAATGAGGTGTTAAGGGGGGTGAACTTGACCATCCAAAAGGGTGAGACCATGGTGATCATCGGGAGAAGTGGTTGTGGGAAAAGTGTCCTTTTGAAGCATATCATCGGGCTTCTGAAACCTGACCAGGGAAAGATATTGGTGGATGGTGAAGATATAACTTCTTATAATGATAATGAATTAAATAAACTTAGGAAAAGATTCGGAATGCTTTTTCAAGCCTCTGCTCTGTTTGATTCCATGAGCGTTGATGAAAACGTAGGTTTGGGCTTGAGGGAGCATACCGATTTGCCAGAGACTGAAATAAAAAAGAAAGTGACCAAAACTCTGAAACTGGTGGGTCTCTCCGGAATCGAAGAGAAAAAGCCGGCTGAGCTTTCCGGAGGAATGAAAAAGAGGGTGGGATTGGCTCGGGCTATCGCCATGGATCCGGAGTACGTTCTTTATGATGAACCTACCACCGGCGTAGACCCGATCATGGCAGATGTGATAAATGAGCTTATAGTTAGCTGTCGAAATGCCCTTTCCATTACCTCCATTGCGGTCACCCATGATATAGTCTCAGCCCATAAGATTGCTGATCGCATCGCCATGTTATATGAGGGAAAAATCATCTTTATCGGCACACCGGAGGAGACAAAGAACACCGATCACCCAGTAGTCAGACAGTTTATAGAAGGAAGCGCCCAGGGACCAATACCGGCTTTGTGAGGCCGCCCGTGGTCGGCCGTCCGCAGCGAAAAGTAGAGGATAATGTTGGTGGCTTTTAAATTTGAGAAATTGGAAGTGTGGCAATTGTCACTGGAATATGTGGACCTAATTTATGAAATATCTAATCATCTACCTGCCAAAGAACAATATAATTTAAAGACCCAGATGACAAGATCCGCGACCTCGATCTCTTTGAACGTGGCAGAGGGTTCTACCGGTCAAACTGATCTTGAGTTTAGCCGTTTCATCGGTATCGCAATAAGATCGTGCATTGAGGTTATCGCTTGTTTGCATTTAGCAAAGAGAGGAAGCTATATTAGCAAAAAAATTTTTGACCAAGCTTATGAATTTGGCGAAAAGATGTTTGCAAAGCTGCAAGCGTTACGAAAGAAATTGAAATAAGCGGCGGTCTGCTGACGGCGGACGGAGAACCTATGTTGACTCCAAACAAAACCAAAACCATCTACATCTGCCAAGCCTGTGGCCATCACTCCTTACGCTGGGTGGGAAAATGTCCAGATTGCGGCACCTGGAACAGCATGACTGAAGAGAGGGTAACCAAGCGCAAAAGAACTTTTGCTAAGCAAAAAATGACTCCCACTCCCTTAGGAGAGGTGGATGTCCAAGATGAAGATCGGGTCAAAACTGGCTTAAAGGAGTTCGACCGGGTAGTGGGAGGGGGGGTTATCAAGGGATCAGTTGTTCTGGTGGGGGGAGATCCAGGCATAGGCAAATCGACTCTGCTTCTTCAAATATCCGAGAAGATCGCATCAGGTTACGACAAGGTTTTGTACATCACCGGTGAGGAGTCCCTGAAGCAGATTAGGCTCCGATCAGAAAGACTAAAAATCATTCCAGATAAAATCGAGATCCTGACCGAAACCAACCTCGATCTGATTTTGGAGGTTTTAAGACAGGATATTCCCTTTATGGTGGTGATCGATTCAATCCAGACAACCTATACCCAAAATCTGGAAAGCACTCCCGGAAGCATCAGCCAGATCAGAGAATGCGCTCATAAACTTATCAATTTCGCCAAAGAAACCGGCAGCTCGGTCTTTTTGGTGGGGCATGTGACCAAGGACGGTTCTATCGCTGGACCAAAAGTTTTGGAACATATGGTGGATACGGTCCTCTATTTTGAAGGCGAGAAAAATCATATCTATCGAATTTTAAGGACGGTTAAAAATCGCTTTGGTTCGACCAATGAGATCGGAATTTTTCAGATGCAGGAGTATGGGCTTGAGGAGGTGGAGAACCCTTCCCTTTTGTTTTTGTCTGAAAGGGCGAAAGATATATCCGGCTCGGTGGTGGTTTGTAGTTTGGAAGGGACAAGACCTCTGCTTCTGGAATTGCAGGCTTTGGTCTCTCCATCCACCTACGGCATGCCTCAAAGAGTATCCTCAGGAATCGATTATAAAAGGCTCTCTTTGCTTTTAGCTATATTGGAAAAAAGGGCAGACGTGAGTGTGGGAGCTTTTGATGTATTTGTCAATGTGGCTGGAGGGGTTAAAATCGAAGAACCTGCTGTTGATTTGGGAACCATGGTGGCAATCGCTTCCAGTTTCAAAGACATCCCAGCAGATAATAGATCCGTTTTACTCGGTGAGGTGGGGTTGGGAGGAGAAGTGCGTGCGGTCAACCAGATAGAAAGGAGGATAAAGGAGGCGGAAAAATTAGGATTTAAAAACTGTATCATCCCCCAAGGAAACCTAAAAGCTTTGAATCAACGATTCAACATTAAAATAAGCGGGGTGAAAAGCATAAAAGAGACATTTGATTTAATCCTAATTTAAGATATAGTTGCCCAATTGATTGGGCCTTTTAGCTGGATAAATCGAGTCTCAAGACTCAAACCAACAACCACAAAACATAAATGGAGGTATAAAATGAGGTTAAAAGTACAAAAGCTGTTAAGAGGAGGGGAGCATCACATCTCTTTTGAGAACGTCGATTTCAATGAGGAGGAAACCCAGAGGATTGAAAAATTTGGGATGCCCTTTGTGGATTTCTCCTCTGATGGTCTTGGGACCAGAAGGCTGGATGAGATAAACCTTTCGATCAAGTGTCAAACTCCCCAAGAGGCGGAGGAGATGATCGGGAAAATAAAAGAGAGGATCAAGGACAAACTTACCGAACTTCTAAGCCAGGTGGATACCTTCAGCGGCGAGGAGGTACTTGAAATTTGATCTTTATGTCGGGACAGGGGTCAAAGGGGTTTTGAAAACCCTTGAATGTCATTTTGAGGCATGAACCATGCAGTTCATACCGAGGAGTCCATGTGCCCGGACGGGCACCCGTCTAGGTGGAGGACGAAGCAATCTCTCCCCTCTTCGGCGGGATCGCAATGACGGCTCTTTGGACTTTTTCAACACGACCTCAAACCTCTGTCCCGCCTGAAGGATCGTCGCCTGTAGGTCAACCTGAAGGATCGATCTTTCGGATCGATTTTCCAAAATCGACATGTTCCTACCTCTTTGCCTTTATCCTCCGTCCATTTTATGGAGAGGGGGTAGGGAGTGAAGTTAGCATTATGCTCGAATTCCGAGTTTTGAGACATGAATGCGCGCACCGAAACTCTCGGGCATTAAAGTAGAAAAGAACCATAAATAGTCTGTCTGGAGACAAGATGCCGAAAAAATTATTGGAACCGCAGACCATGCTGATTCCCATGCCGGTGGTGATGGTCAGTTGTCAAAAGAAAGGCGAAAAACCTAACATCATTACCCTTGCCTGGTCCGGCATAGCATGCTCTGAGCCTCCCATGATAGCCATCGCCATAAGAAAAGGGAGATTTTCGCATGGTATCATCTCTGAATCAAAGGAGTTTGTGGTTAACATCGTAACCGAGAATCTGCTTAAGCAAACCGATTATTGCGGGATCAAATCAGGAAGGAATGTGGATAAATTTAAGGAGACAAAACTGACCCCAATTAAAGGAGCAAAGGTAAATGCTCCCCTGATCAAGGAATGCCCGATAAATCTTGAGTGTATGGTCAGGAATTTCACCAGCTTGGGATCTCATGATCTTTTCATCGGAGAGATCGTAGCCACGCACATAGATTCAGAATATCTGGATGAAAGAGAAAGACCCGACATTGCCAAATTGAAGTCGGTGGCTTATTGCACCAAAGCTCAGCAGTATTGGGGATTGTCCCGCCCTTTGGGGACGTATGGATATACCAAAGGAAAAATTTGAGTGGTTCGATTCACAAAGAATTGGCATTCAACTGTTGGTTCGGGATGCCCTCACCTCCGAGCCCACAAATGTAGTGGGGTAAGGGCACCTCGTTACAACGATCGACCCTTTTGAATTCTTTTGTCATGACCAAAATCTTGACATTTAATACGTGGACGCAGAGCGAGCTCTAATACTCCAATTGCTGGAGTAGCGAGACTTGTCTCACCTTTTAGTATTTCTTGATATTAAATTGGCAGATTTCGAATTTAGAATAATTAAAAAGGATAGAAATTGCGAAGCTAGAGTTGGGCTGATAAAGACTCCTCATGGGGAAGTGAATACACCGGTCTTCATGCCGGTGGGAACACAAGCCACGGTGAAGACCTTGTCTTCTGAGGACTTGAAGGAAATCGGTGCGGAACTGATCTTGGGCAACACCTACCATCTTTATCTAAGACCTGGACATCAATTGATAGAAAAAGCAGGTGGTCTTCACAAATTCATGAGCTGGGAGAATTCTATTTTAACCGATAGCGGAGGATTCCAGGTATTCAGCCTAAACTCTCTGACCAAAACCACAGAAGAGGGGGTAAGGTTTCAGTCCCATCTGGATGGCTCTTATCATCTTTTCACTCCGGAGAAGGTGATCCAAATTCAACATGCCCTGGGCGCGGATATAGTTATGACTTTGGATGAACCGGCCGTTTACCCCTGCTCATTTGAACAGGCTAAAAGAGCCAATGACCTCACCAATCTATGGGCGGAGCGATGCAAAACTGAATTTGAAAAGCTCGTCTCGGAAAAGCCAAACAAACACAAGCAAGCTTTGTTCGGTATAATTCAAGGTAGCGCTTATCCTGATTTGAGAAAGGAGTCGGCAAAATATTTGGTGAATTTGGATTTTTCCGGATATGCCGTAGGCGGTCTTTCCTTAGGGGAGCCTAAAGTAACCACCAATGAGATGGTTGAGATTTCTCTCTCTTACGTGCCTCAAGATAAACCCAGATACTTGATGGGAGTGGGAACACCCGAAGATATAATCGATTCTGTTTTTCGGGGTGTGGATATGTTTGACTGTGTTCTGCCCACCCGCAATGCTAGAAACGGGTCGCTTTTTACTAGATTCGGCAAGATGATTATAAAAAATTCAGAGTATGCTTCTGATTTTTCGCCGGTGGATTCTGAATGCGGCTGCTCCACTTGTCGAAATTACACCCGGGCTTATCTAAGGCACCTTTTTCATACCGGTGAGATCACCGCCCTCAGGCTGGCGACCATACACAGCCTGTATTTTTACACGGATTTAATGAGAAAAATGAGAGAGGCGATCTTATCTGACAATTTTTTGGAATGGAGGCAAAAATTCCTTTCTGAGTATTGCACCGAAGAGAAGGGAACCGAAAAGGTAATAAGCGGGGGAAATGTTGAAGACGATCAAAGTTAAAAAAGTAAAATGCATAATTGCAATTTAAAGTTAAAAAGTTATCTTTTAAAAAGAGCCTTGGCAAAGGAATATTTTAAATTTTCAATTTCCGGAGGAGTTATGATCGAGACAGCCTATGCTGTGGGAACTCAAGGGGGTGGAGGACAAGGAGGAGGAATTGCCGCATTTTTACCTTTCATTGCCATGATAGTGATACTTTATCTTCTACTCATGAGACCCCAACAGAAAAGACAAAAGGAACACAAAATGATGCTTACCACCTTAAGAAAAGGGGACAAGGTGGTTACCAACAGTGGCATGTACGGGACCATCGTGGGGATAAATGATAAGGAGAATACGGTGGTATTGAAGGTGGCGGAAAATGTGAAGATCGAATTCTTGAAAAGTTCTATTGCGGGGAGGGTAGGAACAGAAGAGTAGAGGTTGCTTGAGTGGAGCAGTAAAGTTTAGTCTGCAAAAAAAAAGTAAAAGGTTATGGACAAAAGGGATTCTAATACAAAAGTAAGAAATAAGTTTACATACCTCACCCTAACCCCGCCAAAGTCGGGGGACTTCGTAAAGTCCCCCCTCCCTTGACACTTCGTCCTGCATTTCGTCCTGAGACTCAATGTCGAAGGATGGGAGAGGTGAGGGGGAGGGCAATTAGATCAATTTATTTGACTCGTTTGCTATAAATGACTATTTTAACCATCAAAATATACGGCGATCCAGTCTTGAGGAAACAAGCCAAAGAGATCACCAAAGTTGATGAAAGCATTAGGAAGTTGGCTTTCAATATGCTGAAGACCGTGAGAGAAGCAGGAGGAATTGGGCTAGCTGCTAATCAGGTAGGTGAAGATAAAAAGCTTTTCGTGATCAATCGTTCCTTCTTTTCACCGGGGAAGGATTCTCCTTTAATTGTAATTAACCCGGTGTTAGTCGCATCACATGGCGAACAGACCTCTGAAGAAGGATGTCTCTCCATTCCCGGCACTTTTGCCGATGTAACTCGTCAACTAGAAGTGTTGGTCAAAGGCATAGATTTAGATGAAAAGGAGATCCAAATTGAAGGAAAGGGATTTTTGAGTCGGGTCTTATTGCACGAAATCGATCATTTAAACGGGCTTTTGTTCATTGACCATTTGAGTTCCATCAGACGACGACTCCTGTCCAAGAAACTGAAGAAGTTATCCACCAAATAATCCTAATCTATCATTATCCTATGCGCATCGTTTTCATGGGAACACCGGATTTTGCCATTCCCAGCCTTCAGAGATTGGTAAACAGCAAGCACGAGGTAGTGGGGGTGGTGACCTCTCCTGATAAGCCTAAAGGAAGGGGGCTACGTCTTTCTGAATCACCGGTGAAAAAATTCTCCGAAGAGCATAATCTGAAAATTTTTACTCCGGAGAATCTCAAATTAGACGATTTCTTTTACTCCTTGAAAGAATTAAATCCTGATCTCTCGGTGGTGGTAGCCTTTCGTATCCTGCCGGAGAAGATTTTTTCCTTACCTCCTTTGGGGACCATAAATCTTCATGCCTCCCTTTTGCCCAAATATAGAGGAGCCGCCCCGATCAATTGGGCCTTAATAAACGGTGAGACTAAGACCGGATTGACCACCTTTTACATTCAAAAAAAAGTGGATACCGGTGATCTGATTCTTCAAAAAGAAATTGACATTCTTCCAGAGGAGACTTTTGGAGAACTCCATGATAGGCTGGCAACTCTGGGCGCAGATTTTTTGTTCCAGACCTTGGATCTGATCGAAAAAGGCGAAGCAAAACCTACAAAACAGGATCATGCTTTAGCCAGTCCAGCTCCAAAGATCACCCGGGAGCATGGTCAGATAGACTGGTCAAAGGAGGCCACCCAGATCAAAAATCAGATCAGGGGACTTTCGCCCATTCCAGCAGCTTTCACCTTATACAAGGGAAAAATTCTGAAAATTTACAAAGCTAAAGTTATTGGTGAAACTTCTTTTTCCGATGGATTCGGTGAAGTGGTGGAGTCGGATAACAAAGAAAAAATATGGGCAAAGACCAAAGAGGGGATTTTGGAAATCACAGAGCTTCAACCAGAAGGCAAAAGAAAAATGTCTGCAGAGGAGTTTGTTCGCGGGTACAGAATCAAAGTGGGCGAAAAGTTGGGATAGAGATTTTCATGAGGTATTTTTCGATGTATCCGAATCATAGTTGTCTCCAACATTTAATGACATATAACTTTCGTGCCTGTCTGGTCCCCAGACCCGACAGGTAAGCCTGTGCTTTCCGTCAGGTCAGGAACCTGGCGGACACAAGGATAATTGACCATGAAGAATTCTTATGCTAAAGAGAAATGGAGCTTTCTTTTTTTGTCCATTTTGAGTCTTCTGGTTTTGATTGTTTCGATAATTCTTCTCTGGTATTTGATCTCCCCAAGGCTTGAAAGTATCAGCCCTTTCTTATGTTTGGTTGTAAAAATAATCCTGTTTTTATTTTTGATCACTGTTTCAGGAGGTCTGTCCCTAATCGTCTTATCCTCGGCTTTGGAAAAGGATTTTCTGTTTCCACATGGGGAGAAACAAATTACCATGAAAGTGCTTTTTCCCATAAATCATATCTTAGGAAAAATCTTTGGATTTACCAAGGACCAAATTCGCAACTCATTTATTGAGGTGAACAATTCGCTTTTCCGGGCAACCCAAAAAAGGATAAAAAAGGATAGACTTTTGATCCTCCTTCCCCAATGTTTGCAAAATTATGATTGTCCTTACCGGGTGACCACAAATATAGGCAATTGTCACAAATGCGGAGGATGTAAGATTGGAGAGATTCTCCAATTAGGAGAAAAACACGATGCCTCCGTCTCCATCGCCACTGGAGGAACTTTGGCTCGCAAGGTGATCGTGGATAAAAAGCCATCCGTGATTGTGGCGGTTGCTTGTGAGAGGGATTTATCCTCGGGCATCCAGGATGCCTATCCCATCCCGGTTTACGGCATTTTGAATCAAAGACCTTACGGTCCCTGTGTAAACACCCAGGTCGATTTTGAAAAATTGGAAGAGGCAGTTGGCTTGGTCCTCGATGGCAGTTCATCACTGCACAAGGCGAGATGAAAGGATTCATCCTGAAGGAGAAGAAGATTGCAAAAGGACATAATCATCAACGTCTCCGAATATGAAACCCGCCTGGCCATTTTGGAAGAATTGAAGTTGGTGGAACTTTTGGTGGAACGCCCGGAGAAGGAAAGAATGGTGGGTGATATCTATCATGGGGTGATCAAATCAGTTCTTCCAGGAATGCAGGCCGCCTTTATTGATATCGGACTGGATAAAAGCGCATTTCTCCATTTCACCGATATTGGAGATTTTAAAAGTCAACTCGATCTCCTTTATGAGGCTGAACTTTTGGAAGAGGAGGAGGGGATAGAAAAGTTAGAAAAACCTCCGCAGAGTATCCAAGAGGTGCTAAAAAGGGACCAGGAGATCTTTGTTCAGGTGACCAAAGAGCCCATCGGGACAAAAGGACCCCGGGTGACCACCCAGCTTTCCCTCCCGGGGAGATATGTGGTTTTGGTTCCCGGAGAGGACCACGTGGGAGTCTCGCGAAAGATATCCAACTGGACAGAAAAAAGAAGGCTGAAAAGATTAGCTTACGAGCTCTTGCCGGATGGATTTGGATGCATAGTCCGCACCGTGGCGGAAGGAAAGTATAAAAAAGAACTCAAATCGGACATGAAAAATCTGGTCAGGCTTTGGAAAAAAATAAAAAGGCAAGCTGAAAAGAAAGAAGTACCGGCCTTGCTTCATAAAGATATTGGAATGGTATCCAGCATAATGCGAGATATTCTTACCCCCGAGGTGAACAGTGTAATAGTAGATTCCAAAAAAGAATACAAAAAAATCCTCTTTTACCTCAAATCCATCGCCCGCAGTCTAAGATTCAAGGTTAAACTTTATGAGGGTAAGGTTCCTGTCTTCGATGCCTACAACATTGAACCGGAGATCGAAAAGATGTTGGAAAGAAAGGTATGGATAAAAAAGGGGGCCTACTTCGTTATTGACCAGACCGAAGCCATGGTCACCATCGATGTGAACACCGGGCGATTTGTGGGAAAAAGCACCCAAGAGTCCACCGTGCTTAAAACCAATTTGGAGGCGGCCAAAGAGATCGCCCGTCAAATCAGATTGAGGGATATCGGGGGTTTGATCATCATAGATTTCATAGACATGGAGTCAGCGGAGAACCGAAAAAAGGTCTTTGAGGAATTCAGAACCGCCTTTAAAAATGATAGATCCAAAAACAGCATTCTTCCCATATCCGATTTCGGCTTGGTGGAGATGACCCGGGAGAGGATCAGACCCTCTATCCTGCATACCCTCAGCAAACCATGTCCATGTTGTCAGGGCATCGGTCGAGTGATTACCAAAGAGACTGTAGCTATGAAGATTGAGAGATGGTTCAAGAGAGCAAAGGTGGGTTCAAAGACTAAAAGATATAAACTTTTCGTCAACCCTGAATTGTGCGAAATCCTAATGAACGGAAGGATGAATCGTATCCAGAAGTTGCATAGGGAGTTGAAGTTAGATATAGAACTGATAGAGGATGAGAAGTTGCCCACCGAAAGATTCCAAGTTTTTTCGGTGGATGAAAAGAAGGATGTGACAGATCTGTTCGAGAAAGTAAAGAGTAGCTAGCAAATCTTGGATTTGCCTTGACTTGAAACCAATGGAAAATATATTAGTATAAGACTGTGGGGAAGAAACTTGAGATTTATAAGGTAAAACATTCAAAGGAGAACTTTGATGTATGCTATTGTGGAGAGCGGAGGATTTCAGTTCAACGTCAAAGAGGGAGAAAAAATAAGGATTCCTAAGTTGGAGGCAAAACCGAAGGACAAAATTACCTTTGAAAAAGTCCTCTTCATCGGCGGCGAAAAACCCTTGATTGGTGCCCCTTACGTAAAGGACGCCAAGGTCGAAGGAGAAGTTCTGTCTCAGGGAAAAGCTGGAAAAATCACGGTCTTTAAGTTTAAAAGGAGGGTAAAATATAGAAGAAAAAGAGGGCATAGACAGGAATATACTGAGATTATGGTTGATAAAATACGCGCACCCTCGTAAATGACGAATTACGGATGACCGATTAGTTTCTCAAAAACCTTGATATGAGGAAAATTGAAGTGTTCACTTTCAGTGCGTGTTGAAAAAGCCAGCCTGTCATTCTGAGGGAGTCCATGTGGACGACCGAAGAATCTTTTTGATTTATATGGAGATTCCTCTCCCACCTTTGGTGTGAACCTTATGGTGCACACCAAGGGAGGGGTAGAATGACACTCTGTTAGTTGAAGTTTTTCAACACACTCTTCAGGTGGACCAAAACAATTCATTTTGGTCAAAAGTCGAATTAATCGGGCTGAAGCTTGATACTCCAGAGTGCAATTTTTGGGTAACAAACAAATGCTGAGAAATATCTTTTTCATCCTCACTTTTTTAATCGTAGTTTTCTCTTGCCAAATTTCTTCCGCGGTGATTATCTCCCAAATAGAGGTGGAAGGAAATCGGAGTGTGGATAAAGCTCTGATCATTAACATGTCAGGGTTGGGGGTTGGAGCAGAGTTAGACCCAACAGCAATTCAAGATGCCATCAAAAGGTTATATGCCATGAAACTTTTCTCTGACATCCAGATCGAAGGGAAAGAGGCTGAAGGAGAGGTGGAGCTTTTCATCAAGGTGAGAGAGTATCCAAAAGTCTCCGCCATCCAGATATCGGGAAATAAGAAGATAAAAACGGACGAGATCAAAGAGAAATTAAATATCACTTTGAGGAAGGTAATCAGCCCCATGGATGTGAAGGAGGATGTGGACAACATAAAGTTAATTTATAGAGAGAAAGGGTATCTGGCTGCTCAAATCGAATCCGAAGTTTTGCAGTCGGACAGAGAAGGAGAAGTGGTTTTAAAGTTCAAGATAGAGGAAGGCAAAAAAGTAAGGATCAAAAAGATCCTCATCGAAGGGAACCAGGTCTTTTCCGACTCCAAGATAAAAAAGCAAATGAAGAACAAACAGGATAGCTTTTGGCGCTCAGGTGAGTTTGACCCGGAGAAATTCGAAGAGGACAAGGAGAGGATCGCGGAATTTTACAAAAAGAAGGGATATTTGGATGCCGGGGTGATCTCTGATTCTATCTGGTATGGTCCCTCTCCCAGAGATATGTTCATCAAGATCGTCTTAACCGAGGGGGATAGATATAAATTCGGAGAGATCAGCTGGGAAGGAAACAAGCTTTTTCCTTCCGAGAGGTTGAACAAGCTGGTCAAATTCAAGGAGGGCGAAATCTATAATCAAGAAAAATATGAAGAGACCTTGGGCAACATCTATTCGGTTTATCAGGAGGAGGGCTATATCTACGTAATGATAGAAGACAAGACCACCACTCGGGACAGCATCGTGAATATAGATTATCATATAACTGAAGGAATGCCGGCGAATGTTCACAAAATAAACATCGAGGGAAACACCAAGACCAAGGAGAAGGTTATCCGAAGGGAACTTGCTATACTGCCTGGTCAGAGGTTCAGGCGTTCCCTTCTTATGCGCAGCATAAGAGATGTGATGTATCTCAACTTTTTTGCCAATGTGGAGCCGGATTACGAGGTTTTGGAAAACGGCGACATCGATCTTACTATAAAAGTTGAAGAGAAACCCACCGGACAGATCATGTTCGGAGCCGGATACAGCGCTCGTGATAAGTTGGTGGGAAACATAGGCCTGGGTATTCCCAATCTTTTCGGCAATGGTCAAAACGCAAGCTTGAACTGGGATTTCGGTAAAACAAGGCAGACTGTGGAGATTAGCTTCACCGAGCCCTGGTTCAGAGACACCCCCACCTCGGTGGGTTTCGACATCTATCAGATCAACCGAAAATGGTATGACGACTTCACCGAGGAAACCAAGGGATTTGCTTTGAGATTGGGGCGAAGGTTATCCTGGCCCGATAATTTCTTCAGAGTTTACTGGCGCTACCGCTGGGAGAAGTTGAGATACTACGACTTTGCTGATGACATCCCTCGTCCTTCTTATCCTCTTAGAGATGTAAACTTGCCCTTCTCTTTTGATCACGTGTTCGAATTCATGAACCCTTCTGGCGCTGTTCATCCTCTTGCATTAGTGGAATGGCCGCGCAAAAGCGCAAGCACCTCCTTTACCATTCTCAGGGATTCGAGGGATTTGCCTCAGTTTGCCACCAAAGGTTCGGTCTTCTCCTGGTACACCGAATTCGCTGCAGAATTCTTGGGAGGAAATTTAGCCTATCATAAACACATATTTGAAACCAGGTATTATTTGAGGACCTTTTGGAAGTTCGTTTTAGCCTTTCATGCAAAGGTGGGTGTGTTGGATGGCCGGGACAGAGAGGCTCCCGAGGTTTATAGCGAACGTTTTTCGCCCGGAGGAACAGATCCAGATGGAATGATCCGGGGATATTCAGACGGATCCATTGGACCGGTCGACTCACAAGGAAGGCTTTTGAGGGGACGATCCGTTCTGGTCTACAATGTCGAATATCAATTCCCCTTGGTCGAGCAACAGATTTATGGATTATTCTTTGCCGATGCAGGCAACGCCTGGCTATCGGGCAGAGCCATCCGACCTTTTGCTTTTAGACATAATTCAGATCTTGATCTTTTTAAATCCGCTGGGCTGGGAGTCAGATTGGTGGTGCCTGGCATGGGGGTGATTGGATTTGATTTTGCCTACGGATTTGATCATCCGGAAAAAGGCGAATGGAGACCCCATTTCCAATTTGGAACCACCTTCTAAGCAGGTCAAAGGTGATAAGTGTAAGGTTCAAGGTTGTTTGAGGATACGATATCATAGAGCCGAGCCTCACAGCCTCAATTGCCTTTATATCCAAGTAAAAATGATAAAAAATTTCCAATAGGAGGAATGATGAAATGCGCTCACGAATCAGAAACCACTTGAGTCGAATAAATCAAAAACGATCCGTTATCCAACACTGGCCATCAGTCCTTTTTATCATCTCGTTTCTCTTGCTCTTTCCCAGTTCCACCTCTTCCCAGGAGGGGAAAATCGGTTATGTGGATTCCATGCGACTCAGAACCGAATTCAAGGAGTTTGCGGACGCCCAAGCTAAGTTCGATCAGGAGGTAACTGCCTGGCAAAAGGAGATAGACGAACTGGGGAAAGTCATAGATAGCTTGGTAGCTGATTCAGCCAAATACAGTCTGGTCTTAAGCGAAGCCAAGAGAAAAGAGAAAAATGATTATCTGATATCCAGAAGACTGGAATACGGCCAGCTCACCAATGATATTTTTGGTCCCAACGGCAGGGCAGAGAAGAAAAATGCAGAACTGACCAAACCAATCCTGGATAAGATAAATCTGGTTTTAGAAAAGATCGCCACCGACGAAAACTTCATCATGATCTTTGATTCGGTCAACGGCAACATCGCTTATGCCAAGAAAAATTTGGATTTAACGGATCTGGTCTTAGAGGAACTCAAGAAATTAGAGTAAGGTAACGTCAAGTCGTGATATCCGCCAAAGGTATTAACGGTAAGGTTTGTAGCAAAGGCGTTCAGAAAAACCCATAGCCATCCTATTCTGCAAAGACACAGGAAATTCACATAAGACGATGTCAAAGAAATTGGGTGAAATAGCTTCATATCTCAAAGGGGATTTAGTGGGGGATCCCTCTATTGAAATAACCGGCATAGCGGGGATAGAAGATGCGAAAGCAGGTGATTTAACCTTTTTAGCTAATCCAAAGTATAAGGCTTTCTTGGAGAAAACCTCTGCCTCCTGTGTGATAGTAGGAAGAGGTATAAAAAAGGCAGGGGTTTCCTTAATCAGGCATCCTAATCCATATTTCGCCTTCTCCAAAGCCATGGAGCTTTTCTTTGAAACGAGAAAAGAGTACCCTGAGGGAATACATCCCACTGCTGTTTTGGGCAAGGAAGTAAAGCTGGGAAGGGGAATTCATCTGGGACCTTATGTGGTAATAGTGGACAATGTTTGTCTGAAGGAAAACGTAATAGTTTTAGCCGGCTCCTTTATCGGAGCCGATAGCATGGTAGGAGAGAATTGTCTAATTTACCCGCACGTAACCATACGGGAGAATACAAAGATCGGCAAGAATGTGATCATCCATTCGGGAACGGTGATAGGCTCGGATGGATTTGGCTATGCCAAAGAGAAGGGAATACATCACAAGATTCCCCAAATGGGGAAGGTGATAATCGAGGATGATGTGGAGATCGGAGCAAACGTGACCATTGATCGCGCCACCTTGGGCGCTACGCGGATAGGTAAAGGGACAAAGATCGACAACTTGGTCCAGATTGGGCACAATGTGGTAATTGGTGAAAACTGCATCATCGCAGGACAGGTGGGAATCAGCGGAAGTACTAAGTTAGGAAACAACGTGGTTCTGGGAGGCCAGGTTGGATTAGTAGGGCATATCAAAATTGGAAACAACGTGATGGTAGGAGCTCAGTCGGGGGTAACCAAAGATATACCTGACAACACAATCGTCTTTGGCTATCCCGCACGCGAAATCAAAAAGACCAAAAGGATAGAAGCTTGCATTTCCCGTTTGCCCGAATATATCGAGCGTTTGAAGGAGATAGAAAAAAAAGTGAAAAGAATGGATAGTTCACGTCCCATTGTTCATAATCAGCAAAAAGAGGAGGAAAAATGAGTTCCCCCGTGGAAGTAAATGACGGAAATTTTGAGAGTGAAGTTTTGAAATCTGATCTACTGTTTTTGGTCGATTTCTGGGCTCCCTGGTGTGGGCCCTGCCATATGGTCAGTCCCATTGTCGAAGAGATCGGGGAAAATTATGAGGGAAAGCTAAAGGTGGGGAAATTAAACGTAGACGAAAGTAGCCAGACTGCCAGCCAGTATGGTATCATGAGTATTCCCAGCGTTCTATTCTTTAAAGGGGGAAAGGTTGTCGATCAGATCGTGGGAGCGGTCCCCAAGCAACATTTTATCGAAAAGATCGACAGAATCCTCAAATAGGATAATACGCAATGGCAGGATTCTTCTTGCCCAATCGAGATGTGGAAAAACTCTTATGACTCCTTCCCGGGAGTATCAAAATCCATCGGATGAGCAGATAAAAAACATATTGGAAAAACACAACAAAGTAGCAATTGTGGGGCTCTCCTCTGATCAGACCAGACCATCCCATGCGGTGGCAAGGTATCTAAAGGGAAAGAGATTTAAGATTATCCCGGTCAATCCTAAAGAGATGGAGGTCTTGGAGGAAAAAGCCTATCCCAACTTAAGTTCTATACCCGAAGAGGTGGAGATAGTAGATATCTTTCGCCGACCAGAACACGTCCCACCCATCGTGGATGAAGCTATAAAGATCGGAGCCAAAGTGGTCTGGATGCAGGAGGGAGTGGTAAATCATCACGCTGCCCTGAAAGCCTCTCAAAAAGGCCTTACCGTGGTGATGGATAGATGTATGGCCAAAGAGTGCAGGAAACACTGTGATTGAGAAAATCGTTGGTGAGAACAAGAAAACCCGTAAGTAAGCAGAATTCCCTTGTGCCTGGTAAA
>LJVD01000095.1 GCA_001304225.1 candidate division Zixibacteria bacterium SM1_73
CTCTAAAATATAATAATTTCCTAACCAAATATAGTATAGTGGAATAAAGAATGCAAGAAGATTTTGTGAGATTTTTAACAAAGTGGAGTTTTTGGAGTGGGCACTTTTGGGCGTGTTGAAAAACCCCAAAACTGTAGTGGACGAGCTTGCTCGTCTGGCTTTTTTGACAATCTAAGTGGTTGGAATTAACAGGGATTTAAATTTCCCAAAAACCCGAAAAGCAAGCTTTTCCACTACAAAACTACTTTTTCAACAGTCGCCCTAGGTGCACCGAATAAAAGCTCGTTGTCATTCAATAGATTTTAAGGTCAAGCTAAAGCTTGACACTCCAGCTGAAACTTTAGTGACTTGACTTTTTTATTGATTTTTGCATAAACAATGGAGCATCTCGATTTTCAAGCCATTGAACGTCCGATCTTAAGACACAGAAGTCGTGCAGAAACGTCGGACGCTGCAGTTGCCATAGTTGATTTCTCAGGACGAAGCGTCAAGGGAGAGGTAAATTGTTTCTTTACTTGTGCAAAGCTCAATAAAAGACCTAATCAGAAATTGTTGGAGGAATGCAAAAGCAAAACTCCTCACGTAATTTTCGATCCTAAAGGATCAGTCTACCGTTTTTTTCCCGTCCGGATAGGCGTCAGCTAAGAGTTGGATAGGGTGTTTTACCTTCTGTCTCATCTCCCTCTGGAGGAAGGTTTCCTCAAAGCGCATCATGCATCCGGGACAGCCGCTGACCAAGAAATCAGGATCGACCTTTTCCAGATTTTCCAGCTTATATTCCATTATACCCGCGGAGATGGGATAATATTTCAGATGAAACGATCCGCCTCCTCCACAGCATCGGTCTGATTCTCCCATTTCGATAAACTTCACACCCGGGAGCTCTTTTAATATCTTTCTGGGTTCATCCTTAATTCCCTGCCCTCGATTCAAATGGCAGGGATCATGATAGGTTATGGTGATTTCTTGCTCTGGCTTTTTAAAATCTTTTTTCATGTCTATAACGTTGATCAGAAATTCGGAGATATCGTATGTTGGGATGTCGAAATCTACACCCAAAAGCTCCTTATATTCCTTCTTCAAGGTCAATCCGCCGGAAGCGCAATTAACCACAATGCAATCCACCTTAGCATCTTTAAACGCTTTCAAGTTCCTTTTGGCATGTTTGATTCCGGTCTTGAAATCGCCTGAATTGTAGATTGACGTTCCGCAGCAAACTTGCTTCTTAGGAATCACCACTTCAATATCATTGTGCGTTAAAACCTTTATCAGCGCCTCACCAACTTCCGGATAGACCAAATTGGTTCCACATCCAAAGAAATAACCTACCCTCATCTTGGGATTTTTGACTTTTACCACCTCGGGAATTCTTTTTCTCAAGGGTGTCTTGGCGATCTGAGGATAGATTCTCTCCTTCCATCCGTCCGGAAAAGGCAAGAATAAAGTCAAAGGGTTTTTCTCTGGGAGAATTTTATTGGCTATTCGTCCGGCAAAGGTAGCCCACCTGGCCACCGGAGGCAGAAGTCTTCCTCTTTTTAACAAGTGACGAAATATCAATCTTTCCAAAAGGGTGAATTTACCTTGATCCACCAAATCTGCTCTGGCGCGCAAGATCAGATCGTCCGACCTTACCCCGCCGGGACAGGCCTCTACACAGGATTTGCAATTCAAACAGAGGTTGATCTTTTTCCGAAAAACCTCGCTTAAATCGATCTCTCCCTTGCGAGCGGCATCGATTAAAGCCACTCTCCCCCTGGGTGCAGCAGGTTCATACTTTGTCTCCGCATAAATTGGACATGCAGAAAGACAGGTGCCGCATTTTAAACACTTCAGAAGTTCATCTTCCTTTTCAGCTATATGTTTATGTTTGTTTTCCATAGTTTTAATATCCTTTCTTATCTCAATAATACGAGTTTTCTGAATATAATTTCAAAATCGCAGTTGTCAAGATATTGTACATAGGAGTTTGCCCATTCTTTGATCCCTACCCCGCAGACTGAAAGTCTGCGGCTACCAACCGCCCCCTCATTCTATGGATTCTCCTTGTCATACAATGCGTTAACTTTCCAAATTGCCGGTGTCAAACTCACACATTTCCGAATCAGTCCAAAATTGTTTTCCACATGGCAAATCATATATGTCCTTATCTGTTGCTTACTTATATCTCTACCCTCTAAGATTTTGGGGAATGTCCAGATTGTACAGGGCTCCCAGTTCGGCGACAGAAGTTTTTCAGAACTCTGCCAAAAATTTACTTGACAACTTAGCTCATTTAGACTAAACTGGTGCAAAATGATTTTTTAAAAATTGACGTGATAAAATATTTTTATTTGTGATTCTATTAATCCACCATAAAAGGAGGTGAATAAATGAAGTTGTTAAAATTTCATTCACCCGCTTTGCGCTTCACTAATATTGGCGCAGTTTCCCTGATTGCACTGACTCTGGCGTTTTTGGGAATCCTTTCGGGCTGCAGCCGGGAGAAAGCTGTGGAGAATTTGATGGCCGATCCTCAAATGTCCCAGTTGATCTTGGATAGAATATGGCAGACTCCCCAAACAAAAGATACGCTTGTGCAGATGGTGATGAACGATCCTGAGAGCATGAAGAAGATACTGGAATCTGTGGTTCAGGATAGCATTCAGGCGGCAGCCATGATGGATAGATTGATGGAGAACGAAGAATTGCAGGATATGTTGAAAGAGAAAACCGCCGACTTGCATAAAACCCGAAGAAGATAAAGATTTCAGAGCTGGAATTTTTTGGTGGCGCAGGTTTAAACTATAACCTGCGCCACCTTTCGCCTTAAATTCCTCTGTCACTCCCCAAGAATACAAAACTCCATAATTCCCAGCATTAACCCGAAAAAGTCTTTCCTTTTTTACTTGTTTTTTTGAGTATTGAGTGTTATCTTATAAATAAGGGTAAGCAAAAAAATAATCTTGTCACGACAGCAGGTTGGCATCTTCAGGTTTTGGAAAGATAGATATGTTTTGTAGGCTGAGATTCATATCTTGACAAAAAATGTCTGATTTTCTCGCATAGGAGGGAAAAATGAAACCCAAAATCATTATTGGTTTGATTCTCTCGATTACTATGTTGACCTTCTTCGCTGAGGGAATCTTGGCTGCAAAGAAAGCCAGGCATAGGCCTCCTCTTATTGAGAGTTTAGATGGAGCTGAACCTCCGGAGGCATATCGGGTTCCTTCACCTGTAATGTATGAAGTGGCTATGCAGCCTGATTGTGAGGACATTCATCCAGAGATTGGATATAATCATGTAATCCAGCATGACCAATTTGGCTCGACCTATCATGATTATCAAAGAAACGGCTCCGTGGGTCGGATGATTGCAGTGGGTCCTATGGGTCACAGGCATATGGTTTTCCATGAGACCAGAGGGCCTTATGGTCCTGATTACCCAAGGTATATCACCTACAACTGTAAAGACCCGCTTGAAACCTGGTTAGGTCCAACATATGCAGACGGTGGCGAAGGGCTTAATGCTGGATATGGCAACATTGATGTGCTTCGTGACGGCAGAGCAGTGCTCAATCATCATAGGACTGCTGGGGATCCTTGTTGGTATACTGTTTTGGCAGTGGAAGATTCTGTGTGCAGTGGTTCTTTCACCAACATATATGATCTTCCGGACTACTTCACGGGACGGACAGAGCAGGGCATGTGGCCCAAGATGTGTGTATGTCCTGTGGGAGACACAGACTATATGCACATCGTGATGACGGAAGGAAAGACCACAGGTGGTAATCAATATTTAGGTTACCTCCGTTGTCACTTGATAGCTGGCGGCAATCTGGTCTGTGAGACACCGGATAATGGGCAACAGGGCGTAGTTACTCCAGTTACCTTAGCTCCCAACATAGCTGGAGGCGGGGAACTCTCCCCCATAGCCTATTTTGGCGAATGCGAAGATCCTAATTGCCAGCCAGGTGAATATCCTAACAACATATCCGCCGTGGTTGCTACTTCTCCGGTTTCCCAAAAGGTCGCTATTGTTTACACCAACAAGAAGGAATCTGGTAGCCAGTCTTCGAACAACGATGTTTTTTATTTCGAAAGCACCAACAACGGTATGGAATGGTTTCCTCAGTTGGGAGGAACTTGGCCTCCCACATTAGATAACGGAATGCTTACCAATATCACCCAGTATCCAGAGGATTATCCGGAGCGTGCTTACACGGATCTGGCCGCCTGTTATGATTACCAGGACACCTTGCACATCGTGTGGAACTCTTGCCAATACGATGTAGCCACCTTTGATGCCAGTCTCATGCACTGGGTTGATACCGATCCTCCCGGGATCAACAATGCGAGTATAGTGGCTACTGCTTACTGGGATGATGGAACCTATGGCTGTGGCGGCTGGAATCGAAACATCTGTAAGATGTCCATTTCAGCCAAACCTCCGGAGTATCATCCTGGTGAGCCTTCTTATCTTTTCTGCACCTGGACCCAGTTTGGACCGGATGACGTGGCGGCAAACGAGTTTGCTAATGGGGATATTTATGCTGCCGTTTCCAATGATGGTGGGCAATGCTGGTCTCCTGGTTATAATCTTACCAACACCAATACTGATGGTTGTCCTCCGGGTGAATGTCTGAGTGAGCACTGGTCATCTCTGGCAGAGAACATGTATGACGGACATTTACACATCCAGTATGCGTGCGACCGGGATGCTGGCGGAGCAATTATGGAAGGAGAGTGGACCGATAATCCAATGATGTATCTGCATGCCGTAATACCGGATACACCGTTGTGCATGGTAGAGATCGATTTTATAGACCCTCCAGATTGGTGCTATCCCCCGCTTAAGGTTGTACCAGGCCAGGAGAGGATAATCGTAATGGAACTCACTGGCCTTTATTTCATCGGTGGAGGTTATGAAGTCACAACTGATAATCCAAACATTGTGCCAACGCTTAATGGAAGTGGTTATCTGGCGCCTCAACAGACAATTCCAGTAGAGCTAACCATATTCTGTCAGCAGGAGGGTTTTTTGGTAGTGAGAATATTTGTGCGCGGGTGTATATGGACACACTGCGACTGGACTGATACGATTTATCTCCATGTGGTGCAAAGCGAGGATTATTATGAGTGTGACCGTGATCCAGTTACTTTCATCGAGAAAGACAACAACACACTCAGGCTTCGGATTTGTGTTAATACTTCGCAGGAGGTGTGGGATCAGAGGATTGGGGATGAAGAAAGACAAAAGGTGATCTTCAGCGCCGGTCCGATTGTGGCAACCACCTGGCAAGGGGATACGGTAGTGGGGAGGCAGGATAACAAAGACGTTTTGACCGGAGCAAGAGACACCATCCATAATGTTGTAGGTATAGATCCTGTGGATTCTAATTGTGCTCTTCAGGTGGTTTGGAGTGAGAAAACCTTCATTTGTGCTAACAACTTACCACCTCCCAATCATCAGCGATGGTGGTGGATTCAGATAAGCCAGCGGATCTTTGTGTGGCATGATACTCTGGCTGAATGTCCCCATTGGAAGAAGGAGCAGATCATCAAGCAGATATGGATAACCAGAAGTCAGTATCCTGCTTGGTGGCCAAATTCACCAGCAGAGCAATACGAGGATATCTGGTTTGGCTATTTTGCTGACCTTGATGCTCCATTTGATGAGGGCTGTCATGGTTGCAACGTGGCTGGATATGATTATGATCGGGAGATGGCGTGGCTGCACGGCTGGTATAATGATACCCTGCCTGAGGGGCATTCTGAATATGAGGACTATTACGTTGGAGTGACTTTCACCGATCGTGATGGCAATGTGGTGGAACCTCTGGGAATGCAGGTGGTTATAAACGACAGCTTCCTCTATTCCCAGGATGGCTGGGGTTGGAAGGATGGCGAGTTATACCAGTTGGCAGCTACTCCAGGGGTGAACGTTCATCATCCGGATTCGGTGGCAGACCGCAGTGTGATTTTAACCGCGGATATGATTCCGGCAGGGAATGATACTCTCTTCGAGAGCGAATTAATTCTGATTGAAGCTTTGATCCAGGGTGACCCTGGCCAAGGTTTGACCCGGTTGCAAGCGCATACGGACAGCACCAGAGAGGTGCTCATACCCGAACTGGCTGACCTTGGGGTGTTTTCGAAGAAGTTCCCGCTATGTGGAGATGTCAACAATGATGAGATTATAAATTCAGCAGACGTTGTCTATCTGATCAACTATCTGTTCAAATTTGGTCCTGACCCTATGTGGCCCATAAATCGAGCAGATGTTAACAATGATGAGGTTATAAACTCTGCAGACATTGTCTATCTTATCAACTATCTGTTCAAAGCTGGCCCATCACCTGTGTGCTCAGGCTTTGGGAGAGATTGAGATAGAAATACGAATTTGGGAAATAAAAAGCCCCGCTGAGATTATGAACTGCATTCTTCATACCCAAGTGGAGCTATTTTGTTTATATCGAAATTAAAGTTTTCTTTTTCTCTTTTGCTATATTATGATAGTCTTCTTCGCCTGAGCCTTTATCTTCTTTTCTTCCCCTCTATTTTCCTTGCCTCCTTTACTTCCTCCTTCTTGGGAGCTTCCTTAATCTTTTTCTTTTCAGTTTCCTTGATCGAAGGGACAACCTTTACGGGCTTCTTCTCCTTTGGCGCGGGATAGATGGTGGATGGAGAGACAGGTTGTTTCTGCTTTTTTCTTTCCAATCGGTCATCGATGCCGTTGTTGTTTTTATCTATGAAATAATCATATTTTTCCTTAGCTCTCTCTCTCTTTGGGGGCTTTGGCTGCTTATCCGCCTTCTCAACTACCCTTGCTTCCTCTTTTGTCTCTGGCTTTGTTTTTTCGGTTTCCTTTTCAACAGAGGTGATGCCCTTAGCCTGCCCTTCTTTTAGATCTTTCTCTTTAAATTCTTTTAAATCCGTAGGTTTCGACTTTTCCTGTGCTTTGTTTTCCTTTGAAGATCGATCAATGGCTAAAGCCGAATGGATCGGCAGGCTCACCATAAAGGAGAAAAAGCCTACAAGAGTTACTGTCGATACAAATCCAATTAAGAATCTTTTCATCTGTCTCACCTCTTATTTGATTTCTTTATTATGCGGTTAAATATAATTCGCGTGCCTTACCTTGTCAACGACTATTTGTAAAATTTCCAAAAAATTCAGGTAACCTAAGCTATCAAGCTTCAGCTTGATCCGTTGATTTACAGAGAATCAAAATTCTTTTGTGGGGTCCACCTAAGGGTGAACACTCCGGTTTATCCTCCTTTGTTAGTTTTAGGCTTCAGTGTATTATTTATCTTTTCCTTTTAGATTCCTTTTGCACTTTTGTGTTCTTCTTTGCAGGTCTGGTCGGTATGCTCTTTGGTTGTGTTTTTGTTCTTGTGCTTTTTTTGATCACAGCCTGAGATTTCTTAGTTTCATGCTTTTGGATAGATTTAATTTCAGGGGATCGCTGTTTTGGCTCGGAGACTTTGTCTTTTTTCTCAATCCTTCTCTTTTCTTTTATCTGCGGTCTTTCAATCTCGGATTTTACAATTCTTTTTTTCTCCTTAGTTCGGATTTGGGTTTTGGGCTCTTGAGGCTTTTGTCTAATTTGTTTAGGCCGGATTTTATCGTCTGTGTATTTTACCGCTTCTCTTTTTTTTCTGACTTTAGGTTCGTCTTCGTGTTTAAGAGTTTCACCGTCTCTGCGCTTTTCGGCAAAAGCTACCCTTCTTTTTTTCTCAAAATCGACAGGCTTGACAAATCTATCTTCTGATGTTCTTCTCGAACCGCTTCTTTCGTCAATTCCCCGTCTTCTTTTGGCTTTTTCTGCTCGATAGCTTTTCTCCACGAATCTCTCTTTGACCCATCTGTATCTGTGACCGCAGTCCGCCCAGACTCTTGTGGTGTAATCTCTTCTTATCCAAACCCAGTCCCTCCATATCCAGCACCCATAATACCAGAAGCTCACCCAGTGTCTTCCCACCACCAAAGCCGGGATGGTAATGGGCGTGACACCATAAAAGACCCCATCGATCCAGACTTCCACGCCCCAGGGATAGCCGAAATAGACCCCGCCCCACACCACATCTACCGGACGACCCACATAAACTTCGCGGGGCCAGTAATACCATCTGGGGTGCTCATATTCCACATTTAAGATGCATACATCCGAGGCATAATCATTAGGAACGATCTCCCAATTTATCGCCTCCATGAATTCAAAGGGATCTTCTCCTTCCAGGCAATATGCATATACCTCTCCCTCATAATCATATTGTCCCGGAAAGTTCGGCACTGAGATGGGATCAAAGCTTGCCACCGCTTGTATATATTCGGTGCCTTCAGGTCCATTTATGGTCAGATCGTAATCATCGAATCGGTCCGGAATCCTATAAGTGTTGATGTTATAGATCACCACATAGCAGTCACGTGAGGCTCTGAAATAAACTTTGATCTCCTCGCCGGGATAATAGGTTGCTCCTTCACCTTTATCCACCCACACCTCAATGTCTAAGTATGGCTCATGGATCACCCTATGGCTTACTTGGCTTGTGGTGAGCGGAGTCGAACCATACTGATCACCATACTCATGGATGATGCCCTCACCTGGTGGCTCGCCAAGAACTCTCGGTCCCCAAAAGAAAGTTGCCAACAGGGATAAACCAAAGATCAAAGCGATCAGCCTTAATTTGTTTATTTTCAACATCTTACTCACTCCTTTCATTGACGCCCAAATGGGCGGTTATCATAATTTTTGACCCTTCGACAGGCTCAGGGTCTTTCACCCTTGCCCCTCATTCCTTGATTCTATCTTTTGGCAGGCACTCTCAGAGAATTCTCCTCATGAGCTGGTCTGGGTGCCAGCTCCGGATTTCCCTCATCGATTTGATATGCCCAGTCGAAAAGAATGCCATAACCTCGGACAAAATCAGTTATCCTCAATTTAGCGTAGTTGTCGTAATACCTGTCCCAGATTATATATGAATGATTGAGTATAGCCTCTACCCATCTTAAATTGGACCAACCGATGGTGGTATCGGGCGCAACATTAACATCATCAAATCTTTCTGTATAGCCAAAATCCTGAATTTCTATATATTCATCCGCTCTCCATAAGAAATACGTTCGAAGATCGCTATCATACTCTAAAAATATGTCTGCTCTGGGATCCTTCCAACCGACCACTGAACCGGCTGAGAAATCGAACCCTGAAACATCTGGGTATTTTTGGTAATCGCGAATAACTTCGTCAAGCCCCTCCGGTCTCGGGGTGTCGAAAGTCTCGGAAAGATCACTTTCATTCCCATCGTAGTCTACTGCGGAAACCGCATAGAAATATGTCCTTCCGTTTCTTAGATAGCTGTCAGTATACTTCGCAATTTTGGTCCTTGCAATCCTTTTGTAGTACTCGTCTCCCTCTTTTGCCCTGTACACCCAATATTCCGCAAAATCCTCCTCGTCATTCTCTTCCCAGAACAGCCACACGGTCTCATCCCCTGTAATGCTGTAAAGACCCTTGGGAACCGAGGGTGGAGTATGATCAGGTCTAAATATATAAACTCTTTCCTCACAGCCTACCAAGACGAAACTCAGTCCGACCAGAAAGATTAAGCTGAAAAATAGCTTTTTCATTTTCACACCTTCCTTTGCTATAACCAGACACTTCTCATTCCACATAGCATTGAAAGCAAGCCTTGTGCCGACATGAGAAGCCTAACGTAAAACTTCAGAGCCCTAATTCAATTGACTGTTTCTCAACAACTTAGGAAATAAGCAATTTTGCCAAGAGGTCGGTTGCTTTTTGTTTTTCGCACAAATTTTGTTCAAGGATGAAAGGAAATTGTGCAGGTGCTTCGAGTAAATGGCATTTTTGAACGCGAGACAAGTCTCGCTACTCCACATCTCCCAGTTTGAATAATTCCATACTTGTCGCCTTTCTCCCGAGTCTGAGAAGAACTGTTTTTTTGTGTCACCCTGAGCAAAGTAAGGGGTCTCAACTTTTTTAAATAAAGAGATTCTTCGCTTCGCTGAGAACGACAAATTCGTGTTTTCAGAGTTTTTCGAAGGGCTACCCCGGATAGGCATCTCTTGCCCCTTGTCCCCTGACCTTGCCCCTAACTGACGGAGATGAGAAAAATTCCCCCAAAGATCAATAGGGAAGCAGCCAACCTGATCTTGCCATATCCTTCCCTAAGAAAGAAACTCCCTAACAGAACTCCAAAGACTATGCTTACATTTCTTGCCGCTCCCAAATAGCTGACCTTGCTGATCTCTAAGGCGTAAAGAACCAGAAGGGAGCCAAGGAAAGTGAGGATTCCGATCATCAATAGATTTTTTTTATTCGTTTTTGCCTCCTCTTTTATCTCAGAAGATCCGTTCTTGAGGAGAAGAAAAATAAACAAGAACAGCACCATGAAAATAAATATCCAATACATCAGGGTAAGAGGATCCACTGCCTCCAAATTTTTTTTACTGATCAGTGAATACGTGGCAGTGCACGCTCCCGCCCCCATGGAATAAAGAAAAGCCTTGCTCTTGAAGGCCTTGAATGGGACGGAAAGATCGGAGAACCTGAAGGAGGGAAGATGGATTACATATGAGCCGAACACTGCAATCAGGATACCCAGAAGTCCTAAAAGAGAAATATGCTCTCTCAACAGAATGAGGGCGAAGATTAGAATGAAGATTGGTCCAAAACCACGGGTCACAGGGAAGATCACAGAAAGGTCGTCCCTATCGTAGGCTCTTGCCAAGAGGAGATAATAGATTGTTCCGGTTCCGCCGCAGGCGACTATACCTATCCATGACCAGAAATGGATACCCGACGTTTGGTGCATCCAGATAAAAAGAGGGAAATAAAATATAAGAGAGATCGAAGAAGCAAGAGTCATAAAGGCAACCTTCCTTTGGCTCTCTTTTATCAGGACATTTGAGAAAGCCTGAAGCAAACCTGCCAAAACAACAAGTATAAGCGCTTTTAGAGGCATAGGGCAAGTTTCCGTTTGAGTCAACGCACTCCGTAAACTAAAACAAAATACAACTTAAAAATCTTTTGGCAAATACTTTTTGAATTTGGGAATTAAGTTCCCAACAGATTAAACAGATGAAAAGATAAAGATCCATTTTATCCGTTGACCAAAAAGATCTCAACCTCTTTATAAAAAAATTCCTTTACAATTTCGCTTCGAAAATGTATAATTCAATCCAATCCGGATCAAGTAACTGGAAAGCAACACAGTATACTGTATAAATGAAAATAAAGGATCCGGAAGGAACCACCAAGGCTGCGGACGAGTGCTGTTCGGTGGTGAAGACAGTACTAAGATTGAGGTTCTAATAATCGGCGAAAGACATTACAACAGTTCAAACGTTTTGACAATAAAGTAGGAGTCGACATGGGAGAAAAAAGAACCAAGTCAAAAATACGCAAAATATTCGGGCTGATTTGGTGTATCTTGTTATTTAGAGCCTCGCTCATTCGTATGCGAATGTTGCACGACTCATTACTTCATCTTGTGGAAGGGGGACTTTCTGTGTTGCAACCATCTGGCAAAGAACATGCGAGTAGTCTAGATAAAAGGGAATTGAGGAAAATGTGTCCGAACGGTCTCTCCTCCAAAATAGTCTTTTTTATCATCAGAACTGGACAAGAGCATTACCTTGCTATGATTTCATCATGTGGATTGGCAGGTTTGGTATTAGTGCTCCTTTTATGGCCCGCTCTGTCCGTTCCCGCTGTGCTTGCAACCGCCATTTTATTTGTAAACATTTTCACTAGTAAAATAGTTTTTCTTATTTCTAGTGACGTGAGAATAATGACCAAGAAATCCATCTTCTGGAGACCGCCGCCCATCTCTGAGTTCCTGGTTGCTTTTCCTCTCGACTATCTCACAATAATTCTGAGTTACGTCAACTTTTATTTGTTTACTTCCCGCTTTTCTTGGGGTACGTTTATAGATAAAGGTGAACCGGTGTCAAATCTTCACTTCGGTGAATCTTTGCTTTACAGCCTATCTTCTATTACCACTCTAACTCATTCCACGGTGGCCCCAATCACCATGTTTGGTAAATTGCTGAGCTTCAGCCAGCTGTTGTCCGGAATCTTTTTCCTCGTAATCTTTGGCTCAATGATAATCGGATTGTTTTTAACAGAAAAACAGGCTACAGAAGAGAAGAGGTGGTTGGAGGATAAGGAAAAAGTCTGGGACTTCTTCTCGTGGTTGTTCGGTTGTCTTGTTACCAAGCAGAAGAGCGATCTAGACAAGCCTGGGGTCACCGATTTTGGTGTAAAGAAACCGCCGGAACAGTACAACAAGTGCTCTCGTACACAGCCCTGGACCAAGAGGGAAGTCGTAATTAAAATAAGTGGTCCGGGCTCGCCCTTGAGAAGGGGTTTCCAATTAGTTATACCCACGCACAGGTTTAAAAAGTGGATGGGCTCGTTACCTGAGCATGTCAAGGACAAAGCACCGGAGCTTGGCTCAACTCTCGACAAGATTCTTCAGTTCATCGACAATGAAGCGGTTGGACATGTTTCGAACATAGAAATGGGGGATAAAGATCATGAAAAGGTGATCGTAGGTCTGTCCATAACTGAGGGATAGTCGATGCTTTTAAAATCCTTCGGTCATGCGGTTGCGGTTCATAGTATTTCTATGTCTGGGTTTCTGGCACTTGGATCGGTGGAACCAATTAGTCCGAAGGATTTGATGTAACTCCCGCCTTATCGCCGAGTGACGTCTTGAAAGGTCCAAGAAGCGGCTTAACCTGTAAGCTTTCCTCAAGCATTCCTCGCGTTGTATGCTTGAATGAGAAACGGTCGGGTCGAACTCGTAGCCGCTACACGAGAAGACTACAAAAAAATCCTTTACAAATTAAAATTTACACTATATAATATCTGTAATTTTTGATAAGGAGAGGAGAGTGCCCGAGGTCAGTTTGTCATAGGAGTGAAATTCAACCCTTGCTTTAGAAAAAAAACATGAGTAGAAATCTATACTTAGGCATCGATGTTGGCTCAGTAAGCGTTAAGGTCGTCCTTCTTTCAAAGGAGGGCGAAATCCTTAAAACCTATTATCGAAGATCGAAAGGTCAACCTCTTCCTACCGTGAAGAACATTCTTGAGGAGCTCTTCTGCAAATTTGATCCAGAAGAGGTCAAATCGATAGCCACCACCGGAACCGGTGGGAAGCTTTTGGCCTCGATCTTAGGAGGGAGCTTCATCAATGAGGTGATCGCTTGCGTCAGAGCCACTGGATTTTTGTGTCCTGAGGTGAGAACCGTAATTGAGATGGGTGGAGAAGATTCCAAGCTGGTTCTTCTACGGTACGACGAGATCTCGGGAAATTCGGTTTTGGAGGACTTCTCCATGAATACCCTCTGTGCAGCTGGGACCGGATCGTTTTTGGATCAGCAGGCCAACAGATTGAAAATTTCCATCGAGGATGAATTTGGGAAGTTAGCTTTAAAATCGAATAATCCTCCCCGGATTGCGGGAAGATGTAGCGTCTTCGCCAAATCGGATATGATCCATCTTCAGCAAATTGCCACGCCAGATTATGATATAGTGGCTGGACTATGTTTTGCCATGGCGAGAAATTTCAAAAGCGGTTTGGCCAAGGGGAAAAAGACAGAAAAGCCCGTCTGTTTTGTGGGAGGCGTTGCCTCCAATCTGGGAATGAGAAGAGCATTTGAGAGCGTGTTTGAATTGAAAGAAGGAGAGTTGATAGTTCCAGGGTTTCATAAAGAGATGGTAGCAATCGGCGCCACTTTGTCTATCATAGAGAATCAAAAAGAAGACAGCAAGTTCGCAGGCTTAGATAACCTAAATCAATACTTATTATCTCGAAAAAAAGAACACAAAGGCAAAGAACCTCTGGCCTTTGATTTTCCAGAGAACAAATATTATAACCTGACCGGAAATCATAAAGTTCCTGACGCAAATAAAATCGATGCCTTCTTGGGAGTAGACGTAGGCTCGCTTTCGACTAATGTGGTGGCCATTGATAAAGACAAGAATGTTCTGGCTCGTTCCTATCTGATGACCGAAGGAAGACCTATTGAGGCAATCAAACGAGGATTAAAAGAAGTAGGAGACCAGATCAAAGACAAGGTGGACATTTTGGGAGTAGGAACCACTGGATCGGGGAGATACTTAACCGGAGATTTCGTGGGAGCAGATGTGGTGCACAACGAGATTACTGCTCAAGCCATAGCCGCCATAAACATCGATTCCAAGGTGGATACCATATTCGAGATCGGGGGGCAGGATTCCAAATATGTAAGTATAGAGAATGGTGCCGTGGTAGATTTCGAGATGAATAAAGTTTGCGCCGCAGGAACCGGTTCATTTTTGCAGGAGCAGGCAGAAAAACTAAATATAAATATAGAAGAGGAATTTGGGGAATTGGCCCTGCAATCCAAATGCCCGGTCAAC
>LJVD01000096.1 GCA_001304225.1 candidate division Zixibacteria bacterium SM1_73
TGAAATTGGAAGACAAACTAAGAAGTTTTGACAGATTTAATCTGCCGAAAGAAAAAAAAGACTTTTCCTTAGCCCAGCAAGATCAAGTAGCAGAGTCTTTAGGTGGGGTGGTATCTCAGAACCGATATGGCAAATTTGTTCTGGTGGAGAAAAGATTTGGTCGAAATCAGAGCCATGGAAAAGTTAGATTAGCTTCATGTTTAGAGGATAAAAGTGATGTTTTAGCCCAGCTTTGTTTTTCCAAACGTCCCATGCCTGAGATGTCTATCCATTCACCTAACTTCGATCTCAAAAGAACCGTGTTCATCGATTGTGAGACAACTGGATTGGCAGGAGGTGTTGGGACCTATGCGTTTCTGGTGGGCATCGGGTATTTTCTGAATCACGAATTCTTAATCAGACAATATTTCATGCGTGATTTCCATGAAGAGCCGGCAGTTCTTTTCGCCGTGAGCCGAGAGCTAAAGAATTTTAAATCGATGGCCAGCTACAATGGAAAATGTTATGACCTCCCCCTTTTAGAAAATAGGTCAATTATCAATCGGATTGATTTCGATTCCAAAGCATGGCTGCATCTTGATCTTTTGTTTCCTTCCCGGCGTCTGTGGAAAAGGCGCATTCAGGATTGCAGTCTGAGCAACGTGGAACAACAGATATTGAATGTGGAAAGGGAAATCGACGTCCCCAGCCATTTGATTCCTCAAATCTATTTTGACTATTTGAGGTCTGGTTCGGTTGATCAGCTGATTCCGGTGGCTCATCATAATATCTATGACATCTTATCTTTGGTCGGGCTTTCAGTGTATATCAGTCGGGCGATGCAAGATTTCCGCACTGCCGGGATAGAAGATCCAATGGACCTGTATAGTCTGGGAAGACTGCACTTTAGTTTGGGCAATTCTCCCGAAAGCATCGCATGTTTCGAGCACGCCTTGTCCAAAGAGATGCCCGCCGAATGGCAGCAAGTGATAGGTATGAACTTAGCTTATGCTCATAAAAGAGCAGGAAGCATCAAACAGGCTGCCCAAATATGGCGCCGTCTCATAAAAAAGCAATTCCCTTTTAACTTCTACGTCCATGAAGAGCTGGCAAAATATTACGAGCACAAGGAGAGGGACTATCCTCAGGCGATGCTGATTGTAGATAAAGCGATGGAATATCTAAATATGAATTCGCACTCCTCTTCTCACTTCAATTATCAAAGGGCACTTGAATCCTTGAACTATCGAAGATCAAGGTTGGAAAGAAAAAGTCAAAAATGAAAAGTTGAGGGATTAAGAAATCGCTTCCGCCATCTCCAATTCGATCATAGAATATAGCTGAGCGTGTAATTGTTCGATTTATCGAGCCTCGAAGGATGGGCTCCCAGACCCCTGTATTGTCTACCATTTTACACCTCCTTTTGCGATCTTGGAATAAAGTGTCATAATTTAGACGTATAAAGATGCTTGTTCAAATTCAGATTAAAGTCGGCAACTCAGTGCTCTCTTTATGAACAGGATTGCACAAATGGGGAGCGAAAGACAAATCCTTTCAAGAGAATTGAAGCATATTACCTTTTAGGTTTTTAAAATTTAATTTTTATTGGGTTTAACAGGTTGAAAGACGATATATTAATGAGCTTCTTTTAAAGAGTTCATGGAAAACATGGTCTCCTTTTTAAGGCAATAAACTCTCCAGGCGATGGCACATGTTTTGCAGAATTTTTAAATAAGGCTTGATGAAAAACCGTTAAATGTTTTGAGAGATGGAAAGTCAAAAAAGGGCTTCTGCAAGATGAAGGCAAAGTTTTCTTTCTTATTTATTTTTCTCTCTGTGTTTTGTTCAACTATTTGGGGAAGTGATCCCGAGGGATTTGAATCATGCTTTGATAAACTTCTTCAGGCTCGCGAGGGTTTGGAGAAATTAGGATATACCTCCACCGATATTCTCAAAAAGAGGTTAGCATCATTTTCCAGAGACCTTTGGTATGAGCCATCTGGTTGGTGCCTCTGGAGAGGCAAGATACATGATTTCAAAAAAGGAAGCGGTAATTGGTTTGATAGAAAAAGGGAGGTGAATTTCCGCCCGGGTTTTTGGGAAAGGCCACACTTTATCTTAGATACCACAGACATACGAATAAATGATGAAGATTATCCCAGCACGCACGTTCAGAGGCTTCCTTCCGTCTCCATGTTCGATGACAGGAATTCTGTGGCGGTTTGGGAAGATGAGAGAAATGGGGACATCGACATTTTTGCCCAAAAACTGACTTTTATGGGCTCAGCGGAAGGGAATAACTTGGAAGTTAGCGAGGAAGACTATCCCAGGGATCAACTCTCGCCATGTGTGGCGACTGTCGCTGATACTGCTTTTGTGGTGATCTGGGTGGATGAAGAGAATTTTGATATCTATGGAAGAAGATTGGCTGCAGATCTTTCCCCCCAAGGGGAGGTTTTCCAGGCAAACGATGAGGGGATTGCCTCCTGGGCTCCATCCTTGTCTTGCGGACCAGATGGTGGATTTGTGGTGGCATGGGTGGACAACAGATCAGGGAACAACATATATGCCAAGCGCTTTGACCCTTCGGGAAATCCTTTGGGAGAAAGCTTTAAGGTAAACGATGATGAGGGAACCATGCCTCATCTATCCCCTTCGGTTTCAATCGGAGAAAGTGGAAACTTTGTGATCGCTTGGGAAGATTTTCGCCAAACAGATTCCGATATCTATGCGCAAAGATACGACTCCGACGGTAATAAACTTGATGCCAACCTAGTGGTCAATTCAGATTCCCTTAATGAAGACCAGTATAGTCCCACCGTTAGTCTGGGAAAAAATGATCGTTTCATGGTCACCTGGGTGGATTTGAGAAGTGGCGTCAAGGATATATTCGCACTCCTTTTTTCTTTCGATGGGACGCCTGAGACGTCCATTTTCAAAGTTGACACCACCACTACCTCTGATCCGCGGGAAAATCCCTGGGTGGATTCGGATACCACCGGCAGATATATGATTGCCTGGACAGATTATGCTTCCTCTTATCCAACCATATACTCACAAAGATTTGATAGTTTGGGAGAAGTTATGGGATCGAAACTTAGAATAAGCGATGAGGAGGAGACCGGCGAACGTCATGATCCAACTTTGTCCACCAGTCCCTCCGGCGCTTATGTGGTGGGTTGGATGGACAAACGAAATCTAAATTACGACATCTATGCTCGAACCGTCAGATCGGATGGATCACCCCAACAGGCCAATAGTTTCATTGTAAATGACGATTCCTCAGGCGCCAATCAGTTGAATCCAAAAATTGCGACCAAATCGGATGGTGGTTTTATGGTGGTTTGGGGGGATTTCAGAAATAGCAATTCAGATATTTATTTGAAGAGATTCGATCCAAACGGGCAACCTTTGGAGGATGATTTGAGAGTAAATGACAGTTTGGGTCAGATTTATCATGGTTTGCCTGATGTAGCTTGTGATGATTCAGGAAATTTCGTGACAGTGTGGGAGGATGCACGGGGAGGCTCGGGCTTGGATATATATGCTGAATTTTTCGATCATTTAGGTAATCCTGTTACCGGGAATTTTAAGGTGAATGCTGATAGTGGAACCCACTCACACAATAGTTCCTCCTGTGATATGTCACCATCCGGCGATTTCGTTGTGGTCTGGGCCGCCAAACAGGGAAATTTTCAACACACCTATGGACGATTATTTGGGCCAGACGGTCAACCCAAGGATACATGTTTCAAAATAAACGATGATGGGCAAGAGTTTGATCATTATTCACCTCAGGTGAATATGGACAGTTTGGGAAACTTCACCGTAGCCTGGGAGGATAAACGAGAAGGTCGGTCTCGCATATATCTGCAAAGATACGACTATGAGGGAGTTAAACTCGGAGACAATTTTTCAGTTTATAGTGACAATCCAAATTCCGTACAAAGTGACCCGGATTTGGATTTAAACAAAACTGGAGAATTCGTGGTGGTCTGGATAGAATCTGAAAAAGTTTTGGCTCAGAGATACAATAGCTCGGCTGTTCCAATTGGCACCAATTTGGAGGTTGTCAACAATCCTTCCAGCTTTCCACAAGACCCCCAGGTTAAAGTGACAGACAACGGTTATTTTGCAGTTGCCTGGACTGATCATCGGGGACAAGGATCAGATATCTACTTTCAGACCTATTTGAATGGTTCGCCTCAAGGTTTGAATCAATTGGTGAACACCGATACCGGTCAAGCCTTGCAAACCTCTGTGGACATCGATAGTTGGGGCAATCATCTTTATTCGGTCTGGGTGGATAATCGCACTGGTGGTCACGGTTTTGACATCTACTTTAACACCGTCAATTTCAAGGAGACCGCAGTGGAAGATGAGGAGGAGAATGAAGAGTTGCCTCAGAAGTTTGCCCTTCATCAAAATCATCCCAACCCCTTTAACCCCTCTACCAGCATAAGGTTCACAGTTAACGGTGGTAAGTCCCCCCTCCACGCTTCATTAAAAATTTACAATATTCGTGGGCAATTGGTGAAGACTTTAATAGACGAAGAGAAATCGCCCGGCAATTATCATGTGATCTGGAATGGAAGAGATAATGAAGAGGAAAAAGTAGCAAGCGGGATATATTTTTATCAGCTAAAAATCCGGGATCAAATAATTACCAAAAAGATGGTGCTTTTAAGATAGGATCATATGACCAGAGGCAAAAATCTTTTGGGAATCGACTCTCTCTTCGAGATCTTTGACGCTGTTGGCTTGCCAAAAAATAATCAGGTTTCAGCTAAAGATTTAGAGTTTATGTAAACTTTTCGTTTGACAGTTATCCTTTTATTCTTATCTTTTATAAGCAGGCCATTGGGGCTGGAGGATTTTTGAATGAATTATCTTCTGATGGGGCATCCGGGGGTAGGTAAGACCACCATCATAAAGAAGCTCATCGAAGAATTGAAACTCCCTGCAGGCGGATTCTATACCGAGGAGATGAGAGAGAACAACATGCGGATGGGCTTCGCCATTGTTACCCTATCCGGGTTCAAAGGGGTATTGGCTCACCGCAATTTCAAAAGTAGATATAAAGTGGGCAATTATGGGGTGGGCGTCTATACCTTGAACAAAATTGGGGTAAAAGAAATCCAGATGTGCTTGGTAGAAAAGAAGGTGATCGTGATAGATGAGATCGGAAAGATGGAGCTTCTGTCCCCCCAATTTCAGGAGGTGGTGTGGAAGGCTTTGGATGCAGATAATCCGGTTCTGGGAACCATTACCCTGGCTCGCCATCCCTTTGCCCAGAAGGTGAAAGATCGTGACGACGTTAAAATCTACCAGGTGACCCAACAAAACCAGGATGAGGTCTTGAAAATTCTTACCAAAGAATTGAAAAAAAATCGGTAGCTTTTCAAAATAGATTCTCAACACCTCATTTGTTCATTCAGATCCACAGAAAGCCAAATGGCTTTTGGGATGGTTTAACTACAAAAAACTCCTTTCTCGTTGTTTTCTGATTTTATCCTGGTTTTTTTCTCTTTTTTGGATTCTATCCCTTACGATTACTCCCCCCTGATCTCAATTAAGTTGTATCTGGAGAACCACAAACCTAAATGCTGACATAGGGTTTGCGTCAGTCCAAAAAAAATTGAATTTTCCCGTCGATTTTGCTTGACTTTTTCAGCCTTGGAGCATATAATAATTAGGGAATCGAACACATAAGGCTGTTTTTTTCCGAAGTGAAGAAGGGATAGATTTTTTGTTTCTTTGAGAGCTGATATGTTCTTTCGGTCAGCAGGATATAATGAGAGTTGAAGGGAAAAACAGAGGTACCCTTGAATGCATCTGTTTGTGGCAGAAAGCCTTATTGTCATGTGAAACCAATGATCCTAAGGAGATAGAGAAAAAAAGAGTGCGGAACAAATAACTCTTAATTTTCACAATTCGATAACAAAGTAGTGTTGTAACCCTTAAACTATTTATGGGAAAGGAGCCTTTATGAGAACAAAACTCATAACAGGAGCTATAGTGTTCTTGATCTTGTTTTTGTGCTTCTCTTTTCGACCCTCTTTAGCCTACGATCCCGGTGACGTTAACCATGATGGGATGGTTAACAGTTCGGACATAGTCTATTTGATCGATTATCTGTTTAAGGGAGGGCCTGACCCCGATCCATTAGAAGCAGGAGACGTCAACTGTGATGAGGCAGTAAATAGCGCAGACATCGTCTCTCTGATTGACTATCTCTTCAAAGAAGGACCTGCGCCATGCAGTCCAATCGGAAATCTGGTCGATTTTTATGGTTGCAAGGAATTCCCGAAAGGGACACCCCCAGATAGTACGCCGCCGGATCAAGATTGTATGGAATATGAGTATGATGGAGAGAGTGTTCTTCTGCTCAAACACGTGAATGCGGGATTCAATTGTTGTCCAGAGATTGCGGCTGCCATAACCATTGAGGACAACATCATTACCATAGAGGAAATCGAGATCAGTGGCGTATGTTTTTGTCTCTGCCTGTTTGATATAGACTACGAGATCAGGAACCTGCCACCTGGAGAATACACCCTAACAGTAATCGAACCGTATGTAGAAGAGGGCGATGAGATACTCGAATTCACCGTTGATCTTGTCTCTTCACCTTCAGGCATCTTCTGTGTCTATAGGGATTATTATCCCTGGGGGATTCCGTAGACGGATTGGAACCTGGCAAGAAAGCAAGGGGGTCAAGCATCCCGTAGGCCAGTTGACTCAAATGAGGTGCTTGACAAAAAAGATTGCAAACCGCTAAACCACCTTAGGGGAAAGGAGCCTTTATGAGAACAAAAGTCATAACAGGGTCTATGACTTTCTTAATCTTTTTGTTGTGTCTCTCTTTTCGACCCTCTTTAGCCTACGATCCCGGTGACCTTAACCATGATGGGATGGTTAACAGTTCGGACATAGTCTATTTGATCGATTATCTGTTTAAGGGAGGGCCTGACCCCGATCCATTAGAATCAGGAGACGTCAACTGTGATGAGGCAGTAAATAGCGCAGACATCGTCTCTCTGATTGACTATCTCTTCAAAAATGGACCTGCGCCGTGCAGTCCCCCAACAGGGTTTATGGTAGATTATTATGGTTGCAAGGAATTTGGGAAAGGGGTGGTGGCAGATAGTACGCCGCCGGATCAAGATTGCATGGAATATGAGTATGATGGAGAGAGTGTTCTTCTGCTCAAACACGTGAATGCGGGATTCAACTGTTGTCCAGAGATTGCGGCTGCCATAACCATTGAGGACAACCTTATCACCATAGAAGAGATTGAAATTAGTGGTGACTGCGATTGTATTTGTCTTTTTGATATAGACTATGAGATCACGAACCTGCCACCTGGAGAGTATACCATAACGGTAATCGAGCCCTATGTCCCAGAGGGCGAAGAGATACTCGAATTCACCGTTGATCTTGTCTCTTCAACTTCAGGCAGCTTCTGTGTGTATAGAGATTATTATCCTTGGGGAATTTGGTAACAAAATTGCAACCCCATTGCAGTGCTGGGTATTGGTGATACAGGTTAGGTGGGGTATCTCATTAGTTAAGTTACATCGGCATTTTCCTCCTTCTGACTGCTCCAGCACCCAGACGGACCCGTCCGGCTGAGTCCTTCGGGACGAAGCGGGGATGAACACCAAAGATCTCGGAAACTTCATCTGCTCATCCTGAGCAGATTCCTCATATAAGCCATTTCTTGGCTTGATTACTAATAATAAAACGAGCAATCTAAGCCTGGTTTCGGTCCCCCCTTAAAGAGGTAATTGTAAAGGTACTTACGGTCATCCGTGTTTACTTCTCCATCGCAGTTCACGTCGCTGGCATCCAGATTCACTATTATTTCTTGGCCCTTCTCTACATAGTTAATCAACGCCACCACGTCAGCCGAGTTGACCTGCGAATCTCCATTTACATCGCCGTATAAATAGGAATCAATGCTATGGTTGTCGGCTTTGAGATACCAAAGCACCACGCCGGTGTCTGTAGCATCTGGGTATGCCCCATAAAGATGGGCTTGGCCTGTGCTATCATGAACCACATGGAAATCGTGCAGTTTATCATCGGGCGGGCCATAGGAAGCCAAAGGACTGAAATTGCCACCACAAACAAGGCTGCAAGCATGGAGCGGACCAAACTTGGGCTTGAGCCAATATACCCACTTGCCAGTGATATGGACGATGTGACCTGAGGTGGTGAACGAACCCACCGACTCTATGTTATTCAGATTATCAGTGTCCCATACAACAAGGCTATTGTCTGTTCCTTCATAGGTGCGGCTCCTCGCGGTCCCATTCTCCGCACATACCACATTGTAAGCATCCCTGGAACCCTCACTGTGATCCT
>LJVD01000097.1 GCA_001304225.1 candidate division Zixibacteria bacterium SM1_73
AGACGAAACGTGTAGATGACGAACTCTATGAGATCGCCGAGGTGTTTTTCGGATAAGGCGATAAACGAATTGAAGGGTCAAAGGACTAAACGGATTTGTGAGGAATTCGCAAATTGTTTGTATCCGTTCCATCCGCCTAATCTGTTGACAACTCTTTTATGAATATGCGAAAGTTTTTATCCTGTGTTTTATTTCTTATATTATCATTTTGTGTTAGCATTTCCTGGGCAGGCGATTTAAGCTCCATCCACATGTTTGGCCTCCGCCTGGGATTCTGGAGCGCTTTGGATGCAAAAAATATCAGGTCTTCTCCCTCTTCTGCTGTTTTAACCAAAGTCACCGCTCCTTACGGAGAGCTTTTTTTCTCCAATGGCTTGAAAAAGGGATTTGCTTTTGAATTTTCCCTGGGTTCCTACTACAGAGGGGAGACCAGATATAACGATTCTTTAGGATACTATTGGAAGAGAGTAACTATTTATCCCGTCTCGGCTGTGGGGAAATATTATCCCTTGTACTCTCAATCCGAAAACCTGTGGCAACCTTATTTGGATGGTGGCATTTCATTTGTCTCCGGAGTTGAGAACCTTCGCCTGGGGGAGTATACTGGACCAGTAACCTTAGTTGGGGACTATACCAACACTTATCTGGCTTTTGGACTTTTTGCCGGTGGAGGAATGGATTTTGTTCTAAGCCGACTTTTTGTTCTCGGATTAGACTTCAAATATCGTTGGGTAAATTTCGGAGATGAGGTTGGTGGACTTAAGGATTACAGCGGACCCGAGGCAACCCTGGGACTCTCTTATGTGTTGAAAGGAACATGAGAGTTTTTCTCCCTACATGCATACAATATTACCGCTGTGAGAGAATTCCTAAAAATTTTCACCCAATTTACCATAAAATATTTGCAATTTAGTCTAACTCTTTTTATATTCGCAAAAACTTGATGACTGTTGGGGAAGGAATGAACATTGAGTTCAAAATAAAAAGGAGGAACAGATGGCAGTAAAAATCGGAATTAACGGTTTTGGAAGGATTGGCAGATTGGTCTATCGAGCTGCTATGGAAAATTCCAATTTGGACATCGTTGCAGTTAATGATATAACAGACGCCAAGACCTTAGCTCATCTTTTGAAATACGATACGATACATGGCGTTCTGAACTCCGAGGTCAAAGCTGAGGGAAACTATATTGCAACAGATGGCAAAAAGATGGAAGTCTTCTCGGAAAAAGACCCCTCCACCCTTCCCTGGAAGAAGTTGGGCGTTGAGTTAGTTGTGGAGTCAACGGGCAAATTCCGTAGTGCCGACGATGCCAAGAAACACATTCAGGCAGGGGCAAAGAAGGTCCTAATTTCTGCTCCAGCCAAAGGATCAGGGGTTCCAGCTATAGTGCTGGGAGTCAACGACGATAAATACGACCCCAAAGCTGAAATCTTGACCATCGGCTCCTGCACTACCAACTGCTTGGCTCCTATTGCTAAAGTGTTAAATGACAATTTTGGGATTGTGCGAGGCTTTATGACCACTGTGCACGCTTATACCGCCGATCAAAGACTTTTGGATGCGCCTCACAAAGACTTGAGGAGAGCAAGAGCAGCTGCCGCTGCCATAGTTCCGACCACCACTGGAGCAGCCAAAGCCCTCTCTTTAGTTCTTCCAGAGTTAGAAGGAAAATTGGACGGAGTTGCTCTAAGAGTTCCCGTCACCACTGGTTCGATTGTCGACTTAACCTGCGAGCTTTCTAAGAATGCGGCGGTCAAGGATATAAACAATGCCATGAAAAAGGCAGCATCAGGAAGGATGAAAGGTATATTGCAATATACTGAAGACCCCATTGTTTCTGCAGACGTGATTCATAACCCTTATTCCTCCATCTTCGATGCACTCTCCACTATGGTCATCGGAAATAATTTAGCCAAGGTCTTTGCCTGGTATGATAACGAATGGGGTTTCTCGGTAAGAATGGTGGAGATGTTGGAGCTGATGATCAAGTAGGAGCTTTTACAAGTAGTGAGATTCAAAAAGGCAGAGTGAGGGTATAGCCTGACACTAACAGAAAAAAAGATGCTGAAACTTCTTTTGCGGGAAACCTATTTGTGGTGAGTTGGCTAGCGCAAAAAGGAGTTCCCGAATTTTTGATAGCTTTTTTCTAACTGTATGAGTCCAGGGAGCTCCTCACCGGCATATAGTTTAAGTAGTGCACCCCCAGCCAAGCTAACATGATTAATAGCAGTCCTATCCACTTCTAAGGCAGCTAACATAACCGAAGTATCTCCACCTGCTAATACAGTGAAGCATCGTGCTGAAAAATCACGGTCAGCAATTTTTCTCAAAATCAGAAAACAGCCCTTGGCAAGCAGTCCACTCTTATCAAATGCGCCGATGGGTCCTTTGACGAACACAAGTTTAGCATTATCAATTATGTTCGAAAATTTCTCTGCTGTTCGTTCCCCTATGTCTAAAGCTTGATACTTTTGCTGGACCTCCTGAGGAATACTATCCATTGCGTATTCCCTTCGTTGCTCGTTTTGTATAGTAGCAATATCAACAGGTACCTCAAAGACATTAGGGTATTGTTTCATCAAATCTCTCAATCGCGGACGTAGATCCCAAAGCTTATGAGTCACAAGGAACTTTTTCGAAGCTTCTCCTAACTCATTTCCTCTTGCAAACAAACAAAGATTGCCAAAAGCTCCAGCGCAAAGGATTTTGTCCACTTTCTTCTCTGCTAACGAGTTTTCCATTAACTCAAAATAGTCTTGTATCTTCACCCCGCCCAACACAAAAATATTCTGGCGGTTGGATTGTTTAGCAGAAAATTGCGCAAAGACGGAGTTGGCTGATTTCAACTCGGCCTCCGTAGTTAGACCTGCGAAATTGGGGATTTCACCAAATCCAACTATTGATCTATGATTCCTATGGCATGTTGAAAAAGCATCGTTCACATAATACTCGACATGGCAGTCATTTACTAGTTGTTGAATGAAACGCGACCTCGAATGATCTTCCGGTGTGCGCTTTTCTGTCTCATGAGGTAAAAACCTAAGATTTTCTAACAGAAAGGCTTCACGGGGGCCCAAAATATTAATTCTTTGAATCGCTTCTTGATTAATGCCGTCGTCGTCATAGGTATTGCCAATATACTCTATTGGACCGACTATCACTGATAACATTTCTCTTAAGGGAGCTAAACTCACAAAATCTGGATCCCCTCTACGACCGTTATGTGTGCCGATTACTACTTTTAAGCCCATATCTACCAGCCGTTTAATAGTCACACCAGCACACCTGATTCTATCATTAGCCCCAAATGTCCCTTCGATCAATGTTGTATTCGTGTCGACTCTAGCAAACACCGTATGATTTCCTGGTTCCTTTTGTTTATTAAGCTTTCGAGCAAGATTGTCTAAGGTAAGAAAATCCACATCAACCTCCTTATCACCTTTTTGCCGTAGCCGGACATTTCAAAACTTCATCTTTGACTACCGCAACGTTCTTGTTCAACACTCACCTAGTATTGCGTCTGCATATACATACAAGAAATCATCTAAAAAATCAGAAGTATTATAAACCTTAGCTTCAAAATGTCAAGAAAAAATTTTGCTGAATCTCCGAGTCTTTTTCATTTGCCTTCTCTTAAAAACTAACCTTGTTTTCCTGTTCTTAATGATCGTCACTTTAGCCATTTTCTGCACCCTCAAAAAGTGAAAGAAAGGCTTGACAAAGTAAAACTGGACTTATTATATTTTGTTAAAATACGGTTTGGGTCAGATGAGTGCAGGAAGCATAATCGACATAATTGTTCGGATATTAGCGATCTTGGGGATTTCATATTTTATTTACGTCCGAGTTAAGGTGCGAAGTAGTAGGAAGAAAGTGACTGCCAAAGCGAACAAGGGCATGGCGGCTATTCAGAACTCGGGTCAAGTTGCGCAAGCACCAAATCGTGGACAAATTGTTCAAGATCATAGACAGTTCTACAGTAACGGAATTACGTTTATTATCAATATAAACAATCCTAACTTTAACTTAGATTCACCACTCCCCGATAATCTTAAAAAGAACCTTATGCACAACATTTCTAAAGTAGGACACAAGTATCAAGTCCCTGAAGAAAAAATTAAGGTTGCACAAGAGATCATTGGTGACAGCACAGGTTCTTTTGGAGATATTTCAACAGCGTTTCTACCCGTATCGGGAAGCTTTGCACGAGCCTCGGAATCCTCTCAAGAAAAGATATTATTCGACATATTGAGACTTACTGATCTCGAGAATTATATTAACTATGAAGTCCGCCCAACTTGGAAATGTCAACACTGTGGACATATTAACAGCTTAAAACAAGCCTCTTGCGAAAAGTGCAATGCACTCAAGGAATGACCATTCAGGACTTTGAATGTTACAAAATGATACCGGAACTCCTCCCCAAATTTTGACACATAAAGGCTATTACCCCAAACTTAGTCAGCGACTGTGCCATAGCGGTTTCTTTTTCATTCACCTTTGCGGCGGAATTTCTGAAAGGAAAAATTCTAGCTATTGTGGTGGCGTCAGCCGATAAATAAAAAGGAATGAACAGAAAATTCAACCCTGCCGATCAGCTAAACCAGTATGAATGAGCATGTTTGACTGGTCCAAAGAATGCAAAACCATGAAGATTCCAATCATTGCTGGCAACTGGAAGATGTACAAAACTCATAAGGAAGCCTTCCAGTTAGCTTCGGCATTAAAACAAAAGTTAGCAGATGTAGATAGAACGAAAGTGGTATTATGCCCCCCTTTCACTGCTTTAGCCTCAGTTAAGGAAGCTATTGAAGGCTCTCATATTCTATTGGGCGCTCAAAACATGCATTGGGAAGAAAAGGGAGCCTACACCGGGGAGATTTCTCCACAAATGCTATTGACAATTGGATGTAAATATGTTATTCTTGGACATTCGGAAAGAAGGAGTTATTTTTTCGAAACCAATGAGACCGTGAATCTTAAGGTTAAATCAGCACTTGAGTTTGGACTTATCCCCATTGTCTGTGTGGGAGAAAGATTGGAGGAAAGAGAGGCAAACAAAACCGAGCAAGTAATCGAAGATCATGTGAGAGGAGCATTCAAAGACTTGGCTGCCGATTTGGTGAAAAGGTGTGTAATCGCTTATGAACCAGTTTGGGCCATTGGCACCGGAAAGACTGCCACACCAAGTCAGGCAAACGAAGTTCATCTTTTCATAAGAGAGCTTTTGTCATCCATGTTTGACAAGGATTGCGGGCAAGACGTAAACATTTTATACGGAGGTTCGGTCAAGCCAGAAAACTCCAAAGAATTATTGGAGATGTCCGACATCGACGGAGCTTTGGTAGGCGGAGCAAGCTTGGATGCGGAATCTTTTGAGAAAATCGTAAGAAGTGCCATTTAACAGCTACTATTTTTTTACAGGTAGACAAACTAACAAACAGACAAACTCACAAACTGTTTTTGTTGGGAGGAATCCTTGATAACACTTTTAACCATCTTGCACGTGATCATTTGCATCTGTTTGATCATTGTGGTGTTGATGCAATCGGCAAAAGGCGAGGGTTTGGCTGGCGCTTTTGGTGGTTCCGGGATCACCGGGGCGGTCTTTGGAGGAAGGGGCGCTGCAACCTTTTTGACTAAGGCAACCACGGGGTTAGCAATAGCATTCTTCTTAAGCTGCATCATCTTGAGTTTTCTGGCCCCGGGCACAGGTCGCGGGGGAAGAAAATCAAGCTCTATGGCCGAAGAAGCCCGGAAACAGGCAACACAAGGAACAGTCCCTGCAACCAGCGTGCCTGCCACAACGCCTGAGGCTCAACCCCAGGTTCCACCACCAGGCGAGACTCCACAGACGCCTCCAGGTGAAGGGCAATAATCTTTACAAGATAATTTGCACTCCCTCTCTTCATAAAAATTATCTTGCGGAAGTGGTGGAATTGGTAGACACGCCATCTTGAGGGGGTGGTGACGAGAGTCGTGCGGGTTCGAGTCCCGCCTTCCGCATTAAAATCAAACTGCAATTATTAGTTCTTAAAAGCAAACCGCTTTGTTTTTTTACCAACCCTCATTTCTTTTCCATTTTACGATTTCCCCTGACGTATTGAGATCACAAGGGGAATAGTGATATCTGCCAAAAAATTTCAATTTTTTCCTTGCCTCTTTGGTCAAATAGTTATTGATTACATGAAGTTTTGAGATAATGAATTTGACCAGAACACCAGTTGCTTGAATTGAAGTTGAATCGAAAAAAAATGCGAAGTTTCTTCGAAAAATTGATGGTTCTTCTTTCCATTTTTAGTATTGCGATCTTGTTCGCTTGCGGGAAAACCTCGGAAAAGAAAAACCCCAATCCAGGCTTTGATTTCAATCTTCCCGATTTGAATGGAAAGATAATAAGCTTGGAAAATTTCAGGGGAAAGGTGTTGGTGATCAATTTTTGGGCAACCTGGTGTCCCCCTTGCGAAGAAGAAGTACCTAAGTTGAACGAACTGAATAAAAGGTATAAAAACGAGGGCCTGGTAGTGATTGGAATTGCACTGGATAAAGACAGCCTGAATCTGGTGGAGCCATTTGTTCGGGAAAAAAGAATTGGGTATCCAATTCTTATGGGAAATGAACAGGTGCTTAGGGATATGGAAGACTTTTCCGGAGTGCCCACTACTTTGATAGTGGATCAGAAAGGAAATATCAAAAAAAAATATGATGGGGCATTTGATAAGGATGACTTGGAAAGAATTCTACAAGAATTGCTTCATTGAAGATAAAAATGTGTGGGAGGCTCTATATCCCCTTTTGGCGAGAAACCGATACAAATGCATTTGTCAATAATACGAAATTGCCCCCTCACCCTGTCCCTCTCCCCGGAGAGGCTGTGTCATAATGTAGCGGTGCGATTTATCGCACACAAAATATGGCGTCGGATAAATCCTACCGCTACAAAATATCGTGTCATTATTTTGACAAATGTGCTTATGACACGGTTTCGGAGGTGTGAGGGGAAAGTGTGCGGGGGAAATCAAAATAATGGCACAGAAATTCGTTCGTTTGTGTGAATTGTGACTGAACTATCATTCTTAAATGAAAGGACCTTTTAAGATATGAAGAAAAAAAACAAATCGAAACATGCACACGCATTCCCCACTTTGGCAGTATGTGCTGGAGAGGAGGATAGGTTTCCTTATGGAGCAGTAACTAAGCCCATCTATCAAACTTCCACTTTCGCCTTTAAGAACACAGCCGAACTTATAGAATTTCAGAAGGGCGATCCCAACAAATATCTTTACACTCGATATGGAAATCCTACCTTAAGAGCAGTTGAAGAGAAGATGGCGGTCTTGGAGGGAGGAGAAGCAGGCTTGGTTGTCTCCTCCGGCATGGCAGCTGTTTCTACTATCGCCTTGACATTGGTTTCCTCCGGGGAGGAAATAATAAGCACAGAGCCAGTCTATGGAGGAACATATCATCTTTTCAAAAATGTCTTTCCCAACCTGAACATCAAAGTTCACTTTGTCAGTCCTGAAGAAATCGAGGAAGCCAAAGATTTATTAAATTCAAAAACCAAGCTTTTCTTCTGCGAGACCCCCACCAACCCAAATCTGAAGGTGTCGGATATAAAAAAATTCGCGAAAATCGCCCGGCAGAAGAAAATCCCGGTGGTGGTGGATAACACTTTTGCCACGCCATACAATCAAAAACCGCTTTGCTTAGGGGCTGATTTTGTGGTTCACAGTGCAACCAAATACCTGGGTGGGCATAGCGACTTAGTGGCTGGAGTGATCGTTGGCAAGAAAAAAATCATAGACCAAGCCAGAGAAACCATGAAAGTTTTCGGATGCTGTATCGATCCTCTGGGTGCTTTTCTTCTTTTGCGAGGACTCAAGACTTTAGCCATAAGGGTGGAGAAACAAAATCAAAATGCAACAAAGGTCGCCTCGTTTCTATCTAAGCACAAAAAGGTGGGGAAAGTCTTTTACCCGGGATTATCAAATCACTCTCAACATGGTTTAGCAAAAAAACAGATGCAAGGATTTGGAGGAATGCTCTGCTTTGAAGTTAAAGGCGATCTGAAGTCAGCCATCAAGGTGATGGATGGTTTTAAGCTCTTCATCAATGCCACCAGTCTGGGTGGGGTAGAGTCATTGGCAAGCATTCCCGTCCTTACCTCCCACTATGGATTTAATCAACGGGAGTTGGAAAAAGCAGGAGTTATCCCCGGAATGATAAGATTATCCTGTGGCATCGAGGATTCAGATGATCTGGTGGAAGATCTGAGACAGGCGTCGAAGGAAGGGCGAAGAATCTAAGAAATCAGATGCTTCGCTTCGCTCAGCATGACACTTATTCCAATTAGGATTTTTCAACAGTCCCGTAAGACTCACCTTATGGCAAAAGGAATTTATCAACTTTTGATTTATCTGCCTAAGACCGTTTCGATCACTATAGGTAAAAAGGGAAAGTTCAAATTTCCTAAGGGGTATTATATTTACACCGGCAGTGCTCACAATGGATTGGAAAAAAGGATAGAAAGACATCTTGGGAAGAATAAGAAACGTTTCTGGCACATTGATTATCTGTTAGATTATGCTTCAATCGAGAAGGTTTTCCTTTACACCAACGGTAAGTTCGATGAATGTGATTTGAACTTGGAGACATTAAAAAGACCAGGTGCTAAGATCATAATGCCGAAGTTTGGCTCAAGCGATTGTAGTTGCCCTGCCCACTTGGTATTTTTTGAAAAAATGCCAAAGAAGGGATTGATTCATGGATCGAGATTCATATCTCGACAAAATTGTCTCATAGATGACAAGGAATGAAATGGCAAGCAAAATATATTTCATAGACTCGAGGGTGGAGAAATTCGATTATCGGTATAGCGTTTTGGGGAGGCTGGAAGAGATATTAGAAAAGATCGACTTAAAGAGATATTTTTCTAAAGGTGAGTTGGTGCCGGTCAAAATGCACTTAGCCAATGTGGGAGCACATCATACCCTCAGACCGAATTTCGTGAGATTGGTGGTGGACCAGTTGAAAAGAATCGGGACTAAACCTTTCGTTACCGATTCAGTTCGCGTGAGGGCATACGAGTATTTGGAAGTTGCCAGCCAGACAGGATATAACGCTCTCAGCTTAGGTGCGCCGGTGATCATTGCGGATGGTATCTTTGGGCTGGATTCAGTAAAGGTGAAAGCGGGAAAGATATTAAAAGAGTTATACATTCCCTCCGCCATATACGATGCCCCATCCATGATGGTTTTGTCGCACGTGAAGGGACATATCGATTCCAGCTATGCGGGGGCTATCAAGAATTTGGGCATGGGATGCGTTACCGCCGTCCCCAGAGGATGCGAATGGAAGGATGGGGGAAGAGGAAAGATGCATTTTCAAATGGAACAGGAACT
>LJVD01000147.1 GCA_001304225.1 candidate division Zixibacteria bacterium SM1_73
GACTGCAGTATTTCTTTTTCTATGTCGTCGTCGGGATCGATGTAGAATAAGCTCAACCCCTCTAATTTTTTCTCAATCTCGGATTTTTCGATCTTGCCAGGATCAGAATCCTTGGGGTCTATGTTCACCGCAAATCGATCCACCACTCTCTTTTCTGTCTTAATCTTGTATATACCCGGCTTCTCGGTATCTTGAATGTTTAGCACCAGCTTGTCCTTCTGGACAACCGGCGCCAGAGAGTTCTCCAAATTTTCCGGATCAACCAATTTGATTTCCTCTCTGCTCATCTCCGGAGCAAGTTCTCTTTCGATTTTCGATCCCACCAGAATATCCTCAAAAAGCTTGGTCAAATCAGAAGCCAAATATTCCACGGTTCGGTTGACAAAAGGGACGAAAAAGGGATGGATCACCAAATCACTCTCCTTCTCATCCAAGGAAGCGGCGAAAAGCAGAACCTTTCCAGAACCTAAATTCTTTTCGATCAAAGCTGGTTTACCCAAACTGAAACGAGAGATTACCTTTACGGGGTTTTTTTGGGGTAACTCGAAAACCGACGAGAATTTTATCTGGGGGAGCTTATTTTCTTCCACATTTTGATATACCTGAAAGATGGGATGATCCCAATCGATTTTCTCCAGAGTGAAAAATCCTCCTACATTCTTGGTAGGAGTAAAAGGCACTTTCAAATCCAGATCAAAAAATCTTTTGACTATCTCTTGAGCGTAAAATTCGGGGTCTACATTGTTTCCCAAAATAAATAAAATTCCTCCTCCTCTTTTTGTAAACCTCTCCAGGTTGGTCAATCCAACATCGCTCAATCTGGAAAGATTGGAAAAGATAATGACCTTATATTTATTAAAATCGATTCCGGCTAAGGATTTTCTATCTGCCTCCGAGACCACCATGTGAACATCGCTTTTCTGCTGTGGGTTCAAAGCCAATCTAAGAGTTTGGGTATCAATTTGATGCTCCCCCACTAACAAGACTTCGATTCTTTCCGGGATTCTAAAGGCAAAGTATCTGCGATTGTCTATCATAAGGTCATCATCGGTGATCTCAAAAAAGCCGCTGTGGATTCCTGCATTTTCCACAGTCTGCGCAAACTCCACGGTTGCCTTCCCGCCCCTTTCGATATCAATATCTGTCTGGCTTACCCTTCTTCCATCCAGATAAAGTCCCACCAAAAGGCTTCTCACTGGCTGAGAGGTGAAATTGGCAACTTGCACCTTTATACGAAAAGGGCTTCCTTTTTCTATGAGTTGATTGCCGAAATCTATCTTTTCTATGCACAGGTTCTGTTTCTCCTCCGGCCAGACGTCAAGCAGATAAAGTTTGACTTGCTCGCTCTCCAGGGAGGATAAACTCTTATCGCTGAAATACCATCCAGATTTTTCTATGTCCGAGATCAGGTATATTTCTTGATTTAAGTTCTTGGAATCCCTCAAGACTTCAAAAGCCGATTTCAGTGCCTGACCAACATCTGTGATTTGACATGATGGCTGAACTTCATCCAGCCGATTTAACAGATTTTTGAAATCGAAAGTGGGCATATCCTTTGTCAATTCGGGCTCCGAGGAAAAAAGGATCAAACTTGCGTCATCCCCTTCCTTTCGGGCTCCGAGGAAAAAAGGATCAAACTTGCGTCATCCCCTTCCTTCAACTGATTGATGATTTTTCTTGCTTTCTTTTTTGCCAAATCGAATAGTGAACCCTCTTTGGTTTCATACCTCATGCTGTAAGAGTCATCCAAAAGTATAACAACAGATGTCTTGGCATGAGCTCCCACCTTTGAGACAAAGCCTCCCCGGATGGCTGGTCGGGCAAAGGCTGCCACCACCAGAAGGATTATTAGACTCCGGATCAACAAAAGCAGATATTCCTTGATCTTAACCCTCCTCATCCGGGTCTTCTCCAAAGACCTCAAAAACAAAAGAGAAGAAAAAAAGACCTTCTTCACCTTCTGTCGGTTGAACAGATGAATCAAAAGAGGAAACAGGACTGCCGCTCCCGCGGCAAAAAGAAAAATGGGATTAAGAAAATTGAACATAAGCTAATCATTGGTTTACCTCTTCCCCTCTTTCCCTCTCTCCATTTTATGGAGAGGGGGCAGGGGGTGAGGTCTCATTCTATTTGATTCCCCCTCACCTTTTCCCTCTCCCGCCAGGGGAGAGGGGACAGCCTCGGTATTATTGGTTCAAAAAATTGAACATAAACCAAACGTTGGACTACCTTTTTCTCTTTCTTTTATCTTTATTTGGCAGATTGTTGTTGAGTGGCGGAGGTTCTCCATACTTTCTAAAATAACCTTTTAGCAATCGTTCCTCTGCCTTCTGGATTTGTCCTTCGTTTTGTAATCTTCTAAAAGAATACTGGATTTTATACCTATAGTTTCTATTAAAGTTCGTAGATTCGATTATAAGACGCAATCTTTGCCCTTCTGAATGAGCACATCTCTTTCCTTTCATTGCACCACGAAAACACTTAATCCGTTTCTCTAAATCTTTTGATCTACCTATTAGGAGAATTCCATCCTTGTCTTTATCAAGAAATCGAGGAATCTCAATCTGAGATCCTTTTGAGTTAGCTAAACGTATTCTGTAAACTCCAAAGCCTTTGTGACTTGGATTATGCTCAATATCTATCCACTTACTCCCTCTTAACATGTTTTATGCCCTCCATCTTGCAAAATTTCTCTATGCTTTCCAGGGCGTCCAAAATATCTTTCAAATACAGTCTGTGATTTCTCATAAATAGACTACCTCTTTTAAAACCCTGTCTTTGATTTCTTCTCTTATCGCTCTTTTGGGTACTACATCCACTCTTTGGTTAAATTTTTCTTCAAGAAATAAGCCCAATCCCATAAGGTCAAAAAGGTCTGCTTCATTTTTAAAATCAACCAGAAGGTCTATGTCGCTGGTTTGACTTCGCTCTCCTCTGATAGTGGAGCCAAATATTCCTATCTCTTTTACCTTGAGTTTTTCTTTTAACTCTTGTTTGTATTGCCCTATCAGTTTTTTTATTTCCTCAAGTGTTTTCATTTCTTACCATAAGATTGAAGGTTCAATGAGTTTACAGTCTCCTGCCTCCGGTAGGTGTTGTTCACCAACGGGAAATGAACAGCAGGTGAAGCCTGCCGGCCGTGGAACATATGCCTGGAGCGGGATGAACCGAAGGCTACTTGTGTTCCACCCTCATTGTTTTTCTCATTTCGCTGGTTGAATCAGTGCAACCATGCCATCAATTATAAGCAGACCAAAGAGAACCGTTATTAACAATTCTTGATTAGTTGAGAAAAATATATGCCATGTCAGACCAACAACGCCAACTATGATAGCATCAATGGGTCTGACTCCCCTTCGTAATAATCTCTTAAACATATTAAACTCCTCTCGTTGGTCAGGGGTGCCCTTACCCTCGACCATTTATGGTTCGGGGTAAGGTATCCCGAACCAACGGGCAATCTTGCTCTTTAAATCTTTGATTCGTCGTTTCGTCATTCATCATTTTGATTTTAACAGTTCCTTCGCTTCTTTTCTCTCCTGAAATCCAGCAGGAAGATCTAGCACCTCATCATAGTATTCCTTAGCTCTTTTTCCCTCACCTTTCTTCTCGTACGCTTTTCCCAAAGCCAAAAGCACCCTTCCCCGATATAAGGGCTTGTCTTCTAAGAATTCTGCGATTTTAAGATAATTGATGGCAGAATCTATCTCCCCCAGATTGAAAAACAGCTCCCCCCTTTTGAGATAAGGAAGTGCCCTCTCCTCATTGTGTAACTTCTGGAAAACGTTTCCCAATCCTGAATAAATGTCGATCTTAGTTTGATAACTGGCCTTAATCGCATCTGCCTTATTGAAATGATCTTGTGCAGACAAAAGACTCCCCTCCAGAAGATCGAGTTCCCCTAATTTGATGTAAGCATCCACATAACTTGAGTCCGAAAACAGAGCTTTTTGGTAAAACTTTCTGGCCTCATCATACCTGCCCTGGAGATAGACAGTATTTCCAATAATATAAAGATATTCCGGATTGAGAGAATCTCCACTCAAAGCCTCCAGATAAAATTTCTTCGACTCATCATATTCACCTCTTAGATAATGCAAATAAGCCAAACTGCGAAGGGCTCCCACATCCCGACCAAAAAGCTCCAATATATCCTCATACAACTCCTGTGCTTCATCAAAGTGAATATAACTCATCTTTACTGCCGCCAAATGGTAGAAATCAGCCTTAACGTCCTTATACCCGTCCAAAAAGGAAAGCCATTCATCTTCCAAGGTTGCCAAATCTTTTCCGTATACCTTCATCACCGTTTCATCGAAGGTCAAATCGGTAGCCTGCTGGTAAAAATTCTTGAATTTATCTAAGTTATACTCGTGCACCAAGAACCTGACAAATGAACTAGCCTCAACAAAGGCTGCCTTTTGAGGTTGACTGCGATAATCCAAAGAGATCTTCAAATTTTCCAAAGGGATGAATTTGTCGTCCTTTATCAATTTCTTGGTGAAGTGATGGGATAGGGAAAAATAGCCTCCTATGCCTTCTGCCAAGAGTGGCGGGGCATACCCCCATAATCTATAAAAAAGGAGAAAACCGACATTGGGAGAGTCCAGAGACCTTTCGTAAAGGTTATAGATCACGTAGGTTTTGTTCTTCACCGGGTCCAGACTCATATCGAATCGGCTGTCCCATACCACCTCAGGGACCCGACAAGGCACCAGATAATATACCATTCTATCCATAGCTGGCTGGGTAAAGCCGAAGACTTCCCGGAAACGTCTATATTCATCCTCCACAAATCCTTTGATTCTTCGCCAGTGAAAATCGGCCAATGAGTTGTCCAGATACCAAAAGAAGAAATGTGAACTGGGAAGTTCTTCCCAATCTTCCTTTCTGTCGCTGGTAGACAGCTCGCATTGCTCCTCTAAATTCCCGATTATTTTGGGGGTAAGAAAGATCCTATACACCCTCTCCATTTTTGCTCTCACCTGACCCAAAAAGAGAGTCTGGTTATCCTTTGCCGAAATCTCTTTGAAGATGGTTTGAGCCTCCGGAGCCAAAGTTATCAGCTCAACGGTCAACATCAGTTCTTGGCTGTCGCCGGATAGCTCTTTGGGAATAATGATGGCTGTGATCGCAAGGGTAAAGTTGGCTTGAAAGGAGGCGGTTTGTCTTCCATTAAAAAGCTTTATTTCTTTTTGGTCGATCAGTTGAAAATCTGAATTTGGATCCATAGGACTCGACGAATCTTCGGGAATTCCCTCTTCTATATCGATCCTCAGCAATATCCCAGGCGAGGAATAAGCTAACTCGACGCTAAACAAAAAAAGTAAGAGGAAAGAAAGTAAGAAGCTTTTAGAGTATTGAATCTTCATGATCTTCCTTCGACAGATTTCACCCACTTCTTCTTGGGTTTCACTTCTTTACAAATTTGCTCAATCCGTTTAATCCGTTGACCCTGCTATTCAGCCAAATTTCTCAACCTATTTAAATTCTCTATGTCTTTTGCCGTCCCTTTTTCCTTCGGTGTCTCTAAAATCTTGGGTACCTCCTCCCATCTTTTATCATTCATTAAAAGCCTAAACCCCTCCAGCCCAATTTTCCCCTCACCGATATGAGTATGCCGATCCACGCGAGAGCCTAAGTCCTTTATGGCATCATTTAAATGAATAACCTTAAATAAGCCTTTTTTGTCCTTACATCGTATCCTGCAGCAAAGGTGTGACAGGTATCGTAACAAACTCCTAATCTTTGATTTTCTTTTACCAGCTCTATGATTTCTGCCAATTGTTCGAACTTGTATCCCAAAGTGCTTCCCTGACCAGCGGTGGTCTCCAGACATTCTCCTGTGCCCAAATGTGAGCCGGGATGCATTACCAGATAAGGCAAACCAAGCTTTTCCGCTCTTTGAAGCTCTACCAACATGGATTCTCTGGACATGGCGAAAATATCCTCTTTAGGCGAGGCCAAGTTTATCAGATACCCATTATGCCCCACAATCGGAGATATTTCGGTTCTTTTTTGTTGTTCGAAAAATTTGTCCACATCAGCCTGGGTAAGCTCTTTGGCTTTCCACTGATTATTGTTTTTGGTGAATATCTGAATG